>DATKXK010000014.1:0-300000 GCA_035529075.1 Acidobacteriota bacterium | reverse complement strand
ACCTGTGCCACTTGGTCGGGGATGTACTGGTTCTCTTTGGAGAACGCGTCGACAATGACCGGCCCGCCGTCAAAGGTGGCGGCATACGCGCTGACAACCTCAGAGGGCGCTGACTCGTAACCGTCCAGATCGACCGCCGTTATCCGGTAGCTGTACTGGACGTGTCCTACTACGCTGGTATCGGCCAGACTCGGATCCGTCACTTCAGACTTGTACAGCGTGAAATCGCCTACCTGGGCAATCCGCCGATAGACGTTATAATAGGCAAAATCAGCCTCGGCGTTCTCGGCCCAGGAAAGGTCTACAACGGCCGAGTCCGTCGTGGCGACGGGACCCTGCGGAGCGCGCGGATACAGCAGCGGCACCTCCGAGACTTCGACGGCGGACAGCGTGGGGTAGCCGTTGTCTGCCGTTCCGGACACGAAAAAGTAGCTTCGGATCCCCTCGGCCAGTCCGGTCCAGACGTAGGAGCACACGCCGGTGCCGACTTCAACGCTGTCAGTATAGACGCCCGGGCTTTCACCGCGATAGACTACATAGGACACGTCCGGCTGACAGTTCAACCAGTCTATGTTAAGAGACTGACCGTCACCGGCATCGACGAGGGCCGTGATCGGTTGGGACGGTGATTCGGCTATGATCGCAGCCGAAACCGTCGCCATCCTGACCGCTTCAGTCATGTACTCAAAGTCCAGGAGTGACGAATTATCGTTCTCGGTATGGAACCCGGGGGTAAAGGTGGGTTCAGAGCCACAGACGATGTCATAGCCCTGCTCCCAGAAGGCGTAGTGATCCGATCCGCCGGAGATTTCGTAGAACAGCGGGTTCAGGTCCGTGACACGCACGGCGGCGGCAGCCGTCACGTCACGGTACACCAGATTGTCGCCTCCCTGCAGCTCGAAATCCGAGGAATACGCGCTGAAGCCGATCATGTCGTAGTTCATCATCACTTCGACGTTGCTGCCGGCAGCGCGGTAATCCCGGGCTTCCTTGCTCGAACCGTGAAGGCCCCCCTCCTCAGCGGAAAACGGAATGAACACTACCGTTTTCCTGAGGGGAACGTCGGCCAGGACACGGGCAGCTTCCAACACGGCCGCTGTGCCGGAGGCATTATCGTCGGCCCCCGGAGCGTGTACCCAGGGAGGGACATCCTGATAGTACGTTGTCGCATCGTAATGGGCTCCGATAACTATGATGCGGTCCGGTTCAGCGTAACCCGGCTTGACGACTTTGACGTTGTAGCAGGGCACACTGTCATATGGATCGTAGTAATCAGTTGCAGGGAACGAAGGTGTGGTGACGTCGGTGTACCCCCAGTCAAGGAATTTCTGCACCATCCAGTCGCGGGCACGGTGAATCGAATCCGTCCGTATGTGACGGGTGTAAAAATTCTCCAGGATCGTGTCATAGGCCTGGACTGAATCCTCGAGCACGTAACCGGCCAGCGTATCGACGGGATAGCCGTCCAGCCGCCACGCAGGCGATGCAACCGTCGGCGGTTTGAAATGGAAAAAGACCGGGTTGTCCTGCAACGCGATTACCTTGTACGCGGTCGTCATGGCCAGAGTCGAGGCCGCTACGCGACTCATTTCCACGAGACGGACGCCATGCTGAAACTCAACCGTGCGCCCGAACTGCTCGAAGCGAACCCCTGGGACGTCCCGCCTGACCTCGGGTGGGAGGACAAGATAGGTGAGCGCAACGTCAACGTCAGGCAGCACGCTTTCAACGTCTATGCCGATGTCCGCAAGAGCGTCGCGAGAGGTCTCGGAAACTACGACAATGAACTTGCCACCTACTTTTCCGTATGCGTGCCCGAGGATCGCCGTCGCCTGTTCGACCTCCACCTGACTCGAGAGACTGACCAGACCGACGTCATCCGCCTGGACGAATTGGGCAAGTGAGAAAACGAGGACGGCGATGAGAGATGTCATCCTGGTGCTAACCATAGTATCCTCCTGAAGACAAAGAAGTATGTTACTCAAGTGGTTCAATTGACCGCGCGCTCGTGTCTGGCGCCCCACGGGATAATGAGAGGTACTCCTATACAATTTAATTTAGCCCTTCCTCTATGATTGTCAAGAAAAAAACAGTACGCCCCGCCTTGTGCAAACCTGTCTTCCGGTCTCTTGTCACGGTACGACCGACCGACTCAAGCGCAGCAACTGCGCCCGCTCACGTGCCCGGGCCGGGAACGGCCCTCACCGACACGGCTGCACCCTGTATCCTGCCTACTCGACACAGCCCGGGAGAAGATCAACCCCGCCTATGAACAAGTAGGCGATCATCATTGTAAGATCGCCAATGTCGATAACACAGTCAGAGTCGATATCGGCGGCATTCGGGTCGGAGAGCGGCAGCTTCGACATGAACATGTAGTCGATCATCAAAGTGAGATCGCCGATATCCACCCGGCCGTCTCCGTCGATGTCTCCGTTGTCGACCGGCACGAACTCCTCACCGAAGTACTCGATCACCTTGCTCATCAGCGCCCGCGACGAGGACGGTGTCAGGTAGTAAATCGGAAACGACAGGGCAATGCGCTTCCCCGTTGGCCCGTCATAGGCCACGCCCACCGGTTCCCCTTCAAAATCAAGATCCATAAACGAGTCGTACGTGTAGATAACGGTAGCTCCGGGCCTGACCTGCAAGGCCGGAATGTTCGGCCACTCCGTCAGCCCACGGATGGGATCAATCTGGACCGACGGCCATCCGTTCTGACCGAAGGCACCGACAAAGTCCGGCGTCCCCCAGTACGTGTATCCGGAGACCATGAAATCCTGATACAGCATATGGTCCACGGGGACCGGCGAATCCGACCAGCTCTGGATCGTCCAGTAGCCGGAGACAAGCATATTGGTGCTGTATCCGGCATACCAGGCCAGGACGTCAGTGTTCACATCGATTGTCTTGCGACCCGGGTCATCATCAATCCAGATAAGCGAGGAATACTGACCGACCTGGGACCGGCTGAGAGTATCGCTGATCTCCTCGAGCACCACCAGACCATACGGCAGGTCGGCCATTATGGTGTCAAAAAAGGCCACCTGCGCCGCCTGGTCGGGGATGTACTGGTTTTCCTCGGAAAAGGCGTCGACAATGACCACCCCGCCGTCAAAGGTACCGGCAAAGGCGCTGACAATTTCAGAGGGCGCTGATTCGTTACCGTCCAGATCAACCGCCGTTATCCGGTAGCTGTATTCGATCTGCCCCATGACGCTGGTGTCAACCATAGTCGTTTCGGCAACCGGAGACCTGTATAGTACGAAACTCCCCAGCCCTGTAATCTGCCGGTAGACGTTGTAGTAGGCGAAGTCGACCTCGGTGTTTTCCATCCACGAAAGCTCTATGAGGGCGGAGTCGGACTCCGCCATCGGACTTCTCGGTGAACGAGGAAAGACCAGGGGTGTTTCAGAGTACTCAACGGCCCCCAGGGACCGGTAGCCGTCGGCGGTAACAGCCGCCACGGCGAAGTAAGCCGGGACGCCCTCGGCCAGGCCGCTCCATACGTAGGAGCAGGCGCCCCCGGCAACTACCGCGGAATCAGTGTAGACGCCCGGGCTGTCCCCGTGATAAACCGTGTAAGTATACTCGGGACGACAGCCGGACCATTGAAGCTCGAGTGCCTGACCATCGCCGACGTCGATGAGACTCACAGCGGGAGCCGACGGTGACTCGGCCACGATCGCCACGGAAGCAAGGCTCATCCTGACGGCCTCCGTCATAAAGGTAAAGGTGAGCAGTGACGACACGTCATTCACGGTGTGATACCCTGGAGTCTGCACTCTTTCATGTGCATAGACGATATCGTAACCCCGCTGATAGAACGGGTAGTGATCCGAGAGAGCATAAACGGGAACAATAGATACGGTGAGCGGAGTGAGGCGAGCGGCGGCAGCCGCCGTCAGATCACGGTACACCTCGTTCCTGCCTCCGAGCAACTGGAGATCAAACGAGGGACCTTCAATATAGCCGATCATGTCAAGGTTATACATCATCTCGATGTCGGTACCCGCGGCCTGGAAGTTCCGGGCCGCCAGTCCGGAGCCGACAAGACCCTGCTCTTCAGCCGAGAACGGTATAAAGACCACCGTTTTCCTTAGCGGTATGTCTGCAAGAATCCGGGCCGCCTCGAGTACGGCCGCGGTACCGGAAGCGTTGTCATCGGCACCCGGGGCGCACTCCCACGGCGGTAAGGACTGCGGGTAGGTTGTCGCATCGTAGTGAGCACCGATCACAATCACCCGGTCGGGCTCAGCATAGCCGGGCTTGACGACGTGTACGTTGTAGCAAAGGTTGGTCTGCACCGCGAACTCGGGCGTCGAGATGTCCGTGTACCCCCAGTCAAGGAACTTCTGAACCATCCAGTCCCTGGCGGCGTTTATCGAATCGGTCCCAATGTACCGTGTGTAGTAATCCTCCAGCCTGGTACAGTACGCGTAAACGGAGTCGAGTTGCACAAGGTCCGCCACGGTATCAACAGGATACTGCTCCTGCCGCCATCCCGGCAGCGAGACGGTCGGAGGGTTGAAGTGAAAACCGACCGGGTTATCCGAGAGTGGAATGGCCTTATACTCGGTCGTTGCGGAGAGTGTCGAGGCCGCCACACGGCTCATCTGCGCGAGGCGAATTCCCTGGCCGAGATCGACCGTTCGCCCGAACCGGTCAATATCGACCCCGGAGACTTCGGGCCGCGCGCACGGTCGGAGTACGAGGCAGGCATCGGAAACATCTGCGCCCGGCAGCACGATTTCGGGATGCATGCCGGCCCGTGCAAGACTTCGCCGCGTTTCCTCGGACACGACGACAATGAACTTACCGCTGACCTTGCCGTAGGCCTGCCCCAGGATGGCTTCCGCCCGTTCTACCTGAGCCTGACTGGTCAACGAAAGCAGACCGATGTCGTCCGCCCTGATCGAGATAGCCGAGGAGAGAATCAGAGAGGCAACAACAAGGATTATTCTCTTGAGCACCATAGTATCCTCATGGAAGCAGAATTGATACCTCTACTAGTGAAGACGAACAGCGGCCGGTAATCGTCCAAGTTCCCGTGGCGCCGCTTGAGGCATATGCCCTTTCTCACGGGTCGGGCATGTGAGGGGGTGTCAGAAGGAAAGAGCCGGGTCGGCGCGTCAGATCTTGAGTCCCTTGAGAATCGGCTTGAATTCGCCTCTGGCAGAGTCGTCAGACGCAGGCTTGAAGGGCAACTCGCGGCCTGCAGGCATACTGGGGAAGTCCGCCGAGGCAACGAGTGATTGGTTCTTACGCGGCTCAACATAGGATACGGCTACATTGAACGTCTGACCGTACTCCCGGATCAGCTTGTCGCGGGCTGAACCCCGGGCGATGTGCCGACCATAACCGGCAAACGAGAATACGAATTCCGGATTCGAGGAATACACGACCAGTTTACTTATCTTTTGTTTCTCAAGCCTCGTTTTGACGAACCGCAGGAGGGCAAAAAAGGCCCCGAATTCAAGGTCAACCGTATCACCTTCGGCCCGGCAACGGAAGAGGATACCGTATGACGGGATAGCAAAGAGAATCAGTCCGCGGCTGAACCCGCGTTTCTCGAAGTACGGGTCCATGTGGCTGTTGTGGAATGCGGCGATATAGCAGTCGATCGGTTTGCTTTCGGAGGCCATACCCCGCTTACAGCAACTGAAATGCCGCGGACAGCTGCCGTAGCCCGCGCGTGATTGTATTGCGGCCCAAAGACTTAACTTGGCGGCACAGGCACCGCGACAACCGCTGTGACGACCTGCTTCACGATTCGTGAAAAAAAATGTCTAATCCCGGCAGATAGACTCCGTGAGAGTTGCTCCCAGTTGGGGTCCAGCCTCGAGATACTTGCCGCCGGCCGTGGCACAGATATTCCCGGCCTCGTTGACAGCCGTACCCTCGGTAATGTACAGCCGACCCTTCGAGGAACGGATCGACCCCGCCAGACGGAGTTTTTCACCGGTTCGCACCGGTCTCGTGAACTTGACGTTCATCTCGGCCGTAACCGCGCAGATACCCAGGGCTAAAATGGCCTTTATCATCACCTCGTCGAGCAATGCCGTGATAATGCCGCCATGGTAGATCCCCCGGTAGCCCTCGAAATCCTCCTCGGCTGTGACCTCCGAGACGGCCTGGCGACCGTCGTAGTAAAAACGCGCTTTCAGGCCGTGGCGGTTCTGATCACCACAGACGAAACAGTGGCGGTACCGTATAATCTCATCCATGCGGGACTGGATAAGCCGGGAGCCGTCCGCTGTCAACACAAGTCCAAAAAAAAGCCCGGCCTGGGCCGGGCTTTTTCCTGAGATTCGAAAGTTCATTCCGGGGTGCACATCTGGGTCGAATATTCGGCCGCCAGTTCGCCGAGCGCGACGTCAACATTCATCAGGCCGTCGGCAAAGGTGACATCGAAGGTCCAGCTGGTGTTGACCGGATCGGCCGAATCCTTCTGGTACGTGGCATCGACAGTGATCGTCATGCCACCGCCGCACGGGCAGCCGCTGTTCCAGTTGCTTCCCTGCTTGTCAATCGTAACGTGGTCAGCGGTGGACTGGATATCGAAGTCCCACCAGACGGTCGAATCGGCCGAGGCGAATTTCGAATGGAGCGTCAGGTCGTGCATGCCGTTTACCGCCGCGATGGCACCGTCGAGACCTGAGAAAGTCAGGTCGCTGTGGATTCTGCTGCTCACATACGACACGGTCGTGTCATCCGTGTTCACGAAGTAGTAGTGCTTGAATACGAGCTTGTCCATGCCCACTCCGGTCGCCTGCGGCACGTTGTTCTTGAGGAACTGGATGGAATCGAGGCCGTAGATCGTCGTGCCAAGCTGACCGAGGAAGTACAGTGCCCAGTCGCCGGTCTTGAGTGAATCCGGCGGCTTGGAACCGAACACAATGTCGTCCAGACCGTCGAGCGACATCGCCGTCATGTTCAGCCCGTCGGTGAACAAGCCTATCGTAGACTCGACAAAGTCCTCGACCTGACTGGACACCGCTGAGAACTGCGGGTTGGCAATGGTGTCGTTGGTGTCACCGCCGTCGGTGATGTCCTCGGTGGGCGCGGGTTCGTCGTCAGAGCAACCTACGACAGTGACGAGAAAGGCGGTCATAACGAACAGACCGACGATGAAGAGAAGAGTGCGGGAACGCATTCTGCGACTCCTTTCGTTTGTCCCGTTCTCCGTCGTGGGTCGCCCCGGGCCTACGTCTACTTCAGCAGAAAGGCCATAATGGCCTTCTGAACGTGTAGCCTGTTCTCCGCCTCTTCGAAGACCACCGACTGGGGACCATCCATAACCTCGTCGGTTATCTCCCTGCCTCGTTCGGCCGGCAGGCAGTGCATCACGATGGCCTTTGGATTCACCCCACTCATCAGAGAACTATTTACCTGAAACCTCTGTAGTTTTCGTTCCTTCTGTTCCGCCAGATGTTTCTGCCCCATGGAGGCCCAAACATCCGTATAAACTACATCGGCATCGGCCACTGCTTCTTTAGGATCGTCCGTAACGAGAACACGGCTGTCGGTATTTCGGCGGGCCCGTTCAATGAACTCGGCCGCGGGCTGGCAGTCACGGTCGGTACCTATCCGCAGATCCATGGGGATCAGTGAGGCAAGGTTCAACCAGCTGTTGACCACGTTGTTCCCGTCGCCCAGATAAGCTATTTTGTAGCGATCTTTCTTCTGGACGTGCTCCATTACGGTGAAATAGTCGCCCAGAATCTGGCAGGGATGTACCAGGTCGGTAAGCCCGTTGACCACCGGCACGGCGGCCCACCGGGCAAGCTCTTCAACGTCGGCCTGCTCGAAAGTCCGGATCATGATCAGACCGAGGTACCGGGACAGCACCCGAGCGGCGTCGGCAATCGTCTCCCGCTTGCCAAGCTGGATTTCCGCATCGGTCACCATCATGGCATGACCGCCAAGCTGGCTGATACCCACCTCAAAGGAGACACGGGTCCGCAGAGATGGTTTGGTGAAAATGCAGGCTACCGACCTGCCGGCCAATGGCTTCGGGGCTATTTCACCGGATTTCATTCGGCGGCAGAGGTCAAATACTTCATGGACCTCTTGAGCGGTCAGGTCGGTAATCTGGCACAATGAACGCGGCATATTTCCTCCGGGGAAAGTGTGTGTTTTCGACAAGTTCTCCGGCGAATAAACTGTCGCGGCAGGGGAATGTCAAGACGGGTCCGGTGGGCCCCCGGTACCCAGACGGGGCGGCCGTTCTCTCGTCAGAGTTCCTCCGGACCCGCGAGAAGAGCGGCAAACCGCGTTAGCTGAACGTAAGACGGCTTGTGCAATCCTTGCACAGTTCCGTCACCATCCCCGGGCTACCGGTCGCTGCCAAAGTCCTTGCGCAGCGTAACATGGGGGGCGATATTGCGTATTGTTTAGAGAGAGGACTTTACGACCGGCCGGTTGCGCTTATGAGTGTACACAAACTACTGTTCGGCGCTTTTCTTATCCTTATAGGCTTGTTACTGCTGGGCAGAACCACCGGCCTTTTCTTTTTCTCGACCGGGAATCTCTCGCGCCTGCTTCTCCCGGTGTTGCTCGTCATCCTGGGCTTCTGGGTGATTGCCCGCAAGAGGCAACATGAACGGCTGGACGAAGCGAGAGTCCGGGTCGAAGACGTCACTTCCGACCGGCCACGGAGCGATAGCGCCGGGGCGCCAACCGATATTGGAACCGGGGTCGGGCGTGCGGCGGAGGCCCCCACCTTTTCCGCGCCGGGCAAGGTCAAGTACAGCAAGGTGTTCGGGGACATCTTTGTCGATTGCCGGGACGTCGACCTGCAGTCGATCGAGGTCTCTACGGTTTTTGGTGACGCCGAAATAAAGCTGCACGGAGGCAGGCTCGCCAAAGGTCTTAACAGGATGGTCATCTCCGGGTTCGTAGGCAATGCACGCATCCTGGTCCCGAGTGACATGCCCATATTAGCCCGGTGTTCCAGCTTCATTGGCGACGTGGAGTTGCTCGGCAGGCGATCATCCGGTTTCGGCAACAGCGTTGAAGGACAGACCCCCAACTACCGGGAGGCTGAATCCAAGCTGTATATCGCCACCAACAGCTTCATCGGGGACGTCCGCATCTACATGGTCTGATCGGCGGCGGCCATGCGAGGGCAGGCGGCCGTAACAATCACGACTTCCTTCCGGTACTCAGTACCGCCTGGCTCACCGCGCTCTGAAGCCCTCCGAGAGCGCACGTTTACAGAATGTACCTGCTCAGATCTTTGTTCTCGATGATCGTCGAGAGCTTTTTCTCGACGGTCCGGGCCGTGATTGTCACCTTGCGTCGTTTGACCGGCGGTTCGAAAAGGATGTCCTCAAGCAGCGTGGTCATCACGGTGTGCAGACGACGCGCACCGATGTTTTCTGTTTCCATGTTGACCCGCTCGGCTATCTCGGCAATCATCCTGACGGCCCCCGGCGTGAATTCCAGGTTGACGCCCTCGGTTTTCAGCAGTGCCTTGTACTGGGTGACAAGCGCCGACTTAGGCTCGGTCAGGATGCGCTCGAAATCGCCGGCCGTAAGGGAATTGAGCTCTACCCTGATGGGGAACCGCCCCTGCAACTCCGGTATCAGGTCTGACGGTCTGGAAGCGTGAAAGGCGCCGGCGGCGATGAAGAGAACATGGTCGGTGTGGACCATACCGTACTTGGTCATGACGCCCCCGCCTTCCACGATGGGCAGGATATCGCGCTGCACGCCTTCGCGGCTGACATCGGGTCCGGTTCTGCTGTTGTCGCCGACGATCTTGTCGATTTCATCGATGAAGACAATACCGGATTCCTGCATGCGTTCGAGCGCCTCGGCGATGACGTCGTCCATGTTGACCAGTTTGCCCAGTTCCTCGTTAACGAGGAATTTTTTGGCCTCTCGTACCGGTATCTTGCGCCGCTTGGTTCGCTTGGGCAGGAGCCCGGAGAACATCTCCTGGAAATTGACACCCAGTTCCTCCATGCCCATCGGTGAGAAGATTTCAACAACGGGGTACTGCGTCTGCGGAGCTTCAAGCTCGACTTCGCGCTGATCAAGCTTTCCGGCCAGGAGCATGCTGCGGAACTTCTCCCTGGTGGCCGTTCCCTGCTCGGAGACATCCGGCTCGCCCTCCCCCGGTTTTTCGGACTTGGCCGGCCTGCCCAGAAGAAGATCGAGCAGCCGCTCCGTGGCGTTGTGCTGAGCCTGAGCCGCAAGGTGCCTGGACTTCTCGGTCTTGACCATATTCACGCCGATATCAACCAGGTCCCGGACCATGGACTCGACATCACGCCCCACGTACCCGACTTCGGTGAACTTGGAGGCCTCGACTTTCAAGAACGGAGCGGCGGCCAGGTCGGCCAGACGCCGGGCGATCTCGGTCTTGCCGACGCCCGTCGGGCCGATCATGATGATGTTGTTCGGCATGATTTCGGCGCGCAACTCTTCGGGCGCGTTTTGTCGTCGCCAGCGGTTTCTCAGGGCGATGGCAACGGACTTCTTGGCCTCGTCCTGACCGATTATGTAGACATCGAGATGTTCGACGATTTGGCGAGGGGTCGGATAGTCGTCCTTCATTTAATACATTCCACCGTGATGTTCTTGTTCGTATACACGCAGATATCAGCAGCGATTTCCAGCGCCTTGGCGGCGATTTTATCCGCCGACAGTTTGGGATTGGCGTGGATCAGTCCGCGTGCCGCGGCCAGGGCGTAAGGACCGCCTGATCCGATAGCGATGATATTGTCATCCGGTTCCACCACCTCACCGGTGCCGCTGACCAGGAAAACGTGCTCCCTGTCCATGATGGCAATGACCGCCTCCAGTTTCTGCAGCCTCTTGTCCGTGCGCCACTCTTTGGCCAGTTCTACGGCAGCGCGGGGCAGGTTCCCGGAGTACTCCTCGATTTTCTTTTCGAACAGCTCGAAGAGTGCGATTCCGTCGGCGGCCGTACCGGCAAACCCGGCCATAATCGAGCCGTCACGCATGGTACGGATCTTGGTCGCACGGGCCTTGAGGACCGTATCGTTCCACGATACCTGACCGTCCCCCGCCATGGCCGCCTTCCCGTTCCAGATTATTCCGATTATCGTGGTGGCGTGTATTCTCATCGCTTTCCTTTCTACTTGCTTGCCCCTGATCGCGGGTGCGCCCTGCGATAGGTCTTCTTGAGTGTTTCCGCCGTGACGTGCGTGTATTTCTGTGTCGTCGAGAGGGATGCATGTCCAAGCAGCTCTTTTATCAGCATCAGATCGGCACCGTTTTCAAGCATATGGGTGGCAAACGAGTGGCGCAGAGCATGGGGAGTAAGGTTCACCCCCCCTGCCCGCCCGAATTTCTTTACCAGCCGGTCAACCGACCGAACGGACAGCGCCTGGCCGTTGCGGTTCAGAAACAGGGCCGCCGCTCGGGATTGCTTTTGGCGGGCATACTCACGCCGCAGGGCAAGATACCGTTTGAGGTCACCGCGGGTGTTCTGCCCGAGCGGTACGACTCGTTCCTTGCCCCCTTTGCCGATCACGGTGACAAGACCTCGGTTAAGCTCGAGATCGGGCAGACTGATACGAGCCAGTTCCGCTCGCCGCAAGCCGGTGACATACAGCAGCAGAACCATCAGGTAGTCGCGCCAGTACGGGTATTTCTGCTTGTCGTCCCGCGCGTTACGATGTTTGAAGAGGCCGGCGGCCTCGGCCTGCGGGATGAAACCGGGCAGATTCACGCTGTATTTGATCCGTGGGAGCTTGAAACAGTACACCCTGGCCCGAAGATCGACAGCCAGGAACTTCTGAAAGCTGGACAGCGCCGCAACGAAGCGGGCAAGCGAACGGTTGGATACCCCGGCTTCCGAGCGCTGTCTGAGGTAAACCCGCAGAAAGACGGGGTCATTTTTCAACGCGTGGGGTTGCCGGGCATGCTGCTCTTCGAGGAAGGTTAGCCACGGCGAGAGGTCCCGCCGGTAGGCTTCGACCGTCCGGGCGGAGCGGTGCTTTGTCTGGGCAAGGTCCGCGAGAAATCTGGAAAACTCTTCTTGCAGCATACAGGAGCATGATATTCAAATCACCAAAACAGGTCAAATTGTTTTGTGGCGCGATGCAGGCGAGTTCAACGGTCGCCGCGAAGGAATTAGGGAATAACTGCCGGGGGGACTTCGGGATTGCGCAGATCAACCTACGGGGTTCTTTTCTGCGGCTTCTTCGGCCACCTGGTGCTTGCATTCGGGACAGCGCAGGTGCTCGCCCCGGGCCTTGGAAACCTTCGAATACATGAACGGGTGTTTGCACACTGGACATGCCTGATTCACCGGCCGATCCCAACTGGCGTAATCGCACTTGGGATAGTTGCTGCAACCATAAAAGACACGGCGATTCCTGGATTGCTTTTCGACGATCTGCCCGCCGCAGCCCTCCTTGGGGCAGGCCACCCCCACCTTGATCGGCTTGGTGTTCCTGCAGTCAGGGTAGGCAGAGCAGGCCATGAACCGGCCGTATCGTCCGGTCTTGATGACCATGGCGGAACCACACTTTTCGCACTTCTCATCGGTGCGGTTCTTGGCTTCCTCTTCGGGCAGCGGCTTGGTGGATTTGCAGTCCGGCCACGTTGAGCAGGCAAGAAAGCGCCCGTTACGACCCCACTTGATGACCATCGGAGAACCACACTTCTCACAGGAAATGTCAGTCTTCTCGATCAGTGAGGCCTTGATCTGGGATTGCCTGGCTTTAAGGGCGTCAAGAGTCTTGACAAAAGGCTTATAAAAGTCGCTAACCACTTTGACCCAGTTGTCAGCACCCTCTCCCACCTGGTCCAGTTCCCGCTCCATTTCAGCAGTGAAGGAGACGTTGAAGAGCTTGGGGAAGTGCTTGACCAGGATTTTGCTGACGGCCTCGCCCAGTTCCGTGAGATGCAGCTTTTTCTGAACCAGCTCCACGTATTTCCGCTCCTTGAGCGTTGAAACGATCGTGGCGTAGGTGGAAGGCCGGCCGATACCGTCTGCTTCAAGGCGCTTAACGAGCATCGCCTCAGAAAACCGTGCCGGCGGTCTGGTCACTGACTCGACCGGCTTCAGCTCAACGAGATTGAGAGTTTCCCCGGTCTGAAGATCGGGCAGGGTTTCCATCGCACCGTTACCATTGCCGTTCTCGTCGGGTTCTCTGGCTTCACGGTACACGTGCAGGAATCCGTCGAAGACCAGCTTTTGGGCCGAGGCCCGAAACAGGTAATCGCCGGCAGAAATATCGGCGGTTTCGACGTGATACCGGGCGTTGGTCATCTGCGAGGCGACAAAGCGCTTCCATATGAGAGCATAGAGTTTTAACTGCTGCGGCGTCAGGTGCGTCTTCACCTCGTCGGGCGGAAGACTGACTGATGTCGGCCGAATGGCCTCGTGAGCATCCTGGGCCGACTTGCGCCGACCATAGACGTTGGCCTTGGCCGGAAGATACTCTTCTCCGAATTCGCTGGCGATGTACTTGCGGACGGCGGCCTTGGCCTCTGATGCCACCCTGGTGGAGTCGGTTCTCATATACGTGATCAGGCCCGTCGGACCCTTCTTGCCGATATCGATTCCTTCGTACAGGCGCTGTGCGATCGACATCGTCTGCTTGGGGGAAAAACCGTGTACTTTGGCCGCTTCCTGTTGCAGGGTCGAAGTTATAAACGGCGCTGCTGGCTTGCGCAGGCGACTGGTTCGCTTGATCCCGGTAACGGTGAAGTCCTGTTCCGTAAGATCAGTGATGAGCCGGTCGGCTTCGGCGCGGGAGTCAATCGTCATTTTGTTCTTCCCGCGCTGGCCCGCATTGACCACGGTTTTCTGGCCAATCCTGTAAAGCTGAGCCTGAAACTTCGCCCCGTCGCGGTTGGCCAAAACCGCAAAGATGTTCCAGTAGGCCTGCTGCACAAAATCCCGGATCTCGGTCTCCCGCTCACAGACGAGGCGCAAGGCTACGGATTGAACTCGACCGGCCGACAGATTGCGGGCCACGGTTTTCCACAGGAACGGGGACACCTGGTACCCCACCAGGCGATCAAGCACGCGGCGGGCCTGCTGGGCATTGACCAGGTTCAGATCAATGGCCCGAGGTTTCCGGATCGCCTCGGTCACCGCCGTCTTGGTAATTTCGTTAAAGGTAACCCTCAGGAAATCGGACTTGGCCCCCTTGAGGGCATTGGCCACGTGCCAGGCTATAGCTTCGCCCTCTCTATCCGGATCGGGCGCGAGGTAGACAGTGCCCGCCTTCCGCGCCGCCTTCTTCAGCTGCGCGATGATCTTCTCTTTACCTTTGATGACGGTGTAGGCGGGCTCGAAATCGTGCTCAACATCGACTCCCAGTTTCGATTTGGGCAGATCAACAATATGACCGACGGTGGACAGGACATCGAAATCCTTGCCCAGGAACCGGGCGAGCGTTCGAGATTTGGCGGGCGACTCTACAATAACTAAGTTTCTGGCCATTACCGTTCCTGTGCAAGTGCTCAGAAGTACGTCGATGGTTATTCGATATCGGAACGCTGGAAATTTACTTTACCTTCAATAAGATCCTTAAGTGCGACCATCGTTATTTTTCGCGCCTCGATGTCTACTTCCCCGCCTTCTTCAAGCTGCTCTAGCCTTCTGAGACGGCGGGCATTGAGGTGACGGGCATGCTGAGCGGCAATGATCACGGCTTCGTATCGATTCCTGGTGATCCTGTCGAGCTCATCCATAGGTAAAAACGGCATAACGGTATATCTCCTGCAAGACTTAGGTGTTAACCAATTATTCTGCTTATTTGTTCCGTATCGGCAAATTCGGTGCGGCACTCATGGGCGTGAATAATCGCCAATACCTGCCGTACTGCCTTGTCAAGGTCTTGATTGATAACAACATAGTCGAATCCGTAGCGGCGAAAGGCCCGCATTTCCCGCCGGGCGTTCTCGAACCGCACGCTCAGCTGCTCGGCCGTCTCGGTGCCGCGCTTTCTCAAACGCTGTTTCAGGGCGCTGATCGACGGCGGCAGAATAAACACGGCTATGGCTTCAGGATAGGCCCGCCGCAGCGACCGCGCACCCTTCACGTCGACGTCAAAGAGCATGACACCGCCGCGCCGTCGGACGGCTTCTATCGGAGCCCGTGGGGTGCCGTAACTGTACAGGTGGACGCGGAAGCTCTCCGCGAAAAACCTTCGCTTTTCAAGGCGGAGGAATTCTTGCTCGCCAACGAAGAAGTATTCGCGGCCGTTGCGTTCGCCGCGACGCGGACGGCGCGTGGTGTACGATATTGAAAAATTCCACCCTTTCCTGCGCCGGGTGGGGCTTAGCAGCTTTCGGCAAATAGAAGTCTTCCCGCCACCCGACGGCGACGAGATAATCACGATTTTACCCGGCTTCATATACATCTACATCATGAATCTCTCCGCGCGGAGAGTCATTCAACGTTTTGCACCATTTCCCGGAGTTTCTCGACCTCTTCCTTCAGTGAAATGACGGCACCGGCGATACCGAGGTCGGCGGATTTCGACCCGATGGTGTTGACCTCCCGGTTCATTTCCTGGAGAATGAAGTTGAGCCTGCGTCCCGACGCACTTTTCGCCTTGAGCGTAGCCGCAAACTGGTCGAGGTGGCTGTCCAGGCGGACACATTCCTCGGCGATATCGGTGCGGTCGGCGAAAAGGGCGACTTCCTCTTCGAGGCGAGCGGCGTCACAAACCGGTCGCTGGAGGAGACTTTCAATGCGTTCGTGCAGCTTGTCGGCATATACCTGCACCGAGTCTCTTGTTTGCCGTTCGACCCGCCGGAGGAGTCCGGCCATTGATTTCAGGCGTTTGTTCATATCAGCGGCCATCGCCCGGCCTTCCCGCTTTCGCATCTCGACAAGCTGCCCCGCGGCCCGGTGCAGGCCTTTTCGCAGGGTCTTCCAGATGCGTTCCGGGTCCGGTGCGTTGCGGTCCGCTTGAACCACGTCCGGCAACGATACCAGGCTGCTCAGGTTAATATCCCCATCCAGCTTCAACTCTCGGTGTAATTGACGAAGTTGACGTACGTAGGCTCGGACGGCCCGATCATTGATAGCATACTTCCCGGTCGCATCCTCCGGTTCGTCAAGATTGACCGTCACGGTCACCTTGCCACGACTAAGGATCTCCGAAAGGTATTCGCGCACGCGCGGTTCAAGTGAGAAATAAGGTTTCGGGAGCCGGACGGTGAATTCCAGAAAGCGGCTGTTGACCGTGGCTATCTCCACGGTCAACCTGCCCAACCGTCCGGGTATCTCGGCCCTGCCGAATCCTGTCATAGAGTACATAGCTTATCCAGCCCGTAAACAAGGCTCCAAAATAGAGGCTTTCATCAGAATGTCAACCGCAATTGTGGAGCGGATCGGCTAACCCTCAGGCCCGGAAGTGCCTGACGGCCGATTGGTGTCAATCAGGCTGCCGGCAGCCGTCGGCCGGAGAGTCGCTCTGGAAAGGCTGCCGAGGTGATGCAGGGCGGATTCAATACGCCTGGCCGACTCCTGTATCACGCGAACCTTCTGTTTCACCTCGGCATCGCAACCGTTGGAGTCACCGAGCAGCAGTTCCGTGATTCCGAGTATGGCCATCAGCGGGTTGTTTATCTCGTGCGCCAGGGTGTTGGCCGTGATATTGATCATATCGGCTTTCCTCCTGGCCGTGAGTCTCGGCCTGAGCGGCCGGCCGTCGCGGTAGAAACTGCCTTGCTCAAGAACGTGGGCCACGAGTTGCGGAATGAGGATATGAAAGGTACTGTCTTTGACAACGAAGGCGGTGAGCCCGTTATCCCCGGGGTATACATCCGGCAGAACCGTGCCCGGCGGGGTCGTCAGCAGGATCGGCAGGTGCCGGCGACAACGCCTCACGGCTTCTACTATGTTGCTGTCGCTGTTGGCGGCACACGTGCAGTCGATGACGGCGGCATCGTAGGTAGTCTTCTGGAGTTCCTCGATTGCCTGGTCAGCGGAGCGAAAAACGGCCACGATGGACGCAGCAAAGCGGTTGCGCAGGCCCCGCTCGATCAGCAGCGCGTGGTACCGGTTCTTATCGGCAATCAGGATGCGCAGATTCCGATCCATCAGGCCTCCTCCCCCGCGCCTCGACCGGCGGGGATCGAGACCGTCACGGTCGTACCCTGCCCGCTTCCGGATGTGACCGTGATATCACCGCCGAGACTCCGGGCCAGTTGCCGTGTGATGGCCAGCGAAGTGCCGTGTCCCGAAGGCGACGCCGCCTCCTGCCCCGGAGGTCTGGCGAAGAAACGGAAAGCGCGCCCGAGAGCGCCTTCGGATATGCCCGGCCCGTTATCCGATACAGTGATGGCGGCAACGCCGTCATCTACGGTAGCGGCGATTCGTATGTGCAGTTCTCCCGGGGCAAACTTAAAGCAATTGCTTACAACATTGCCGAGGATCAGGCAGAGCCGGTGCCGACACGTCACGATCTTCGGCAGTTGGCCGACCTCTGCCGACACCTTGACTGCCGGGTAAGCGGTGCGCTGATCGTCAAGCGCCTTGGAGACGACGGCGTCAAGATCCGTGAGATGCATATCCTCGGTGCGGGCGATATTCTCAATCAGACAGGAAAGGTCGGCCAGCATCCTGAAGTGTCGGGCGGTCTGACCTTCAAGTCGGCGCCGATGAAAACCGGCATTCTTGTCCGGGTCGGCATCGGGAAGACCGGGCAGCTGGTCGCAGAGTGACGTTACCACGTCATGAGACGTCTGAAGTTCGGTGACAATCTGCCGCAGCGCCGAGTTCTCGACGTGACAGTCAATCGTCTCTCGCCCGGGCAGCGCGTCGGGCACAAGGACAAAGCTGAAGCGACCTCGTGTCTCGCCGGCCGCCTGTCTTGTAATTGCCAGCCTGGCGGACCGGCCCGACGGCGTGTTCACGTTCGTCCGGAACTGCCCCGGGTCGTCATCAGCCGGGTCAGTTTCGCAGAAATTGCGGATAGCCTCAACAACGTGCGGCGGGTTGCAATCGGACAGGAGCTCAACGAACTCGTCGTAGTGACCGGCAGGTCGCCGGCCCTCGAAACTCTCGGACAGGACCGAATTGTAGGCCGCTATACGACCATCGGCACTGGTTTGGAGAAGCCCGATGCCGAGCTTGCCGAGCGCCTCTACAAGTCGCGTGACGTCGTGCGGGACACCCGTCTCACTCGCAGCGGTACCGAGCCGAGCCAGGCATCGCGAGGTCAGGTCGACGGCAAAGCGGGCACGCTGGATGCCGCGTGCGGCCGAACTCCTGTCCATGTCATCCTTGAACACCACCCGCACCAGCAGCGGCGACTCGCTCTCAGGTTGCAGGCACGAAACGAATTCGCTCGGCGCTTTTCCGTCAAGCTCAACCGCACGCTGAACGTCCTGCTCGGATGCAAAATCGTAGGCCTGGCCGGTTTCGGCCACGGCCTGGTGAATCTTGAGCAGAGAAGGAACCTCTTGCAGGGAGTCCCGCCCGATATCCTCAATAAGTTCCGGTTTGCCATCCCGAAGACGGTACAGCAGCACCTGATTGCCGCCACAGAACGTCCGCACGGCACGGGCGAGTTCGGTCCACTGGACGGAATCAGGAAAGCGCAGCAGTTCGGCTATGAGATCCTGCAGTTCGGCAAAGCGTTCACGTGGTGCACGACCGCGATCCGAGGACGTGCCGGCATTGATGATGAACTGGTAGTTGACCGGGCTGCCGGCGATGAAATTAAGCGAGATGACGACCGTGGCGGGGACCCGTTGCCCGTCCTTGTGGATCAATCCGATGCGGGTGGTCTTGAAGAAAGTCTCGAAGTGATAACGCCTGGATATAATGCTGTTGATCACTTCCTGATCGTCTTCGGCCAGGAAGTCAAGAAAGGGGCGACCGAACAACTCCTCGCGTGTAAAGCCGAGCAGCTCTTCGGTCTCGTCATCGATAAACACAAAACGACCTTTAAGGTCGATCTTGCACACCGCACAGCGAATGACCCGAGTGTTGTGTGAGCGGGAAGACTTCATTATGCGGAATCTGTTTAGATGCCCTCGTACACTATATAGGCCGGCCCGTGGCACGCCGCTTCCGACCCGCCCGGACATCCGACGTCCCGGCAGGCCGCATCACGGCCACACGGCGACCGAAGAACCTAACACTGTCTTATGGGATACATCGGCCTTTCCTGTGGAAAAGTTGACCACCGCACACCGGTTTTATGAGCGTGAGTGCATGCGGGATCACACCGGCGGGCAGGTGCGCCGTCAGGACTGACCGTAACACGAATACCACCACCTGAATAGCAACATTAACTTAGACTTGTTAAGTCACTGTTAAATAACATATTGCGGCGCGCGAGTAATTGAGGGCTACTTGCCCCCTGCGGGGGCTGTCAAGGCTGAGTGCGGGCGGGGCGAACCCCCCGGGACCGGCGCAAAGCGGCAAATGACAGGCTACTTCTTGTCTTTCTTCTTCAACAAGTCCTCAAGAAGGTTGCCCGCCTTCTTGCCGAGATCGTCGCCGGCGGTTTTGGTCAGCGCACTGTAGTCCAACTCCGCTTTGGGGCTGTCCGCCGTCCCGGATATTTTCAGCGGCAGTGCAAGGCGGGCCGTCGTCTTGTCGGTGAGCAGACCGGCCAGGCCGCCCAGCAGGCCGCCTTTCGAGACCAGCTTCTCCGTCACTTCCTGGCTTAACAGGAGGCTGCCGGAATAGCCGATGCTGCCGTCAAAACCGTAAAACCCGCCGATCTCGATATCGCCGACTTGCGTAAGCCGTGTCTTGAGATTGTCCAGCACAATCTTGCCGTCTTTGACGAGAATGTCCGTGCCAAGATTCTTGATCGGCTGTTCCTCGGAAAAGCTCTGACCGGCCTTGTCGGCCAGCCCGCTGATCAGCTTGTAGAGAGTGCCCGAAGTGACAATCTTGCCGTCGAGCATGTTCCCCCTGCCGTTCATGGTCAGCGAATTGAGAAACTCGTCCGGCTCCCAACCGCGCGCCGTATAGCCGCCGGTCAGATCGCACTTGCCGAAGACGTGACCGCCGAACCGGGTAAACCGGGACATGAAGTCGTCGACGTCGACCTGGTCGCCCTTGAACTCTCCGGTGTAAACGGGGTTGTCAAAGTCGTTCAGGTCGATCGTCGTAGTCCCGGAGACCTTGCCGGAGTATACGTTGCCGGTGACGTCGTAGCACTCGATCCGGCGATCCTTGATCCTGACCTTGCCATCCAGATCCGTGAACTCGACCTTGCTGTAGATCAGCGTGTCGACGTGCAGCGTCCCCCGACCGTCGATATCGGGAAGGATGACGAGGGACACCGAGTCCACCGGTTTTGACGCCCGGTTCTCACCGGAGCCGGGAACGGCCTCGGGAAAGAGCCGATCGGTGTCAAACCGCCGCGACGACAAAGTAAAGAGAAAGAGGGGTTTTGTCATCGCGGTGCGATCGAGACCCTTTACGGGCAGAAGGTACGGGAACGGGTTGACCAGCTTGCCGGTGAAAGTCACGTCGCTGGACGTGAACTTGAGATACATGCGGTCAATCGCGATGGTGTCCGGCTGGAGGGCCATCTCAACGGCAAAATTCGTGATCGGCTCAGGCATGAGCGAATCGGTGTAGGTACCCTTCGTGACCGTAAGCCTGCCCCGGGGCTTGATGTCCGCAAGGCGGGCGGCGCCGCCGGCAACCTTGACGTCAACCGCCAGCCGTCCGGTCAGTTCCGGCTGCCCTTTCTCAGGCAGGTAGCGGCCGAGCATGGCCAGGTCAAGCTCCCCTTTGAACGTACCGTCGACCGACGGTGAAACCTTCCGCGCCTGGACCGAGTCGGCCATCAGGTAGGCAACGAGATTGTCAATCCGGCCCGAGAAATTCACGTATCCGGATTTGAACCGCGCTTCGAACGTGCGTACGTTTACCAGCTTGTTGTCAAAGTAGGCGTCGACCGAGAGCGCCTCTATCGGTTCGGGCATCTGCGGTGAGTTGTACCGGCCCTCGGTGACGGTCAGATTGCCGGAAAAGCTCATGCTCTTGACGTCGCCGGTGCGGCCGGAGAATTTCAGGTCCGCCCTGGCCCGACCGGCCACCTCGTGCCCGCCCTCGGGAGGAAGAAACGGCTGCGCAAAGGCGAGATTGACCGACCCGGCCAGTTCGCCGTTGACGACCGGGTCGTCGAAATTGTCGACCACGAGATGCCCCTTGAACGGCTCGCCGTCAAAGGTGCCGTCCTCGATGTTCATGCGCAGGTTGTCCGGCTTGAAATCAAGGAGCGCCCGCCGGAACCGCAGTTCCCCCTCGATCCCTTCCCGGGCCATGGTCATGTCCGAAATGACCGCCGTGCCCGCGTAGGTGAGGGCGTTCTCGGTAACGGAGGCATCGTATTGGACGTCGACGTCAAAAGAGAAATCGCCGTCCAGCCTGAACTCGGCAATCTCGTCACGCTGTTTCTGCGGCAGAAGCTTAAACAGGTCGGCTACGGTGATACGGTCGGACTTGACATTGCCCGTGGCTCTCGGTTCGCCCAGCGGGTCGGACACTTCGGCGGTCATGTTGAATTTCAGGCCGTTGACCTGCAAATCAGCCTTCTCGACGGAGAGGCGCTTTTCATTCAGGTCATACTCACCGGCGTAGTGTAAATCGAGCGACACGGCCGGATAGGTCTGCCCACGCGTTACGGCCAGGCTGTCGATGCTCACCCTGCCCTGCGAGGCGTACCGGCCGGGCGCCGGGTTCTCCAGCGCCGTCGAGAGGTTCAGGTCGGTCAGGACCAGCGCAAGCCCGGAACTGTCGTCACGATAGCTGAGGCGGCCACCGTTGATTTCCAGGGCGTCGAACGACACCGCCGCTCCGGCGGCTTTGGCCGCTGCCGGCTGCTCGGCGACCTCGGGCGGCATTGCCGAATCCACCGTCGGGAATTCGTAGTTGGTGCGGCCCTGTTTCGTTTTCACGAGGGCAATGCGGGGGCGGTTGACAATAAACCGGTCGACCCGGATTTCGCGTTTCAAGAGCGGCCACAGCCGCAGTTTGACGTCAACATTGTCGGCCTCGAGCAGGTTGTCCGTCGTGATGTCCTCGGGACTGGCCACGGCCACGTCCACGAGCTTGACGCCGAGGCCGCCCCAGAGGGAGATGTCGATGTCCTGCACCGAGACCTCGCGCCCGAGGGCCTCGCTGCCGCGCTCGATGGCCAGTTGGCGGGCCCGCTCTTTCGGGAAAAAGAGTTCAAAACCGACAATGATCAGGATGACCAGCAGGACGATAATACCTGCCAGCCAGGCGAGAATCTTGAGTAATTTCTTCATCGTTTCTTCTACACGTGATTAGTCCGGCAATCGCCGTAATCTTAGCAAGGTCTTCTCGATCAATCAATATAAAACGGATTTCCACCCGTTTGGTTCACGGGCAAAGCAAGGCAGGCCACTCCGTTCGGGCGGCCTGCGGCATGCGCGCCGGTAGCTGAGAGTCTAAAAGTCGAGCGAGTCGCCGGGTTTGAGGATCACCACCTGTGATCCCTTGACCTTGTCGGAGAACTCCTGCGGCGAGGCCTGGATGACGTCGAAGGTGTCGTAGTGGACCGGGACCACCCGTTTGGGCTTCAGGAACTCGACCGCCTTGACGGCGTCGTCGATGCCCATAGTGAAGTTGTCGCCGATGGGCAGGAAGGCCAGGTCGATCTCGTTCATCTCCCCTATCAGTGTCATGTCGTAGAACAGGCCGGTGTCGCCCGGGTGGTAGACGGTGCGCCCGCCGATGTTGATGAGAAACCCGACCGCCGGGCCGGTGTAGACCGAGGCGTCCTCGCCGTAGCCGCCGCCGTGATGGGCGATAGTCAGCTTGACGCGGCCGAAGTCGAATTTCCGCGCGCCGCCGATGTGCATCGGGTGGATGGTCGCGCCCCCCCTGGCGCACAGGCTGGCCAGCTCGTAGTTGGCGATGATAGTCGCCCCGGTCCGTTGGGCGATAGCCAGGGCGTCCCCCACGTGGTCGCCGTGCCCGTGTGTCAGGAGCACGTAGTTTACGTCGATCTCCGTGGCCGCCACCGGCGCCTGCGGGTTGCCGGTGATATAGGGGTCGATGATCAGCCGGTGCTCTCCCTCGGTCAGCATGACGCAGGAATGGCCCAGGAATCTCGCTTGTGGCATGGTCAACTCCTCTGACAACTGTTATGTGTGTGCTGTGCCCGCAAAGTAATGCCGGTCGGGTCGGCTGTCAAATGGAATGGGCGGGCCTGCCTCTGCCCCGCTCAGAAGCTCTTGCGCTTGAAAGCCCGCCGCAGGGCCAGCAGGAAGAACGTAATCAGGATGATTATGAGAACCGTTTGCAGAACAATAATCGCCTTCTGGTACGGCTGAAACCCGTACAGGTTGATCGCCGAGCGGTCAAAAGTGATAAATGACAGGTGGTTGAAAAACGTGTTCCAATAGTCCCGCGTCAAGAACAGACAATCCCAGGGCCGCCAACTCCACGCATAATTGACCTCGTCGACGTGCAGGCCCTCTGCGTTAGGGTAGAGCTTTATCCCGTCGTAAAGGAAATACAACGGAAACGTAAGGCGCGCGAGCACCAGCCAGAAGAACGGCAGCAGGTAGCTCTGGCCGTAGTATGACACCAGTTTGTACAGAGAGCTGGCGCACAAGTACTGGCGCAGGCGACCTTTGGCCTTGCGTTCCATTTCCTGCTCGCCGATGTAGAAATCCCCGGCCTGTGCGTACTGAAGGTTCTCCGCGTAGTTCTTCTGAAGCTGGCGATTCAGGCGAGCAATAGCCCGGTAGTCAGGCCTGGGGGAGTCACCCTTCCCTTTCTGTGCGGCCCAAACTTCATCACATACGGCGCATCTGGGAAACCATTTGAAGAATTTCGGCACAGTTGGCCACGTGACGTCAGTAAAGCTGACTTTCGTGACATCCGTCTCAAGGAAGAGACATTTGGCGAGGTGTGTTTTCCGAAAACAAGGCGAGTCCTTCTTCTCGACCGTCATGTGGGAAAAATCCGCCCAATGCTCGAACATCTTCGGCTCTTCCGGAACCCAGGGGTAGAGCATGTGTAGCGAAGCCAACTGACGTTCAGGTTCTCTGTCGAAGCTCAATCTGCCGTTCTCAAGCACATGGCACTCTCTGAAATTCACCGTACTGCCAAAAGAACACCCGCCGAACCTGGCCAGACCCGAAAACCTGGCACCCTCGAAATCCGCCGGACTTGAAAACACCGCGTAGTTGAAATCCGTAACGCCGAGGAACTTCGCGTCACCGAAATCCGCCTTGCCGCGGAATAGGACGGCGTCAAAAACCGCGTTGCGGGAAAACTGCGTGCCGTGAAAATCCGCCGCGCCGAGAAACTGCGCGCCAGTGAAGTCTGCCTCGCCGGAAAACTGCGCACCGTGAAAATCCGCAGCGCCCGTGAACCGGAGATGGTCGAAAAACGTCGCATCGGAGAACTCTGCGTCGTCAAAACCGGCTTTACCGGAAAACTCCGCAAACGTGAAAAAGGCCTCACCGGAAAACTGCGCACCGTAAAAATCCGCGTTGCCGGAAAAGCTCGCTCCGTCGAAACTTGCCGTACCGGAAAACCGTGCCTCCAAGAATGTCACGTCGGTGGAAAACCGCGCACGAGAGAAACCCGCCTCGCCGCAAAAGCGCGCTTCGTAAAGGAACACACTCTTATTGAACTCGCTCGGCAGTCTCCAACCATCGACGGGAAACACGAACCGTCTCAGATCGTATAGCTCGGCCTCCTTGTCTGCAAAGATCTTGTCAAGCTCTTGCTGGAAAAGCTCTATATCCTTGTCTTGCTTGTCCGAGTGGCAGATGCACTTCCCGCCGTCATAGAGCGCGCGGCCGCAGGGCTTATCATTGAACATCAGTACCTGACAAGTGCCCTGCTGATTGAGTTCCATTATAGTCGCCTGCGAATAAAGGGCGCGCCGGCCGCCGGGTCAGAAAAGAAAAAGACACTAAAGGACAATTGTCACCCCGCATCTGACTGCCGGGGTGCGGAAAGCCCGCCTACGCGATAATCCCGCCGCCCGACAGGATGTCACCCTCGTAAAAAACCACTGACTGCCCCGGTGTGATGGCGCGCTGCGTGTTCTCGAAGGTAACATGGACGGAGCTGTCTGTCAAGGGCGTGACGGTGGCCGGTGCGGCCGGGTGCAGGTAGCGGATCTTGACGGCGGCCTCAAACGGTTCGCTCGACGGTTCCCGGCCGACCCAGTTGACGCGCTGGGCGGTCAGTTCGCTTCTGAAAAGGGTGTCGTTGTCGCCGACTATGACGCGGTTGGCCCTGGTATCGATCTCCTGCACGTACAGCGGGGTGGGGTGCGCAATGCCGAGTCCCTTGCGCTGGCCGATGGTGAAAAAGGCGGTGCCGTTGTGCCTGCCGAGCACGCGGCCGTCGGTGTGGACGATCTCCCCCGGCTCGTGGCGGCGGCCCTGCTTGGCCTCGAACTCGACAAGGAACCGTCGGTAGTCATCATCGGCGACAAAGCATATCTCGCGGGACTCGGGGCGTTCGGCGGTGCGAAGTTTGTGCCTGCGGGCGATCTGCCTGACCTCGGATTTCTCCAGCCCGCCCAGCGGCATGAGGGTCATCGACAGCGCCTCCTGCGACAGCCCCCACAGCACGTAGGACTGGTCGCGGGTAAAGTCGACGCCCCGACGGATGCGCCAGCGGCCGTTGCCGGCTTTCTCGACAAAGGAGTAATGACCGGTAGCGATATAGTCACAGCCTATTTCGCGGGCCTTGCGGAGGAATTCGGTCCACTTGACCTCGGAGTTGCAGGCCACGCACGGGTTGGGCGTGCGGCCGGAGCGGTACTCGGAGACGAAGTTCTCGATGACGGCTTTCCTGAAGTGCTCCGACATGTTCAGCACGTAAAACGGCGCGCCGATAGCGTCGCACACAAAGCGGCAGTCGGTGATCGATTCCAGCGTGCAGCAGCGGCCGTCGCGGTGGATATCGCCGCCGACGTCGACGTAGTCCCACAGTTTCATATGCGCCCCGACAACGTCGTACCCCTGCTCCCCGAGCAAAAGGGCGGCGACCGAGGAATCGACTCCGCCGGAAAGGGCAACGAGAACTTTCTTTCGAGCCATGATGACACGCAGCGGCGGCCGGGAGATACCGGACCGTCGTTGCCTACGGGTTTCCTATTTGCGTTGCTGGTAGATCGGCGACATGGCGCGCAGGCGTTCGATGATCGGCGGCAGGACGGCCAGGACGTGTGCCAGGTCGTCTTTCGTGGTCGAGCGGCCCATCGAAAACCGGATGGCGCCCTGCGCGGTCACGGCCGGGACGCCCATGGCGGTCAGCACGTGCGAGGGTTCAATGGCCCCGGAAGTGCAGGCGGAACCGGAGGCGACAGCGACACCTTCCATGTCCAGAGCCAGGACAATCGACTCGCCCTCGACGCCGTTAAACGAGATGTTGACGGTCGGCGGGATGCGGTTGCTCCGGGGGCTGTTCAGGCGGCAGTCGGGGATTTTGTCCAGCACGGCCTGGATAAAGAAATCGGCGAGTTGCCCCAGGCGGGCGGCATCTTCTTCCATGCGCTCTCCGGCAATCTCCAGCGCCGTGGCCAGGCCGACCACGCCGGGAACGTTCTCGGTGCCGGGGCGGCGCTTCTTCTCGTGCGAGCCGCCGAAAAACAGCGGTGATATCTTGATCCCCTGACGGATGAACAAGGCACCCGCGCCCTTGGGACCGTAAATCTTGTGGCCAGTCAGCGAAAGCATGTCGACGCCGAGGTCTTTGACGTCCACCTTTACCTTGCCGACCGACTGCACGGCATCGGTGTGGAACAGCACGTTTTTGTCGCGGGCCACGTCAGTGAGCGCCCGTATGTCCTGTATGGTTCCGGTTTCGTTGTTGCCGTGCATGACCGAGACAAGAGCGGTGTCGTCGGACACAAGCCCGGCCAGTTTTTCCGGCGAGGCGAATCCCTCGGAGTCGACCGGCAGCAGATCGAGGCGGAATCCCTCGTTGCGGGCCAGGTGCTCGGCCGGTTGAAGGACGGCGTGATGCTCGGTCGCGCCGACGACAAGGTGCTTGCGGCGGTTCTTCAGGTGATGCGCCGTGCCCAGGACGGCGATATTGTCCGACTCCGTGCCGCCGGAGGTGAAGTACAGTTCCTCGGGCCGGCAGTTGATAAAGGCGGCGATGCGTTCGCGGGCGGTCTCGAGGGCCACCTTTGCTTCGCGCCCGAACGAATGAACGGAACTGGCGTTGCCGAAACCGGTCTTGAAGTACGGCAGCATGGCCTCGATGACTTCCGGGTCGACCGGCGTGGTGGCGTTATGGTCAAGGTAGATCTGTTTCATAACCGTTTTTTCAGTGCTGTCCTGCTTTTACACAACAATACGTTCCGCTTTCGAGAGCATTTGAAACCGGCCGCGGGTACCTTTAGAACGCGTACAATATAGTAAAGTGCCAGCGTTCGTCAAAACCAAAACTCTCGTTGGGGATGCGGCGGGCGTAATCGACGCGGATCGGCCCGGCCGGCGAGACGATCTGAATACCCGTGCCGTAACTGAACGCCATGTTGTTGAAGCTCATCTCGCGGCGGGACCTGAAGCCGTTGCCCATGTCGAAGAACACCGACTGCCACAGGGGAAATGAGCGCATCAGGCTGCTGAGCACGGGAATAACCTTGAACACCTGCAACGTCCGCCAGCGGAACTCCTGGTTGAACACGAACGTGTACCTCGGGCCGACCGGTAAGTCGGCAACCGTGAAGCGGCCGAGCTGGTTTTCCGCGAAGGCGCGGATGGTGTTGGCGCCCCCGAGATAGATGACCTCGTCAAGCGGGACCTCGTCCGATTCGCCGAAGGCCTGCGAGCGGCTTCCCATGATACGGGTGGCGGCGATCCATCCGGGCCAGAAGACACCGTAGCGCGACCAGGCCGCCTGCACCTTGACGAAGTTCTCGCTGCCGCCGAGAAAACCGCCGAAGAACTGGGCGCTCAGGTCGGCGACGACGCCGCGTCGCGGGATGAACAGGTCGTCACGACTGTCGCGTCGGATCTGCGCGAAGATCTTGCGGCGCTCCCGGTTTTCGGTGAGCTTCTTGAGTGTGAGAATCTGTGCTTCGGGTACACCGGAGATCTTGACGTACTGGAACTCAATACCGAGACCGGCCAGCAGCTTTTCGCCGAAACGCATGCGCGTGGACGCGGAGACCGCCCAGGCGCGTTTGTCGAAGTTGTTGGTGGCGTCCTTCTTGCGCGGCTGCACCTCGAACGTCAGGCTCAGCGGCATGCGAAACCCGAGGAACCACGGTTCGGTGAAACGGAGACGGTAGCGGTGAGTGATCAGGCGCGAATCGGTGCCGACACTGAACGAGTAGTCGGCCAGCAACTCGTAACGCCGCGAGCCGAGGAAATTGCGCTTACCGAATCCCGCCGAGACGTCCCAGATGAGGTCACGCACGGGTGACTGGCCGGCGCCGGTCCGGAACGTCATAAACCTCGACTTGCGTTCGCGCACTCTCAGAACGAAATCCGGCCTGAGCCGGTCGGCGGTATTCTGCGCCATCTTCAACTGCAGGGTGCTGAAATACCCGGACTCAAACAGGCGCCGCTGCGATCCGAGGATGTCTTCACGCCGGTAGAGCGATCCGGGGCGAATCTTGAGTTCCCGCCTGGCGGTATACTCCGGGAATTCCTCGGTTCCCTCAACCGTAACCTCGCCGAACCTCACCAGTGAGTCCGGCTCGAGTGTAAACGCAATCGGCGTCAGTTCCCCCGGGGAGGTCGTGTCCAGATCGTAGGCAACCCGGGCGTACGGATACCCGTTGTTGGCCAGGTGTGTTTTCATGTCGAAGACGGCCTGACGCAGGTCAAAGCTGTTGATGGGTTCGCCGTCCTTCAGACGGTCGGCAATCTTCTGACAGTAGAACATGAAATTGTGCGCGGCATCGCCGGTGACGGTTTTGGGGCCGTACCTGAATTGCCGTCCCTCGTCGATAACGACCCGCACCAGGGCCGCCGAATCAAGTCCCAGCACCTCAAAACTCTCGCTGACGTGCACCGCCAGGAAGCCGTTGGAGAGGTACAGGTACTTCACCTCGAGCGTGTCGCGGCGGTACGTTTCTCTCTGCACACGGTAGCGCCTGTCGCCGCGGATGACCCGCCAGAGGTTTCCGGCGCGCGAATACATGCGCTTGCGGATTTCCGAATCCTTGAAGTACGCGTTGCCTTCAACGGCAATGGAATCAATGGGCGGTTTGCTTCGAATCCAGCGAAGGGTGGCGCGGTCGTCGGCACGGGCCAATGAAAAGGCCACCGTCAGAAGCATCCCCGCCAGGGCAACCGGTACGAAGCGTTTCACTAAAATTCCCAGTGCAGATTCAGGTTCAGGTGATACAGTTCTTCCTCGTCCCGCCGGCCTTCCAGCAGAAGCGAACGGCTGAAACGGTATTCGAATCCCAGGGCCTGGCCGCGCTGCCCGGAGAGGGCCGACCGGCCGTAAATATACAGGTTGGGACCGGTGTAGAAGCCGAGCGTCACGCGGGTGTCGGTCAATCCGTTCTCGCCGCCGTACGCCGGGTCTATTTCGAACGTTTCCACGCCCAGCTGGCTGAGCTGCTGAGACCCGATCCGGGATACCTGCGAGGATATGAGCTGCGTCATTCGCTGTTCGAACCGACCCGCGGAGCCGGCCTGCCCGCCGTAGTAGTTGGCGACGATAAGCGGGAGAATGTCCTCACGCGTAAAGGTGGTGTCATCGGCGGTGGTGTTGAACTCGGGGTTCTCCAGCGTGCCGGTGACGTGAATACCGAGTTCGGTGAAATCCTGCCGCTCCTCCTCCTGAAAACTGACCCCGGGGATGCGGGTATAGGCGGTAATGTCGAGCCGCGGATTCGGATACTCCGTGCCTTCGAAGATCACCTGGCTGTACGGTTCGATGCGGAAGGTCTTGTCAAAGAGAAAGCCGCGGCCGCGGAGTATGTCCATTTCCCCGACAAAGCGGTACCGGCCGTTCTCACGAATGAGGTTCATGAAGCCGCTGAACTCCGCGTCGATGTCGTCGTTCTTGATCCAGTAGTTGGAGAGGATATCGACGTTGATATTTAGGTCCCAGGTGTTTTCGCCCGAGAAGGCCGCCATGATCGGCGAACCCTCGTCGGCCGAGGCAAAGTTGGCCCGATACATGATGGAAATGAGCGTCAGATCGCCCGTCACGAGCGGAGGCGTATCGCCCTCAATGTGAAGCTCTCCCTCGACCACGCCGTCAATGTCGTCCAGGTCGTACTTGAAGGGGAACTCCTTCTGCAGCGTAACGTCGAGGTCATAGTGGAAATTCTCCAGCGACTTTACCGTAATGACTCCTTCAATCTCCGCGTAACTCCGGCGACCGCCCTTGCGCCTGTCCTTCACGTACGCGGTAACACCCTCGATGATGATTCGGTTGTCCTGCATGGTGACGCCGGCGGAGTCCGTGAAGATCGAATCGGCCAGGTCATAGTACTTCAGCATGCCGTGATTGAGATACGCCCGACCTTCGAGATGGGGCGCGGACGGCTTGCCGCCGATGCGCACGTCGGCGAAGAAGTCACCCTCAAGCTGCTCGACGGACGGCATGAACAGGCTGACCAGGTCAAACCGGTTGTCCCGGGCCGTGACGTGCAGATCAAACGGCTCGTCCAGGACGCGCTCCAGGGAGTCCGCGGTAAAGGCCAGATCAAGGTACAGGTATCCGGTGGCGCGGTAAACCCCGGGATCGGACAGGACCACGAAACTGTCGATGGTCAGCCGCCTGTTCTCGTAGCCGGCTATGAGGGTAAGGTCGCCCAGCGTCAATTGCTTGTACGTCAGGGAATCTACGGCACCGTACAGGCTGAATCGGGGGGCCGCGATGCTGCCGGTCAGCGACGCCTCACAGGACAGGTACCCGTCGAAGGGGAATTCCTCGTCACGCAGGCGCATCCACGGCGCCACGGGCACGCGCTCGACCGCCAGCGCCAGGTCCATGGTCTCGTCATAGTTGATCCGGCCCGTAACCGAGAGACCGGCGGTGTCGTCACCGATAGAGGCACGTTCAAACTCAAACCCCGTTGAATCGATGGCAATCCGGATAGACGATCGATTATAAAAGGCCCGTTCGAGAATGGACAGGCTGAAGGTATCGAGGACCAGGCGCTGCGGGTCGACTCCCCAGTCGAGCATTCCCCGGGCAACCGCCGAGGTGAAGTCGCCGGAGAAACACACGCTGTCAATAAAGGCGCGGGTCGAATCGAGAGTCAGGCGCACAAAGGCGCTGTCGTACGGCGCCTGCCAGGCCGAACCGCGCAGGAATCGTGTCTGGACGTATCCGTACTTGCCCGTCAGGAAACGTGCAATATCGAACGATGCCACTGCCGTGTCCGCATACAGACCGTACAGCCAGAGCGAGTCGGAGGTAAACGTCCCGCTCAGGTCCGGATCGGCGGTGCGGCCCGAAAGCCGGGCACTGACGACACCACGTCCGCCCGGCTGGTCGATGAACAGCTTGCCCCGGTAGCGGTCCAGGTTGTCCAGGTCGACCTCGACGGCAAGTTCTATGTCGTTCCTGAAGTCAATCTTCCCGGTGACGGAGAAGCGGTTCTCATAGTAGTCGATTCGAAAGGAATCCCGAAAGCGCAGCGAGTCACGCGTGAGGCGCACGGAGCCAAGGGCGTACTGGATAGGGTATTGACCAAACATCGACTCCATGAACTCCATGTCTATGTCAAGCACCATGGCGTCTTTTTGAAACGACCGCCCGTCGAGACTGATGCGTCCGGTGAGGTCGGAGGCGAAACCGCTGGCAACGAGGCGCTCGAGATTGAAGTCCTTGATCTCGGCGGCCAGATGATACGTCTCGGTGTCACCGGAGAGGTCGACCGTGCCCCGACCGTCCACGGCGCAGTTGCCGAGGATGGTCCCGTACAGCGTGTCGAGGGTCAGCCGCCGGTCGACGTAGCGAAAATCGGCCACAAGGTTATCAAAATGGGCTATGAGAAAGTCGCCGCCGAGGTCGACCGTCCCGGCAAGGCCCGCTTCACCGAACGACATCGTGCCGTTGACATCGAGAATCCCGCGAAGGTTCGCGCCCATCACCCGGGAGACCGCCGCCACGTCGAGGCGATCGGCGGCGAAGTCGACCTGGCCGGAGCCGTCGCCGACGTCGACGGTGCCGTTTGCTTTCAGGCGAGTCTCACCGGAGACGAGAGTGATATCCTGAAAGGCGACGTCCTTGCCGGTAAACGTCACGTTCCCGCTGGCGGCCGTCAGACGAAGGTCCTCGACGTTCGAGTCGAAGGCAAGCTGCTTGATCGACGCCGAGTAGGTCCCCTTCTCGGAGCGCACGGCGCACAGAAGGGTGAGGTCGCGGACGTCGATGGTGTCATACGGACCCACCACGGCCAGCCGGCAGCGATCCAGGTGCAGCTCGTCGACCACGACGTCGAGGGATCGAGCGCTGTCACCTTCGCCGGTGAAAGAGGGTACGACCAGGCGCCCGGAACCATCCTTCACCAGCGTGACTATCGCCGAATCGACGTAGACGTAGTCAAAAATGTAGTTTTTCCTCCAGAGATTGGAGAAAGAATAGCCGGCTGTCAGGCTCGCCACCGTGGCAAGCCGGTAGTTGTACAGGGAATCGGCATAGGTAACGATCACGTTCTGAACGACGACGCCCGAGAACAGGCTGCCCTTGATTTCCCCCACTCGCACCGACACCGGGGAATCCTCTCCCAGGCGGCCGGCGATCTGCCGATTGATGGTTCGTTCCAGCCCCCCGAGATGAAAGAAGTACGAGTACCCGGCGCCGACAAGCACAACGGCCAGGACAACCGCTACGATGAGCACCTTTTTCCAGCGACGCATCAGAACGCCCCCAGCCGTTCAAGGCATGACCGGGCCGCGCCATAGCCGTCGCCGACGGCGGGGCCGAGATCTTCCACGACCGACTGCAATCGCTCCCTGCCGGCACCTACATTGAGGGCTCCCCGCATGTGCGAGTACAACTGGACCGGCCGGTTCTCGGCCATGAGAAAGGCCACAATTGACAGTTCCCGGTCAACGATTTCAAGACCCGGCCGCGACAGCACCTTGCCGTACCCTTCGACGATCATCCAGGTAAAGACCTCGGGAGCCGTCGGCTCGACTTTGCCGCGCAATGATTCGAAAGCGTCTTCGTACACGCGCCGGCACAGTTGCAGCCCGTGGTCGTACCACACCTGCGTGTCCCCGCCACCCGGCAAGGCTGTGCCGGTCGGGCGCGAGCGGTTCGGTATGAGGCGATCCAAATGCAGGGCCGCCTGGAGCATACGGGGAAAACCGAGAAAGAGATATGACTGCAGGACGATCTCGTAGAACTCGTCCCGGACCACGCCGACATCTTTGCCGCGATCGATCGCCGCCGACATCAGGTCGTCATCGGCAACGGCGATGGCGGCGGAGTAATACGCGAGCGCGCGCGTCACGGGGAAGCGGTCGGGGGTAAAATCTGCCAAACGCCGCTGCAGGGCGCTGATATCGGGACCTTGACTCATGCACGTAATGTAACGGCGTTCCGCGGCGATAGGCAATTCATAAATTAATCTATGCCGTCAAGTTGGCGCTCCAGGCGAGTGACTTCCTCGCGGAAGCGTTCGAGCACACGGGAAAGCGAATCAACCAGTTGACGCTGCTCATCCAGCGACTGATCGGCCGTGTCCCTCGGCCTGCCCTGACGAAGGATCTCCCGGCGGCCGACGGTCAGCGGAACGGAGAAATGGGTGTTCAGCCGGACCACCTCAACGTTGATGACCATCCCGGACTCGCACTGCCTGATGATGCCGGACAATTCGCCACCGGTGCGGATACGCCGGTCACCGAGAGCGAAGATGAGATCACCCTTGCGAAGCCCGGCCTGCTCCGCCGGGGAGAATGGCAGCACGGCGGTGACCACCATGCCGGCATCGAGGGACAACTCGGTCTGCCCGCCGCCGTCGAGGGGCGAACGGGGAAGCTCGGTTCTGATCGGCGGGTCTATTTCTATTTCTCGCGTCCGGATGCCGGCGAATCCGGGATAGCGGTCGCCACGTGTCAGCAGGTACTGAACGACCGGCTCGACCCTGTAGGCCGGCACGGCGAGCACGATCCGGCCCTGGTCACCAAGACTGCCGGTGATCACGCCCAGAAGGCGACCGGAGAGATCGAATACACCGCCGCCGACGGCACCGGACGTCATGGGAATTGAGAATTGCAGATCGCCGTTGGCGCGTGCCCCGGCGCAGATCCCGAGCGTCGGCGATACCCGTAAACCGTAAGCATTACCCATGGCCAGCACCACCTGCCCGGCGCAGCCGTGGCCGTCGGAATAGACGAGCGGTTCACCGAGACGCCGGCCGGTCTCGAGCAGGGCCAGCATATTGTGGTAGTCTACGGCGACCAGCCGGGCCGGCGTCCGATTGTTCTCAAACTTCACCAGCACGCGGTCCTGCCCCAGCACCGTTTCAGCAGCCACCAGGATATGTCCCGCCGTATCCACAATCAGACCGGAAGCAATGAGGTTTCGCAGCACCTCGTGATGGGGCGCGCCGGGGCCTCCGACTGAAACCCGGCTGAACGACTCCACCGTCACCAAAGACCGAGAAAGCGAGTATATCAACTCGCCCAGACCGGTCTCCAGGGAATACAGGGAACTGTCGACCGCCCGAGCGGCCGGAGAAAAAAAGACCGCCAGCAGCAGCACCGCGGTGCTCTTCCTGACGGTCACCAGGAATGACGTTACCATTTTAGTAGACTTCTTCATCCTCCTGTACGCTCGTCCGGTGGGACGACTGGTATACTCGAATGATCGGCTGCACGCGGTAGTACGTCGTGACGTACGGGATGCCCGGCCCCAGGTCGCCGGCGCGGTCGCCGAGACTGCCGGCTAGGTGGAGATTACCGAAGCCGGTACGCTCGGTGATCGAGTTGGATATTCTGGCCATGCGGTCAGTCCACCTGAGTTGTTTGTCAAGCGACCAGTCCTTCTTCAACGCCCCGGTCAGGTTGGGGTTGTTTGCGGGCTGAACAGTCAGGTAGTCATCGCCGACAACGTACGGCGACGGGCCGACCTCGACCGGCCCGGTCGTCAAGCCACCCGCAAGCCAGTAGGCCGCGGCCAGCACCAGGACAGGCACGATGGCCAGCACGGGAACCGTTCGCGACCAGCGCACTACCGGCGCCCGACGGGGCACGTAGGCTCGCGTACGCGTTTCCCCGAACCGCTCCCGCGCGATGCGGTTGAGCAGTTGCGTGTTGAAGTCCGAGGACACGGATAGCCCCGCCAACTCGCCGGCGGCTGCCCTCATCGACCGGTAAAAGGCCTCTTCCCTTCGGCAGTCGCAGCAGGTCGAAAGATGCTCGCGAACAGCCAGCCGCTTCCGACCAGTAAGCTCATCGTTACAGTAAGCTGACAGGAAGGAGCGTACCTTTCGACAACGCATTATATTCCTCCAGTTTCGGCCGCAGTTTATCACGCAGCATGAGTCGCGCCCGGTTGACGCGGGACTTTACGGTCCCGAGGGGTACGTCAAGGATCCTGGCGACTTCTTCATATGGCTGTTCTTCTATATCCCGAAGCAGGAACGCCGTCCGGTACTTCTCGGGCAGCGATTTCACGGCTGCGGAGAGCACCTCCGGCAAACGACTCGGAATCTTCGCCTCGACGGCGAACTCCGTCTCATTCCCCTGCATCTCGGATATGTCGTAAAACTTGAATTTCCGTCTCTTGCGCAGCTCATTCCGGGCGAGATTCAGGCCGATCGTGTATATCCAGGTCGACAGGCAGTGCTGAAAATTAAACGATTGCCGGTGCTGGTATACCCGTATAAACGTCTCCTGCACAATGTCCTCGGCCTCCTCAGCCGACGACAGCATCCGGCCAATGACGTTCATCAGCCGGTTCTTGTACCGGTTGACCATCTCGTTGAAGGCCACCATGTCGCCCTTCTGAATGGCCCTCATCAGCTTGTAGTCGATCTCTTTTTCGGTCGGCTTTGACATTTGCCACCCGTTGCAAGTAGTTCTAACTATGGTACCGGGAAGAGCTTCAAAAGTTCCCAACCAATTCCTCGGCCATGCCAATATACTGCCTTGTACGACAATAAGTTAAGATTTTTGCTCAAAGCTGATCCGAATCCGTCACCGGTATCATCGGGAGACGACCTGATTGCCTTTAGAAAAGGGCCGGCCAGCCTGACAGGTAAAGGAGATAGCCGGCCAGACCGAGAACAGCGGCCGGGCCGACCAGCAACTTATAGACAGCCAGCAAATCGCTCCTGAAGTAGCTGTTGGTGACGATCAGGCACAAGTGGGCCGGCGACAGCATCATGCCCAAGTATCCGGACAGGTAGGCCAGAAAGATGTTAGCCGGGTTGATCACCGGCTGGTAGAGAAAACCGGCCAGCAGCGAGTACCCGATGGCCACGAAGGCGGAAAACATGCCGGTCAGAAGGCCGGCCGTGAAACAGACGATGATGATAATCACCTGCTCGGGGAAATGGTAGTCGACGGACAGACGTTGCAGCGACAGGATGGCGCCGGAACTGTCCAGCACGGTCTGGAAGGAGAGGATACCGAAAACCAGAAAGATGAGCTTGTAGGACAGACCGCTCCTGACCGACTGGACGATGAGGTTTCTTTTCGGCCGGGCCACCGCCATCAGCAGCAGGAGCGACACCAGGACGGCCAGCGACAGGTTCAGACGTACGACGCCGTACAAGAGTATCGCCGTAAGGATCGGCCAGACGGTCTGAATGATGCTGATAATTGGCCGTCTGAATTCGCCCGGGCCGCCGGAGTCCTTACGGATCCTGCGGATGAAGAATACAACGCCAATGGTCGCCATGGCAAGCGCGAGCGGTGACTGCATCATCGCCAGGCGTGAAACCGGCATGCCGGTAATCGCCTCGCTGAGGATCATGCCGGGATATATAGGCATGAAGTGTTCCACGATGTGCCGAAACCAGTAGTTGGTGGCACACTTGAGGTGGGGGGAATGTTCCGCGTCCGACAGGACACTGTCCACCAACGGAGCCGAAAGGAGCGAACCGCCGGGCATGGGCATCAAACCGATCAGCGGCGGCATCACCGCGGTGGCGGTCCGCCGACCGCCGCGAAGCGACCGGCACGCTTCGGAGAGCTTCTGCAGCCAGCCGAGTTCCTTAAGGAGCGACCCCAGGATGGTGATCAGGATTATCACCGAGGTCAGGGCCAGAAAGCGTTGCGACGAGACAAGCCCCCAGTAGCCGTCAACAAGCGCGGCTAACGTAACCCGGAAGAGAAGAGCAGTTAAGAGACCGGCGGCAAAAAGGGTCACACCCACCGAAAGCTTCTTCCTGAGCGCGATGACGATGGCAATGAAGATTACGCCCAGCTTCAGGAAATCCATTCTCTAGAATACATCATGGAGCAGAGTAAAGTCAACGAGCGACTGTGTCATAGCCGGGCATTGACGGAAACAGACGTGCCTTGACCGGTGACATGGCCACAGGAAAGACAGCAGCAGACCTCTGGGTCGTCCGTCGGCCGGGCGTTTTACCGGCGTGCCCTGTTTTTAGTTTGACTTGATCCCGGCCCACGGTATACTGCCGCCGGAGATGATCGTTAACCGATGGTAATTGAAACGGGGACGTGATGTTATGAGACAGGTCTACCGCCTCGCGCTGATCCTGCTGCTGATATCCGCATGCGCGTCAACACAGGGACAGGAACTTGAACCGGTGGGGCGCCTTACCATGTACGACGTGCCCCCGCGCTGGCTGGTGGACGTGCCGACCGCCGGGACTCTCCCCCGCGCGCATTACAACATCGGCGTGCGCATATTCCCGAACGGCGGCGGGCTGGGATACACGGACATCGGTCTGTCGAGCCGATTCACTCTCGGGATCTCGTACGGCGGAGAGAACATCGTTTCAAACACGGACCCCAACTGGAACAACCGGATCGGATTCAGCCTCAAGTTCCGCCTGATCGACGAGTTGGAGTACTTTCCTGCGATAACGGTCGGCTTCTCGGACCAGGGTTTCGGGGCATGGCTCGACGATCATGACCGGTATACGTTCAAGTCGCGCGGTTTCTATGGCGTGGCCAGCCGCAGCTTCTACTTTTACAAATGGACGGCCGGGTGGCACATAGGCATCAACCGATCCCTCGAGGACAACGTTGACGGGGACAACGATCTCAACGTATTCGGCGGCTTTGACGCCACCTTCAATTACAACCTGGCCCTGGTATTTGAGTATGACGCGGCATTGAACGACGATAGGAACATGCCGGCGGCGGTGACCGGTAAAGGGCGCGGTTACCTCAATACGTCGGTCAAATGGCTGTTCGCCGAGAACCTGGAACTCGAACTGGTGTTCAAGGACCTGCTGATCAACCGCCGCGAATCAGACATGTTCAGCCGTGAAGTCCGGATGACCTACATCGATCACTTCTGACGCCTTCCAGCCGCCTGTCTATTTGTCGGGATACCGGCAACCGCGACTTGACCGAAACGGCAGGTCCTGCCTGTGACTGTTGCCCCTTACGGAATGTATTTGCGCCAGCGGGTAACGACCATTTCGGCGAATTGCCCGACGTGTTCGATAACTTCCTCGCGATACGCGCGGGCTTTCGGCACGTCGAATTCCGGGTAGCCCTCGCCTTCCTTGTACAGCAGTATGGTTCCGGGCACCGGGTACACGTCTGCCCCGTCCCGGAAGTACCAGGCCAGGTCAGGGTCATACGCGTCACGGTCGATCAGATCGGGGTCGACCGCCTGCACCATGGCGCTTTCGTCGGTGCCTGCATGACCACCCCGGTGACCGAAGAACTCCCGCGTCATGTCGGCGCACAGCTCCCACCAGTGAATGACCGCGATGTTGCAGGCCCTTTCGCGGTGAAAGTCATGTGCCACGGTCTTGAGAGCATCATTGTTGCCACCGTGGCCGTTCATCAGGATGACGTGACGAAAGCCGATGTCGGAGAACGAATCCAGCACCTCGCGCACGTAAAGCTGAAGCGTGGACGGTTTGACGGTACAGCTGCCATTGTACCGATAGAGCGACCTGGTCACGCCGTAATTCACGGTAGGGGCGATCAGGGCGTTCAGGCGCCGGGCAATCCCGTCGGCGATTGTCTCCGGGATAAGATTGTCGGTACCCAGGCAGGCGGTCCCGTGGGCTTCGACGGTCCCGACTGGAAAGATGACGGTATCAACCTTGTCGGGGACCAGGTCCCTGACAGTGAGCCAGTTGAGCTTGTGCAGATGTCTTTCCAATTACAGCTCCAGTTTGTTGAGCAGCCGCTCCATGACGATCTCGGTTTCCCTCGCCGTACTCTCGTCTCCTTCAAACCGGTACTGGTTTATGTCACGAGCCATCAATTCCAGGTCATCCGGGCTCTCGACCGCGTACCAGATTTCCAGTTCCGACCAGGTCAATTTTCTCCCGTCGAACGCCCTGGCGACCTCGTTGTAGATAGACGGTGATTTCCAGTCAAACCTGGCGAAATCGATTCGCGGCGAGCCGGACATGCCGATCATATAGTACCGGCCCTCGGGGGTCGGGCCAAAGACGGCGTCGGATTCTTTTAACATTTTCAGGGCGGTCTTTATCATGCGGGTGGTGACAGTCGGGGTCCGGCTGCCGACAACGAGGACCTGCCCGTAGCCGGCCTTGAAGCAGTCGTCAAAGACGGCTTGAAGACGAATACCCCAGCGCTCGTGGGTCTGCTCGAACTTCTTGAACCGCGTCTTGTAGTTCTCCATCTTCTTGCCGCTCAGCTTTGAAGCCAGGTAGTCAGTGACAATCTGGACGAAACGTTTCCGCTCAGAAACGTCAATCGCATACAGCCGAACGTCAGTGCCGTTAATGCCAAGAACGCTGGTGATGGTGTCAGTAATGAAGGCTTGATGGAGGAACTTGAGCTCGTCCCCGGCGATGGAGCCGAGGTCCATTTGCGAACCGTCCTCGAGCGGTTCCTGAATGCATACTGCGACTACTGCCTCGGTCTTCTTCTTTGCCGTCATAGGTTCGGATGCTTAGGTGACTTCATTTGGCGCCAATATAAAAGCCGGCCGTACAGGCGTCAAGCCGGCACGGCTGCAAAAAGGGATTTTCTTCGGCGTTAACCAATCTCACCCAGTGAGGGGAACAGATCGAGCAGCAAGCCGGAGAGACGCTGCAGCCAATTGAAGAAGATCGCCACACCGACGGCCATGAGCAGACCGCCCGAGATGATCTCCACAGCCCGGAAGTGTCTCTTGACAAATCCGAAAGCCCCAATGAGATAGTTGAAAAGCAGGGCGGTCAGTATGAACGGCACGCCTAAACCCGCTGAATAGAAGACCAGCAACATCAGGCCCTGGCTGGAACTGTTCTGCTGGGCGGCCAGGGTGAGGATACTCCCGAGGATGGGTCCGATGCACGGCGTCCAGCCGAAGGCAAAGGCGATGCCGATAACGGCCGAGCCGATAACACCCCTCTTCTTGGCGGCACCTAAGTTAAAGCGTTTCTCATAGTTAAGGGCCCTGATCCTCAGCACGCCCGCCACGTGCAGACCAAACACGAAGACGAGGGCACCGGCGATCTTGTTGAACAGCGACAGGTTCTGGCGGAGCCAGCCCCCGATGCCCCCTGCAAACGCACCCAGGGTAATAAACACCAGCGAAAAACCCAGCACAAAGAACAGCGTGTTGACCACCAGCCGGCCCAGATGCGAAGCCGCTTTCCCCTTGGCGGAGAGCTCCTCAATTGAGAGGCCGGAGATAAAGGAAAGGTAGCCGGGAATGAGCGGCAGAACGCACGGGGACAAAAAGGACAAGAACCCGGCCAGGACTGCCGCCGGCACCTCTACCGTGGGCTGGTCAAACATAACTCTTTCACCACATTCGGAATAAGCAGGAAGTAAAGCAAACCTACGAGGACATGCAACAACATAAGCGGCAGAAGGTTCCGCGCATCAGGATTTCTCGCGGGACTGGCTGACTATTTCGCTCTTGATAAGCTGGAGAAGCTTCTTAGCGTCGATCTTGGCAGCGATTTTCTCGGCTATCTTTCCGGCCAGTTCGGCGGCAAAACGGCGTGTGAACATACTCACGTCCTCCACCGAGAGCTGCTCGAGTTTCTCCTCCCACGTGATCGGCGCGTCCGCTTCCCGGTGCGGCGCAGCACCCTCCTGAGCAACGGCGGTTTCTAATTCACTGGAGCGCAGCGCCTCCATCTCCCGCTTGAACTCACCGATGAACTTCTCAACGGTGCCGGACAACGGTTTGCCCTCGGGAGCGGCATCAGCCTGTTTTGCGGGACCGGCAGTGGTGGGATCAACGAGCGATGACGTCTCCGTTATGGTCAGCTTCTCCGAATCCTCAGGAGATTGCCTGGTCGGTTTGGCCGCCGCGGGCCCGCCGGTATGAGCCTCGACGTCCTCTCGCATGGATTTGATGAACCAGTCATAGTCATGGGCTGCACCTGCACTGTCGGCCTTGCCCGGCTTAAGGGCTTCGGGATTCGTCAGACCGTACTGGTCCTGCATTATCTCCAGCTTGCCGGTGGCCGAGGGTGCTGGCGCCTGCTTGGGCTCGGGCGGGCGGTTGACAATATCCGTGGCGTCCTCGGGGACAACGACGGACTCGATCCGCGAAGAATCCGACAGGCCGGTGTCCTCGTCAACAAAGTGATCGTAGCCAACCAACTTCTCAGGCTGGCGACCCTGCTTCAACTTGCCCGTGATGGCTGTTTTGTCCATTACTTCAGAATCAGTCACGTCGATGGCATCAAGCCCCAGGGCGGCATCCAGAAACGCGTCGTCAACCGGCTCCTCGGTCGGCGGGTTAGCAGCGGACTCGTCCTTCTGTGGCTTTCCGCGGCTCAGCACGAGATTCACTTTCTGGAGCAGTTGCTGGGGATCAAACGGCTGAGGGATGACGTACTCTTCGGGAAAAGGCGGGGTGGTGCCATCCGACGGCGCAAGCAGCAGAAACGGCACAGAGGCGGACTTCGGATTGGCCTTGACCTTCTCATAGAACGGGCGCTGGTCCGAGGCAAGCACGTCGCCGCCGACGATAAGGAGATCCGGCCGGGACAGCTGCAGCACGTCCGAGGCCTTCTCCGCCGTCGGTACCGATATCACTTCGAACCCGTTCTGTCTCAGAACGGTTTCTGCCACGCCCCTCGTGGCGTCAGCCGTCTCGACTACGAGTACACGTTTGCGCATGATGCCTTGTCCTTACCGCTTCTGTCTATCCTTCTGCCGGGACAGTTCCGAGGAAGCCTCCTGCAGGAATTTCCGATCCTCATCGCTGATATTATCGATGCCGACCTCGTTTATCTTATCGAGAATGGCATCGACCCGCTTCATTATATCTTCGGCCTGGTGGCGTTTCTTGTTTAGCTTAGCAGCCTGGCGACGATAGCGCAAGTCTTGAATCCGCCTGCCCACGTATACCCACCGCCAGTCCCATTTCAGATGGGCAAACCCCCACAGGGCGCCCCCGAGGTGTGTCATATGCGCCACTCCAGGCCCTCCGAAAAGGAAGCCGAGCAGCATCAGGCCGGGAATGGCCCACTTGACCCTGATGGGGAAAAGAAAGTACAGATAGAGCATGCGGTTGGGATACATCACCCAGTAGGCCACCAGGACCCCGTAAATGGCTCCTGAGGCGCCCAGAATGGGCGTCGGGTCGGCGGCAAACAGGCCGTGGGTAATCAGCGGCAACACGCCCCCGGCCAGACCGCACAGGATGTAGAACCGGGCAAAACGCCTCGTGCCCCAAACGTACTCGATCTCCGTGCCGAACATCCACAGCACGAACATGTTGAACAGCAGGTGCCAGAAGCTCCCGTGCAGGAACATGTAAGTGAAGACCTGGTAGACGTAATTCGGAAACTGGTCGAAAAACGCGCCGGGCGACAACCAGAAGATCGCCGTGAACCGAGCTCCGACGAGCGCCTGAAGCAGAAAGACGACCCCGTTGGCAATCAACAGCACCTTGATGAACGGGGATATGGAGCCGGGCCCGATGCGGACCCCGGACGCGCGGGGAGGTCTGTTGTCGCCGTAGGTTCTCATCTTCTCAATTCATCGGCAGAATATCAAAAGCCTTTGGCGCGGGAAACGCCCGGCCCATGCTGGTCCCTACGACTGAGAACTCTTGTCGGAGCCACTGCTTTGGCCTTGTTCCTCTTCCTCCGGAAGCCGGTGTGCTCCGACCATTCATGTCCCTACCCCAAAGCGGGGTAAAACCTTGGTTACGAGAACAAGCCACACGGCCAGAACCAGGGCCAGCCAAAGGATATCGTGCCAGTTCATTATACTACCATCAGGGCTGTCGATTGCCGACAGATATCAGGCAAAAAAGGCCGGTCCGGGCACTTGACCAGACCGGCCGATGGTCACCACGCATTGACATCAGGTCAGCACCTTCTCCAGTCGTTGCACCAGTTGCGCCTTGGGAATGGCGCCGGTCACCTGGTCAACCACCTCACCATTCTTGAAGAACAGCAGCGAAGGGATCGACATGATGTTGTATTTTCCAGCTGTCTTGTTGTTGGCGTCGACGTCGAGTTTGGCGATTTTCACCTGCCCTGCCATCTCCGAGGCGACCTCTTCGAGTATTGGGGCGATCATCTTGCAGGGACCGCACCAGGTTGCCCAGAAGTCAACAACCACCGGCAGATCAGACTGCAGCACCTCCGCCTCAAAAGTATCGTCGGTGATCTGTATCGGCTTGCTCATTTCATCTCCTCCACAGCGATTCAAAGCCTTTTTGATGCCTTTTCTAACAAGATAGAGACTCGCCGGTTCCGAACCTGGAGAGAATTCCCGGCCTTGCCTGCCTGTTTCGCGGGAAAGAGCATTCCTCCCGTGTTCCTATTATAGCATATCGTCACTTTGAAAATCAATCGGAATCCGTGGTCGATCTGATACTGCGAGACGACACCTCAGACTCTGTCGTCCGAGCCGGTTGTCCGGACAGCTCGCGCGCCGCACGGTCACGCGCGCGGCCGAAGGAACGCGCCTGCTCCGCGAAAGCCTCAAGACGCGTCTCCTCACCCGAATCACGGAGCCCCTCGTAACTTATGTTGAGCCACGGTATGCCGCCAAGGTCCTCGGAGATTTTCTCTGACAGCGAGCTGACGACCGTACCGGGCATGCAGTTAAACGGCATGGCGTTGACAATGCCTGAAGCACCCTCCCGGGTCATCTCGATCGACTTGCCGATGGAGAGTATCGCCTCGCCCTTGTAATCCCGTGAGATATAGTCTTCAGCCAGGGCCAGCACTTTCTCAACCAGGTAGTCGTGCCTGATGGCGTAGTGCCGTGAGAACCAGCCCGTTATGCGGTGCTCCTGCCATCGCTGCGTATAAACCTGGAGAGTGCTTTTCAGAATCGCTTTGAAGTCACGCTTTTGCCGGGAATCCTCTTTAAACGTCAACGAAGTGTACATCGGCCACTCCCCGAAGGAAGCCAGCCAGACTTCCATCCCCAGCGACTCGAGTTTGTCGATAAGGTGATTGTTGGAGAAGCGGTTATTGCGAAGGTAGATTTCTCCGACCACGCCGACCAGTGGCCGCTCGGTCGGAGCCACGGGGATGGCCCGGAACGCTCTGGCCGCTTCAGCGGCCAGATCAGCCAGCGACTCGTCTTTCAGGATGGCCTGGTCCAGCCGTTTGAGGTAGTGATAGTAAACCTTTTCCGTCTCTCCGGTGTTGATTCCGTAGGGTCGCGTCCGGTGCTTCATCTTGATAAGGCAGTCGACAAACACTATCCCCTTCCAGGCCAGAGAACGAAAGGCCGTACCTTCAAGCCCGAACTCGGCATACCCATCATCCGAATGCGGTGAGAATATCGGGACTTCCGTGAAACCAAGATCATCAAGGACGATCCGGTGGAACTGGCTGTACAGTCCGAAGCGGCACGGCCCGCTGGCGCCGGGCATGAAAAAGACAGTTCGTGCAGGGTCGAATTCTGGCTCCCGGGTTTTCTTGATCATGTCGCCGGTCGTAATCTGGCACGGGAAACATTCCTTGCCGCTCGTGAACTTCTTGCCCAGATCAAGCGTGGACTCGTCCGGTTCGTCCAGCACCTGGACCGTCAGACCGAACCGTCTCATGGCAGCCCCGATGGCATACGCGTGGTCACACATATTGGGAATGTAGATGGTCCTTTCGAACGGCCGAAAAGTGTCGGACGTGATCGAGAAACAGGTGACCGGCGACCTGAAACGGTAGAAGCGCAGGGAATCGATGAAAGCTTCAATCCTGGTAATGAGGCCGGCGTCAGCCGAGTGTTCGTCCAGTTCCAGTTGCAGGTACGGTTTGCCCGACATAACCTTGCGGAAGAAGTGCGTGATGAACGAATCCGGTCCGCATCCGAACGACGTGATGTACACGCCGTACAGGTTCGGGTGGTTCCTGATGTAATCCGCCGCCGCCAGAATCAACCGGCCGTACCGCCAGTACATGCGATCCATGACCACACCGTTGCCCGACAACGGCAGAAAATCCATGGGGATAACTCTCAGACCGAGGTTGCGGGCCTTGCCGGGGAGATCCAGCGAAAGGCGCCGGTCAAAACCGTTGTACGGACGGCTGACCAGCACCAGCACTTTCTCATCCGGTTCAAGGCTGGAGAGAATCTTCCGCCCCTCTTCCTGGAGCGACAGGCGATATTTCCGGTACGCCGTGAGGCCGGTACCCAGCGCCTTTTTGAGTTCCCGTTCGGAAAGGCCCAACGAGGACTGCACTGCCTTGAACCTGTGGCGAAGCTCGCTGATATCGTCACTGAGCGACACGGCGGGACTGACGAAGCGGACGCCGCTCGAGGCGAAGTCAAAACGGGCCCTGATCGAGGAGCCGATGGTCTGGACGTACGGGCAGATGTAACCTCCGTCGTCAATGTCCTCCGTCTCGTCGGCCACCTTTATCACCGACGGCATGAAAATGATATCGACCTTCTTGGCGATGAGGTTGGCAATGTGCCCGTAAACCATCTTGATCGGGTAGCACGTTTCGGCACTGAACAGCTCGAGCGAATCCTCCACGATGCGCTGGTTGCTCAGATCGGAATTGACGACGGTGTAGCCGAGGGAGTTGAAGAAAGCCCGCCAGAAGGGGTAATAATCGAAGAAGTGCAAAACGCGCGGCAGGCCTACCCGACCCCGCGATTTCCGGGGCCTGCGAATTTCAACGTACCTTTTGTACAGGCACTGCTGGCGAATCTTGGTATAGTCGGGGGGCAGGGCCGCCTTGCGATGGTTGTCCACCTCGTACTTCTCACAGCGGGAACCGTAATACAACGTGCATTCGTCCTCGATCTCCACCTGGCGGATCTCGCAGCGATTAGAGCAGTCCGGACAGGTGAAGGTGCTGAGGGTGTACTTGCGCTTGTAAAGGTCAAACCCGCGGAACCTGGTCACAAAGCCGGATTCGACGGCCTTCTCCATAGCCAGAATGGCCGCCCCTATGGCTCCCGTGACGTCATGATGGGGCGGTACCGTTATCTTCTTGCGGGTCAGTTTCTCGAAGGCGGCCACCACCCCCTTGTTCCACGCTACTCCGCCCTGGAAGAAAATATTGTCACCGATGCGCCGGTCCCCGACGACCTTGGTCAGGTAATTGGTGACGATTGAGTAGGCCAACCCGGCAATGAGATCATCCTGTCTGGCTCCCGAACGCTGGTGCGCCACCAGGTCGGACTCCATGAACACGGTGCATCGCTCCCCGCAGCCGACGGGGCACTTCGCCCCCAGGGCGCGGTCGCCGAACTCGCCCTCTATGTTGATCTTGAGCTTATCGGCCTGTTCCTGCAGAAACGAGCCGGTGCCCGCCGCGCAGGCTTTGTTCATTTCAAAGTCGACCACCGCCCTGTCGTCAATGGAGACGTACTTGGAGTCCTGTCCGCCGATTTCAAAGATCGTGTCAACGGTGGGATCGATATTGATGGCCGCGGTGGCCTGGGCCGTGATCTCGTTGCGGACGATGTCAGCACCAACGTAATCCCCGATCAGGTAGCGGCCCGAACCGGTGGTGGCCACGGCCTTGACACTAACCCTGTTGCCGACCTCCTGGCCGATTTCAGCCAGCCCGCGCCGGACGGCCTCTATCGGCCGGCCTTCGGTCATCAGGTATCGCCGGGCAATTACCCGGTGGCCGTCGTCGACCAAGACCAGATTAGTGGAAAGGGAGCCGACATCGATGCCAAGGTAGACTTCGAGGCCATCTATATCGTGCGGGCGGTCCGCCAGCGTAATGTCGTAGTGTTTGGATTCAGGAAAATCATATGACAGTGCCTCATGCCGGGAGCCGGTCACGTTCCGGTACTGCAGGTAGGTGTCGATCTTGTCCGGATCGAACGATTGGACCAGGGCGTCGTTCTCGCGCGCCAGCAGGGCGGCGCCGAGCGCCACGAGAACGTTGAAGCGCTCAGGGACGATCAGTTCGCCCGGCTCCAGGTCGAGCACCTCGGTGAATGCCCTCACCATGCCCGGGTTGGCGGCAACCCCGCCCTCGAAGGCGACAGGTTTGACGAAGTTCTTGCCGCGGGCGATGGAACCTTTGAAGTTGCGGGCCACGGCAAAGCACAGTCCGGCCACGATGTCATAATCGGAGGTCGCAGTCTGCTGCAGGTGAATCATGTCAGACTTGGCGAAGACCGAACAGCGCCCCGCTACACGCGGCGGATTGACTGACTTCAAGGCCAGTCGGCCGAACTCATCATCTATGGAAATACCCAGCCGCGAGGCCTGCTGATCCAGGAAGGAGCCGGTTCCCGCCGCGCACTGAGCGTTCATGGCAAAGTCAACGACGGTCTTGCGGGCGCTGTCAAGGATCAGCAGCTTGGAATCCTCTCCCCCCATTTCGACCACGGTCCGGGCCTGAGGCACAGCCAGGAAATTCCCCGCCGCCAGCGCCGCTATCTCCCCGAACGCCTTGCCGCCGAAGACGGTCTGAGCGGTCTTGCCGCCGATACCGGAAAGACCGAGAAAGACGGGCTGTCCTGTCAGTTCCGGAAATCTCTCGGAGAGGAGTTCGCGGAGCGTTTCAAAGGCTCCGGCCTGAAAACGCCGGTAAGCCGTCCGTACGATCCGGTCCCCGTCCATGAGAACCGCTTTAACCGCCACCGATCCGATGTCGATACCGAACGAGCGGAATACTCTGTCCATAAGGACTCCAATCTACGGTTGCAGGGATTCGCATAGCAAGTTAATAATGGAACGGCCGGGCGCGATAATCCGTTGGCCTTTTACCGGCGGCACGTTATATTCAGCGCTTTAGCGGCTGGAATCATGCGACTGATCATACAACGAACGAGCGGCGTTGAAGTGTGGCTTGAAGGGAAGTTACACAGCCGGACCGGGCCCGGCCTGCTGATCCTGTTCGGGACCAGGACGGACGACCGGGAGGATTCCTGCGGTGCGCTTGCCCATAAAGCGGTCAACTTGCGCATATTCGAAGATGAGCAAGGGAAGATGAACCTTTCGGCCCTCGACGTGAACGCCGAGATCATGGTGGTGTCCCAGTTCACGCTTTACGCCGATACGCGCAAGGGCCGACGACCGGCCTTTACGGAAGCCATGGAGCCGACCGAAGCCGAACGCCTGTACGAGTGCTTTGTAAAACGAGTTGCCGCCAGCGGGCTGACAACCGGCGCCGGCGTTTTCGGGGCCAGAATGGACGTTAAGTTCACCAACCACGGACCGGTCACAATCATCCTCGATCATGACGCCCGGTAGCCTGCACCGTCTGGCCGACACGGCCGACTTCGTCCTTGGATCAGCGTCCCCGCGACGGCGGAAGTTGCTTTCCGAGATGGGAATCCGCTTTCGCAACCTCATTCCTCGGGTTGACGAAACGCGTCAGCCGGGAGAGCCCTGCTACCAGTACGCGCAGCGCATGGCCGAGCAGAAAGCCCTGAACGTCTCGCGTCAGGCAGGCTCCGACGCAATAGTCCTGGGTTGTGATACCGTGGTTGTCATGAAAGATCAGGTTTTGCATAAACCGCAGAACGAACGGGAGGCCTTCGAGACTCTCATGACCCTGTCGGGCAAGGAGCACGTGGTCTGCACGGCCCTGGCGCTTGTGTCGGGCGGCAGCGTCCTGGCCTCGGGTTACGAGTTGACACAGGTGTTCTTCAACGTCGCGTCCGACCGGCAGATAAGGGAGTACATCGCCACCGGGGAGCCGATGGACAAGGCCGGGGCATACGGCATCCAGGGAATGGGGGCATTTTTAGTTGACAGGATAGAAGGCAGACTTGATAATGTTATCGGTTTCCCCCGGACGCTTCTGGAACGTCTTGCGGACGAGGCGCTTGCCCGGCTGTAGCAGGTTAGAGGCTGGAAATGAGTGAGTTACATACAAAACTTGGCAGATTGCTTCAACTCGAGCGACAACGTCAGGAGATCGACCTGAACGATCTCTCGGACGAACTGAAAATCTCCATACACAACCTCGAAGCGATAGAGAGCGGTGACGTTGCCGGTTTGCCGTCCGATCTCTATTTCAACCTTTTCGCCAAGTCGTATGCGGAACGTCTCGGGATCGATTACACGCGCACCGTCGAAGCCATCACTATGGACCTTAAGGAGTCTCCCGCCGGGAGCGATGAGGCCGCGGAAGCAGCCACGGACTCAGCCGCGGACGGGGAAGTGAACGCCGCTGATCAGGCCGAAGTTGCCGCAGCCGAGGCCGGATCGGCATTCGGCAAGCGCGTCATAGCTATGGTGGTGGCGGCAATTGTCGTCCTCGCGGCTTTTCTCGTCGTTTACGAGGTATTCCTCAAGAGCCCGGCCATGGAAGGTGAACGGACAACGGCTTCGGACAACGCACCGGGGTCGGCGTCTGAGGACGACTCCCCGGGTTCCGTGGCGGCCGCATATACACGTTATGAGTGGAACGTCCCGGCCTACGAAAAGCCGACCGGCCTGACACTCACCCTTACGGCGCGTGACGAGAGCTGGGCCACCGTTGTGGCCGACGGTGACACGGTGGTATATCGAAATCTGGTGCCGTGGCGGGAATATCAGCTCGAGGCCAAATACCGGTTTCTCGTATCGGTCGGTATCCCGTCCCGCGTGGAGACAAAGCTCAACGGACAGGTAGTCAACCTGCGAGATCCGGAGACCGGGAGAATCTCCCGGTCGGAAATCAACCAGACCAACGCGGCCTCTATTCTGACTCGCCCCATCGCGGCCCCCGAGGCGGTTCGTCCGCCGATGCGCCGACAGGACGCGGTCCGAACACAAGAGGCTGATTCTACGGGTGCCTCACCTGAGCAGAGAACGCCTGACAGCTTATAGCGGGAAGCAATGTCCATGGGATTGAAGGGTATCGTCGGTTCCTACCAAGTCAGCCGCATCCGCAGGAAGATGGCGCTGGTACCCATGTCCTTTCCGTCGGCCCTGCTTCATCCCCGCCACGTTCTTGTCTGTTTGCCGGGCGGCTTGCGGGAGCTGACTCTCGTGAAACAATTCCTGCCGGCGATCACACAGCTGTTCAAGCCCGCCGATATCACGCTGCTGTCCATGCCGGGTATGCGTCTTTCGGACATATACCCGCGCAAGGGCTTCCAGATCCTGACACCGACAGCCGACCAGGTCACCTGGCTCGGCCTTCCGAAACGCAACTACCTCGAACACCTTCGGTCATACAAGTTTGACACCGTGCTGGACATGAACCTGGAGATGTCCCTTTTCACGTCAACCATTCTGCTCAGTTTCCCGGACGCCACGCGGATCGGCCGGGGGAACCACCTCGGAGTGCCGTTCTACAACCTGGAGATCAAGACCAGGTACCTCCGGGACGAGCGCAACATCTACCGTTCCCTGCTGGAAACGCTGAGCAGCATAATGAACAGGTCCGTCGATGGATTGACGCCACGCGCAACCCGGTAACTGCATGGAGGCTTCGTGTATCTCAAGCGACTGGAAATACTCGGCTTCAAGTCCTTTGCAATCAAGACATCGTTAACGTTTGCCGACGGTCTGACGGCCATAGTCGGGCCGAACGGATGCGGCAAGACAAATATCCTCGACGCCTTGCGCTGGGTGCTCGGTGAACAGAAGCCTTCCCTGCTCCGCGGCGGCAAAATGGAGGAAGTGATCTTCAACGGCACCAGCAGTGCCAAACCGCTGGGGATGGCCGAAGTCACGTTGACGGTAGTCAACGACCGCGGACTTCTCGCCACCGAGTATAACGAACTGCAGGTGACGCGCCGGTTATACCGCAGCGGCGAGTCGGAGTACCTGCTGAACAAGGTCCCCTGCCGGCTGCGGGACATCACGGACCTTTTCCTGGACACGGGAGTCGGCACCCATTCCTACTCGGTGATCCAGCCGGATATGATCGAAGCCGTCATCTCGGACCGGGCCGAGGAACGGCGTTACCTGTTCGAGGAGGCGGCCGGCATCACCAAGTACAAACTGCGCCGCCGGGCCGCCCTCAGAAAACTCGAGGCTACCGAACACGATTTCCTGCGCCTGAAGGACATCTACGCCGAGGTCAAGACGCGGGCCAACTCTCTGTACCGACAGCACAAGAAGGCCGAACGGTACCAGAAGGTTGTGGATGAAATAAAGCAGTGGGAGTTGTACCTGGGCGCCTCGCGAGTCGGCGCCCTGAAGGCTGAGAAGCGCACGCTGGGGAGGCAAGTCGAGGACCTGAGCAGGCAGAAGGTCCAGTGTGAGACCAGCCTGGATCAGCACGCGGCACAATTGGAAGCCGAGCGCAAGGAACAGGTCGATATCGAACGGCGGCTTAATGAAATCGGCCGCGAGATCTATACTATCACCGAGTCGGCTCACTCGTTCGAGCGGGAGATCTCCATCCTCGGCGAAAAGAAGACGAACGCGGAGCGGCTCATCGAGAAGAACGAATCGGAATACGAAGCCCTGAGCAAACGGCTGGAGTCTCTCGCCGATCAGATCAAGGCTGCCCGGCAGGAAGCCGACGGCCTGGCCGAAACGCTTGAAGAGAAGTCGACGGGGTTGGCGCAGGCGGAGAGCGAGCAGGCCGAGATCGACCGGCGCCTGCTGGAGGCAAGGTCGGCGCGAGAGGGCGAGAACCGAAGGCTCGTTGAACTGGAGGGCAGGCTGTCATCGGAAATAACCGAGGAGCGCAGCCTCAAGCAGCAACAACGGGAACTGAGCGACCGCATAGCCGAGATCGAATCCCAGATTTCGGCCAGAGAACAGGAGCAAAGCGAGCTTGTGACCCGGCTGCATGAACGTCGTCACGCTCTGGACGACCAGATCGGCCGGAAGAAACAGGTGGATGAGCGTCGGACCGCCCTGACTGAGGAGATGGAGACTCTGGCCGAAGCCGGGGAGGCGCTGTCGCTGGACATGGCCAACCTGAATGCCTCCATCGAGGCCGCCCAGGCACGCCGCAAGCTGCTCGAAGACATGATGCTGCAGCATGAAGGGTACGAAGCGGGCGTCGTGTCGGCCATGGACGAGAAGGATCGCTGGCCGGGGATCGCCGGCACGGTGGCGGAACTGTTTGTCCCGGCCGAAGGCATGGAGACGGCCACCGAGGCGGCCCTGGGCGAGATGGCCAGGTTCATCGTCTGCCGCGATCGAGCCACCGCCGAGGATATTATCCGCTTCCTCAAAGACAATTCTAAGGGGAGAGTCGGCATCCTGGTCCCCGACACCGGGACCATTACTCCTGCCGTGAAACGCCCGCAGCTTGACCTGCCGGGGGTCGTCGGCTGGCTTGACAGCTTCGTCTCCACCGAGGAGGGCATGCGATCTCTTAAAGACGCCGTGCTTTCCCGCACCATCGTGTTCGGTTCCGAGACGTCCCCTTCCGAAATTCTCGAACACCTCCCCTATGGCTTCACGGCCGTCTCCACCGACGGCGTTGTCTACCGGAAGAACGTCATCTCGGGCGGTTCAGACGACCGTTTCCCGTTGTTCAGACGCCGCGAGAAAGTGCAGCAGCAGGAGGAGATCGTTGCGCAGTTGAGCGAGCGCCTGAAGGGTATCAGTGATGAGAAGGGCAGAACGCTGGCCCGCCTGGCCGCGGCGAGAGCGGAATCCAACGAAGTCGGTTCCCAGCTTCAGGAGTTGAGCGAAGAGATCGAGTCCGTTCAGAAGGACGTCAATGAGAACGACTTTGCTCACCGCAGCCTTACGTCCGAATTCGAGCGCCTGAACCGGGAGAAGCAGGCGCTTTCGGTCAAGCTCGAAGACATACAAAGCCGCCAGTGCAGCCTCGAACTGGATTCGTCGAAGCTCGCGGACCAGAAGGACCATCTCATCGGCGATATCACGGCTGCCGGCAACAGGCTGGAAGACCTTGAACGCGACGCCGCGGCCGCGGTCGACCGCGTGTCCAGACATCAAGTGGCCGTGATCGAAACACGAAGCCGCCTGGAACAGACCACCAGCCGCATAACCCACCTCAATGAGCTTACGTCAAGCATCGAAACCGGCCTGAGCACGAATACGACGGAAATAGAGAAGGCCCGCACCGATATCCGCCAGGCTCAGGAGCGCACCGGCACGCTGGAACGTGATCTCGAAGCGGCCTTTCGGTTCCGCGAGGAGAAATCGGAGCAGCAGGAGAAATTCCACGAAACTCAGGCTGAGCTACTTCGGCGCGTGTCGGGCCACGAAAAGGACATCAAGCGCCTGCGCGACGAACGAGACGTCTTCGGCGAAAGGCTGCACGAACTCGACATCAGGCTGAACACGATCGATGCTGAGATCCGCTCCATCAGCGAGAGGATTCGTGAAGACTACGAGGTCGACATCCACACCGCCGCGGTCGCCAAACCGGATGACGGTCTGGCCGACGAGGGGGCCGCGCAGCACCTGGGTGAACTGAGAGACCGGCTGAAGAAATTCGGAGCCGTCAACCTGCTGGCTATCGAGGAATATCGCGAGGCCAGTGAGCGCGAGAAATTCCTCCGTGAGCAGCTGAGTGATCTCGAGACGGCCAAGGGTGACCTGAACTCGACCATCGCCAAAATCAACCAGACGGCGCGCCGACTATTCAACGACACGCTGGAGAAAGTGCAGAAGAATTTCCGGGAGTTGTTTGCCGAGCTGTTCAGCGGCGGCGAAGCCGGCATCAGGCTGATCGAACCGGATGATCCGCTTGAATCCGACATCGAAATCACGGCCCGGCCGCGCGGCAAGAATCTGCTCCCGATAACAATGATGTCGGGCGGTGAGCGCGCTCTGACGGCCATCGCCCTGCTGTTTTCGCTCTATCTCGTGAAACCCTCGCCCTTCTGCATTCTTGACGAGATCGACGCGCCGCTTGACGACGCCAACTGCCACCGGTTTCTCAAGATCATCCGCAACTTCTCCCACCAGACGCAATTCGCCACCATTACGCACAACAAAATCACCATGGCGGCCTCGAACAACCTGTACGGGGTCACGATGGAAGAACCCGGGATCTCCAAACTGGTGGCGGTCAGGTTCAGCTCCGACGACGGTGACGAGGACGCGGTCGTGAGCGTGGAAACCGCCAACGACGCGTATCCGGAGCAACTCCCTGAGAGTATCCAGGAGCGGATAGGCCCGGAGATATCTCTCACTCGCGACGAGGACACGTAATACCGGTTTCTTATGCGCAGCGGTTTCGAAAAGCTCAGAGAATCGCTTTCCAGAACGAAAGAGAACATTTTCGGGAAGATCTCCCGGGTCGTCAGCCGGCGCCGGCTCGACGATGACCTGCTGGAGGACATCGAGGAGATTCTGATCGAAGCTGACGTCGGCGTCAGGACAACCCGGCAACTGATCGAGCAAGTACGGCAATCCGCCCGCGAGCGCCGCCTGACCGACGGCGAGAGCGCCGTGGCGCTGCTCAAGGAGAATATAGCCGCTATCCTGTCCCGGGAAAACGGCGCGCTGTTCCACGAGAGCGACCCGAAACCCGTCGTGTGGCTTATCACCGGAGTGAACGGGGTCGGCAAGACGACCACCATCGGCAAGCTGGCCACGCGATTCGCCTCGGAGGGGAAGAAGGTGATTATAGGGGCCTGCGATACGTTCCGGGCGGCGGCGATCGACCAGGTGGCAATTTGGGCCGAGCGGAGCCGCGTGGAACTGGTACGAGCCCAGGAAGGTACGGATCCCGGGGCGGTGGCGTTCGATGCGGCCAGCGCCGCACGAGCCAGAGGCGCCGACCTCCTGCTGATCGACACGGCCGGGCGTCTCCACACCAAGAGCAACCTCATGGAGGAGTTGAGGAAGATCCGGCGGGTCATACAGAAGGCGGCACCGGAAGCGGCGATTTACAACAAGCTTATCATTGACGGCAACACCGGCCAGAACGCCCTGACACAGGTGGGAGTGTTCACCGAGGCGGTCGGCTGTGACGGACTGATCATAACCAAGCTGGATGGCACCGCCAAAGGAGGCGTGGTCATCGCAGTCGCCGAGGAGCTTGGCGTGCAGGTCGATTTCATCGGCATCGGCGAAGCTATCGACGATTTGCAGCGATTCGACTCAAAACAGTTTGCCGAGGCCCTGTTCACATGATCCAGGAACTGCCGGTCAGAACGGGTCAGCGTGAGGAAATCCTCGACGTCACTGACCTCGTGCAGAGGGCCGTCTCGGCCAGCGGGCACTTAGCGGGCATCGTCTACTGCTTTGTCCCGCATACGACGGCCGGGATCACCATCAACGAGAATGCCGATCCCGACGTCAAGCGCGACATCCTGTACAAACTGGGTAAGGAAATACCGCGCGAGGACGGCTACCGCCACGCCGAGGGCAATTCCGACGCCCATATCAAGGCCTCACTTCTTGGGTTCTCGCAGCAGGTATTTTTCGAGAACAAGCGGCTCGTCCTGGGCCAGTGGCAGGGCATTCAGTTCTGCGAGTTCGACGGGCCGCGAAACCGCCGCCTCCTTGTCAAGGTAGTCGCCCTTGCTTGAAGTCCACGTTATTAGTCTGGGCAGGGACAAGGAGCCGTGGATCACGCAGGGGAGCGAACACTACCGCAAGCTGCTCTCCCGCTTCGCCCGCATATCGCTGACCGTCATACCGTCGCCGAAATTCTCCAGCGCCCTCTCCCCCGATGAGATTCGCGTCCGCGAATCCGATCTGCTGGTCCGCCGGAGGAAGGGCGGCTACGGCATCGCGTTGAGCGACCGGGGTCCCACCTGCGATTCAGAAGCTTTCGCACGGCTGATCGAGCGGCTGCAAACCACCAGCGGCGGACGCGTCGAATTCCTCATCGGCGGCCCCCACGGACTGGCCGACCGGCTGGTGGGCGAGGCCGACGCGGTGCTGTCGCTGTCCCCCCTGACTTTCCCCCACCATCTGGTCCGTGTGATTCTCCTGGAACAGCTTTACAGAGCCTTTACGATTCTGCACCGCACCGGTTACCACAAGTAAAGGAAACGTCCCGTCAGCGTGACGCCAACGGGACGATCTGAGAGGAAAGATAGAAAGGGTAATATTAAAACGCTTACTTCAGCAAGATCATTTTACGTGAGGCGCTGAAACCGCCCGCCTCGAGACGATACAGGTAGATGCCCGAGGCCACCGTACCATCGTCCTGATTCCGGCCGTCCCATACCACCTCGACGGTGCCGGCACCGTCCGACCCGTTAAACTCCCGGACCAGCCCGCCGGCCACGTTATAAATTCTCAGGCCCCACGCGGTCGGCTGCGGCAGCGTGAAGCGAATCGTCGTGGACGGGTTAAACGGATTGGGATAGTTCTGGCCCAGCGAGTAGCTCTCCGGCAGCGTAGCCTTCAGGTTTACAGTCGGATAGGGACGTCCGTAGTAGTCGCTGATCTCAGAGTAGACCAGCCGCAGTGAGCCGTCCCCTGAATACGGTATCTCGATAATGCTGTTGTTGCCGGGCGCTATTCGTCCCGGACCGATATCAAACACGAGCAGTTTGAGTTGCCCGTCGGTCACGCCGTACATCAGGTCGAGCTCCTGAGCCGCAGCGGACAGCCGCACGTCGTCGACGCGGATTCCGGGGTCGAGGTCATAGACCAGGTACATCGCGCCTATGTCGCCGGGAGCCTCCGTCGATATTCGGACGAGATCGGAGCCGATGGCGGTCGCCACCAAAACCTCCTCGCTGTACGGCACGGGTCGCGGAATCGGGTCGGCGTCGCCGATCACCACTCGGATGAGATACGACAGGTCGGCCACCGTCAACGTCAGGCCGTCGGCGTTCACGTCAGTAGCCGCAATCTGTCCGGCGATGTTGACCGTAAACGCGCTCAGGCCTTTGATGAAGTAGTTGGTGAACGTTACGACGTCGGAGATTTCATACGCCAGGCCGTTCAGATTGATATCGCCACGGTCATCAATGGAATCAGGGTGGGTGATACAGACGCCGCCGTTAACGTACTCTATGCAGCGGAGAGGCTCCGACTTGTCTCCTCCACTAATACAATCGTCGGGGGCGCCGAGGCCGAACGGTCGCGCGCTTTCGGGGAACTGAACGTCGTCCGTCTCATCCCACAAGATTACACCCTCGTAGGTATAAATGCGGCGATCAATGAACAGGACACCGCCGGATGGGTCGGAGAACGAGTTGTCGGCACAGGCGTACCAGACGAAGTTGATCGGGATGAAGAAGCCACCGATATTCTGATCGTTGGCGACCTGGTACTCAATGAAGACCGACGGACCGCTGGGGCCGTACGCCGAATCGGGCGGATGAGCCGCGCCGTTGTTCTGGTCCGCGATACCCACGAAGCGGACGATTCCGGAAGGACAGGCGGTACCGCAGGCGCCGCCTCCCAGGTTCCATGTAAAGTACTCCCAATCCTCAATAACGCCACCATCGATGGTGGCATTCTGGAAACTCAAGATCGAGGCATCATAGCCCATCAGAATTGAGAATCCTCCAACCTCTTCGTTGCTCTCAAAGTTCATGGCGACCGTCTTGCGCAATCCGACCGGCGTGCACTCGCCGCCGTCGATAGTCACGCGCAGGCAGACGTCGCAGTCATCCTTGAGCACGACATCGACAAGGAGTGTATCCTCGACCGTGTTGCAGCCGTCATCGGCCTCGAAACAGAAGGTATAGGTTCCGAAAGTGTCAGGGACGAAGCACAGCTGGCCGCTGCCAGGATCGGCCTGAGCGAAGCCCCCGATACCGCATACCTTACTGACGGTCACCTCGGATTCCGCATCCATAGCGAAGACGCCGTTGATACAGATAGGATCAGTGTCTCCCGGGCAGCGCTCAAATGTCAAGGTCGGCGGCAACGTGAGCGCGGGCGGCTGATCCGCCTGAACGTCGATTTGCATCAGGCAGGTGTCAGCTCCGCAATTCCCGGTCGCGATTATCTCAATGGCATAGTCGCCGGGCCCGGTCACCGGGACGCACACGAACCCGGCCGCATAGTTTCCAATCGGGCTGACAGTGACATTGGTGATGGTGCCGGTGATTTCTACCGGGACACACAGTGTTTCCGGCTCGGCCAGGCATAAGAGCGTATCAACTGTCTCGGGACACGTCACGGCCGGCGGCTCGGCCATGTTCACTTTCAGAGTAAACTCACACGTATCGCTGACGCACTGGGCCTCGGCGATGACCTTCACGTCATAGCTCCCGCCGGTGTCGGCGTAGATGCATATCGTACCGGTACCCGGATCGTAATAACCACTCGGACTGACCGTAACCTTGGCATCAGGCGGCGAGATCGGGGCAATCACGCATATGTTGCCGGGCCCGCAGATGGAATGGTGCTGCACGTCGTCAGGACAGAATATGGACGCTGCCTCTCCTTCGCTGACCGTCACAGTGACGGTGTCGGCGTCCTTTTCGCCGCAGGCATCGAAAACCTCTACGACAATCTCGTAGGTGCCGAAATCCGGCGGCGTGAAGCAGACGGCACTGTCACCCGAGACGTTGCCCAGGGAGGCCGTTATCGATTCGATATTGTCATCCGCGTCGGTAACCTGAAGATCGATACAGATTTCAGCCAGGCCGCATTCCGTCAGTGAAGTATCGGGACCGGCCACGATCACCGGCGGCTCGTTAAACTCAGCGCTTACCGTGAACGAACAGGTATCGGCTCCGCAGTCGCCTGAGGCGATCATGGTGATTTCAAGCACACCCGGCTCCAGAATCGGGACACAGACCTCACCGCCGCTGATGTAGGCAGGGCTCGTGGCCGTCACCGTCAGAGCCGAAGAGGACGCCTCAAAGGGGTAGCATACGGTATCCGGGTCGCACAGGGGCTCGTTCGCGTCCGGCGGACAGGTAATCGTCACGGGCCCGGGAATATCTACGGGTATGGCAACAACGCAAGTGTCGCGGTTGCACTCCGCATCGGCGACCACCGTAATCTCATAAAGTCCCGACGTGTCGGCCTGGAAACACAGCGTACCGTCGGACCAGCCGCCGAAGCTGGTTGAGACCGTATAGCTCTCTCCGGTGACTGCGAGCGGGACGCACACCTGGTCCGCCGCGCATAGCTGAACGGAGGGGAACGGATCCACGGGACAATCAATTGCCACCGAATCACCCGCGGCCACCTCGACGCAGACCATGATGGAGTCTTTCAGCCCGCAGGTATCGGTGGCGATGATCGACAGGCAGGCCTGCCCGAGATCCTGCGGCGTGAAGCAAACCGTACCGCCGGCCTCGTCGTAGCGACCGCCAACGACGTTGACCTGATCCAGGTTGCCATCGGGATCATCGATATCGACCGGCAGGCAGATTTCCTCAAACTCACATACCGTTACCGCCCCGGGCGACTCATACGTGATTACCGGCGGCCGGTTCAGCGTGACGTCAACGAGGATTTCATCACTGTCCGACAGGCCGCAGGAGTCGGTGGCGGTCACGGTGATTTTATACAGGCCGGAGGTGTCCGGGGTGAAGCAGACCAGGTCACGGTAGTCGTCAAACACTCCCCCATCGGCGGTCACCAGCAGGACGTTGTTGTCCACGTCCGTAATCCCCACCGGCAGGCAGATTTCCTCGAACTGGCACTGAACAACCGCCTTGTCCTGTGGCAGGATCACCAGCGGCCGGCTGTTGGTCTGCACCGTAACGGTAAAGTCGCAACTGTAGGTGCCACAGGCGGTGGCAACGTTTACCGTAATCGTGTTTTCCAGGCAACAATCGGAGTAGAAGCAGGCCGAAGAGGTGGCCTCATCCCACCAGACGTTGGTTCCGTTGACGGTTACCTCGGCTCCCTCCGGGATACCGTCAACCGGGAAGCAGAGTGTATCGGCCTCGCACAGGAACACGGTCGTGTCGGCGGGGCACTTCAGGGACAGGCTTTGATCGGTTTCGATGGTAACTACCGCCGTCACCACGGTAATCGCTCCGCAGACATCCTCGGCGGTCAGAGTAAACTGGTACTGGCCCATCGAGAACGGGATAAAGCATATCAGGCCGTCCTCGTAAGTCCCCGGGCCGTCAAAGGTCACCGACACCAGATTGCCGTCGGCATCCACGACTTCGGTGCTCAGGCAGATCTCCTGCGGCGAGCATATGTAAATCGACGTATCCGTCAAGCCGCTGATCACCGGCACCTGGTTGACCTGGATCGTCAGGTCAGCCGTATCCGCCGCCACGGCGCCGCACGAATCGGTCACCTGCACAATCAGCGTGTAGACTCCGCTCGTATCCGGGATAAAGCAGACCTGGCCCGCCTGAGCATCGTAATCGCCCATGCTGGTGACGACGGTGGCGATGTTCTCGTCAACAACGTCAACGGCAACGCAGACCTGAGGCTCTTCGCAGATGAAGTACGTCCCCGGCTCTGCGCTGACGGTGGGAGCGGCGTTCACGTTCACGGTAACCACGGCCGTATCGATGGCCACGTTACCGCAGGAATCCGATACGCTCACGATTATCGTATACACGCCGGTTGCCTCGGCGTCAAAGCAGATTTGCTCGTCGACGTCGTCATAGGTGCCGAAGCTGACGGAATACTCCGCGATGTCAAAATCAGTGTCCTCGAACACAGCCGGCACGCAGACCTCGGCCGGATCGCAGAGCGCGAAAGTGAGGCTGTCGGGCATGTCAATGACGGGCGGACGGCCGAGTGTCACCGTTAACGACGAATAACATGTATCGGCCTGCGCCTCGTTGGCGGCGATTATCTGCAGCTCGTACGTGCCCGCGGTGTCAACGTCGAGGCAGACGTAACCGTCGGCGTATTCACCCACGGGCAGGACATCCACGGAAATGGCGGTGCCCGAAACCGTGACCGGCATACACAGGGTCTCGGGGGTGACCAGGCAAAGCACTGTATCAACGCTTCCCTCGCAGACGACCAGCGGCGGGATGTACTGGATTACCTCGACCTCCACGACACACGTATCACTGCTGCATTCGGCCGCCGCAATGATCGTAAAGGTGTACGTGCCGGGTTCCTCGATATAGGCAATCAACTCACCGGTGCCGAAATCATAGCGGCCGAACGGCAGAACCGTGACCTCGGCGTCAACCGGCGTAATCGCAATAGGTATCATAAGAGAGCCGGGAAGATCGATGGCCAACGACATGGGCGCGGGCGGGCAATCTATCGCGGCGTACGTTCCCTCGCTCACCGCAATCAAAACGGTATCTTCAGCCACCGCGCCGCACGAATCCGTCGCCGTAATGACCATTTCGTAGTCGCCGAAAGCCTCCGGCGTAAAGCAGATTATCGTATCGTCGATCAGGCCGAGCGTCGTTCGAACCTCGACGAGGTTGTCGTCGGGATCGAACAGGTTGAACCCGATGCACACCTCCCCCAGTTCGCACAGCACCGCCAAGGTGTCATTACCCGCCACCAGGACGGGCGGCTCGTTGGCATCTACATTGACCACAAACGTGCAACTGTCGACGTTACAGTAGCCTTCAGCAATAACCACAACCGTGATTTCCCCCTCGGCGTCGACCGGAATGAGCACGGAGTTACCGTCGGCGGAAGTCCCCTCCGGCAGGGCGGTGATGTTCTCCACGTCGCCGAGAATGGTCAGCGGCAGGGAGATTGAACGCGGCAGATCGCAGAAGAACAGCGAGGTGTCGGAAACCGGGCAGACCACCTGGACGGAATCGAGAATGTGCACGTCGAAGGTCAGGTCCAGCGTATCCTCGTTACACGCGGCGACGCCGATCATGGTTATGGTATACAGGCCGCTCGAATCAGCCACGAAACACATGCCGTCCTCGGCATCGTAGGTCCCGTACGACACGACAATCCCGGTCGGATCACCGATAACAGTGACCGGCCAGCAGATCGTCTGGGGGCCGTCGCAGAAGAGGAATGGCTCGACCGGCGGGTCGGCCTGAAGGTCCACCCACGCCGCAGCGGAGACCGAGACAACGACCGTATCGTAGCCCTCGGCGCCGCACTCATCTATAGCCGTAAGGATAATTTCATAAGTGCCGAATGCCTCGGGCGTAAAGCAGACCTTGCCGCCGATCGGCGGTGAGGCAATCTCGCGCACGAAGTCAACCGCCGTCGCTCCGCCGGTCTGACCGCTCGCGCCGCTCGTATAGCTGATCGTCACGGAGCCCAGCGAGCTGACCACCTCCAACAGGTTGTCGTCCGGGTCGGAGGCTTCAAACGGCACGCAGATCTCTTCAAGCTCACAGAGCGTAAGGCTGGTATCACGCGCGCTGACCGTCGGCGCACCGTTGAACTCGGCGGTGACCGAGAAGGTGCAGATATCCACGTTGCATTCGCCGTCAACCCCGCTCAAAGCCCGCGCCGTGACCACCTGAGCGCCCGGTGCCAGGACCGGCACCATGATCATGCCGTCTGCGAGATAGGCCGGCGGGTCAACCACGACCTGGCCCTGCAGCCCGCCGTCACCGACCGTCTCGAACGGGAAGGCCAGCGTATCCGGCCCGCAGACAAGAACCGTTGTATCCGGCGGGCAAGTCGTGAACAACAGCCAGTCTATCACCTGGGCATTGACCGGGACCTTGCAGGTATCGCTGTTGCAGTCGGAGGAAGCAGCAATCTCCAGCAAGCCTACCAAGCCTTCCTCACCCACGTAAAACTTGATAAAACCGTCTTCCAGCACGGCCCACGGGCTCAGTACTTCGACAACGTAATCCTGCCCGGCGAACCAGCCGGAGACGTCCATGTACACAGAGTCCGGCGTACAGAGCAGGGTGTCGAGGCCGGGCGGGCAGTCGATGGATACCCAGCCGGGATTCTTCACCAGCGAAACCACGACGGTATCAGCCCCGACCAGCCCGCAGTCGTCGGTCGCGGTGAGGATAATCTCATAATCGCCGAAATCGGTGGGGACAAAGCAGACGCTATTGTCCGCTACGCTGCCGAGCGTGGTTGAGACACCGACGAGGTTATCGTCGGCATCAAACACCGTGAACGGCAGGCATACTTCGGCCGGCAGCTCGCACAGGGGCTCCATTGGAACATCCGTAACGGCAATCGTCGGCGCGGTGTTCATCTGAACCGCGACCTCAATCAGGTCGCTGTCGGCCAGGCCGCAGGAATCAATCGCCGTGACCGACACGATGTAGGTTCCGGACGTATCGACGTCGAAGCAGATCAGGTCCCTGTAATCGTCAAACACGCCCTCGCCGACCGGAGTACCCCCGGCATCCACCAGGAGTACCGATACCAGCGCGGGGTTGACGTTGCCGTCCACGTCCGTAATGCCTACCGGCAGGCAGACCGTGGTCGGCTCGCAGAACTGCATGGCCGTATCCTGCGGCAAAATGACCAGCGGCTCGCTGTTGGTCTGCACCTGGACGGTGAACTCGCAGCTGTAGGTGCCGCAGGGGGTGGTGACGTTTACCGTAATGGTGTTTTCCAGGCAACAATCGGAGTAGAAGCAGGCTGAAGAGGTGGTGTCGTTCCACCAGACGTTGGTCCCGCTGACTTTCACCTCGGCGCCGTCCGGGACGCCCTCAACCGGGAAACAGAGCGTGTCCGGTTCACACAGGAACACGGTCGTGTCCGGCGGGCATTCAAGGGCTACAGCCTGGTCGGTCCGTATAGTCACGATCGCGGTTTCGGTCACGGAAAAGCCGCAACTGTCGGTGGCCGTCAGGGAAATCGCGTACGTGCCCTGGTTGAAGGCCACAAAGCATATCCGCCCCTCGCTGAGCGTGTAGGGTTCGCTGACCGTAACCGTGGCCAGGTCACCGTCCGGGTCACTCACCAGGGGCTCCAGGCATATCTCCTGCGGAAAGCAGAGATACACCGTCGTATCCTCGAAATTCGCTATTACCGGGGCACTGCCGATCTCGACCGTAACGGCGACGGTGTCAGCCGCGACAAGACCGCAGTCATCCTCGGCCCGCACCCATACCGTGTAAACACCGGCGGTGTCGGGCATGAAGCAGAGCCGTCCGGACTCGGGGTCGAACCCGGGCACGTTGGACGTGACCAGGCCGATGTTGTCGTCGTCTATGGTAACGTCGATGCACACCTCCGACGGCTCGCAGCCGGAAACCGTGAAGTCAGGCCCGAGATCGATCAGCGGTGTCTCGTTCAGTGTTACCGTGACCAGCATCGTATCACTGTCAGTCCAGCCGCAGGAATCCACGGCCGTCAGGATGATCGTGTACAGACCGGATGTATCAGCCGTAAAGCAGACGCGATCACTGGCGTCGTCGAACTCACCGAAACTGACGGACACCTCGGCGATATTGAAGTTCGGATCGTCAGCCGTCGCCGGCAGGCAGAGTACCTCCGGCTGGCAGAGGGAGAACTGCTGATCATCCGGCAGGGTCGCGACCGGGGCTTCGTTCAGCGAGACGGTCACGGTCGCCGTGGCCACGCCCATGAAGCCGCAACTGTCGGTGACCCCCAAGATAATTATATACTGCCCGGCGGTGTCCGGCGTGAAGCAGACACTGCCGTCGGCGAAGCTAAACGGTTCGTCGACCGATATGGTCGCTATGTCACCGTCGGGGTCCGTGATCTGCGGAGTCAGGCACACTTCCTCTGCATCGCAAAGGAAGACCGACGTGTCCGAGAAGTCCGTGATGACCGGCGGCCCGCCGATTTCGACGGTAACCACGACGGTGTCCGACGCGGTCAGGCCGCAGTCGTCTTCCACCGTCACCCAGACCGTGTAGACTCCCGACGATTCGGGCACGAAACAGACACGGCCCGTCTCCGGATCGTACACGCCAAAGTTGCTCGTAACCGATTTCACGTTGTCGTCGGCGACGCCGTCGTCAATGCAGATCTCGGTGGTCGTGCACTCGTCAACCGTGAAGTCATCGCCGAGGTCGACCAGTGGCGGCTCGTTGAGTTTGATCGTTATGATCGCCGTATCACTGTCAGTTGCGTCACAGGAGTCAATAGCAGTCAGGACGAGGGTGTACTGGCCGGAGGTGTCGGCGGGAAAACAGAAAATGTCCGAGGCCTCGTCATATGACCCGAAGTTGACCGAGACCGCGGCAATATTGAAATCCGGGTCGTCGGCCGCCGCCGGCAGACAAACGATCTCCGGCTGGCAAAGGGATATCTCACGGTCATCAACCATCGTAACGTACGGCGAGCGATTCAGCCGTACCGAGACCGGCATGGAGCACGTGTCCGCGCCGCAATCGTCGACGGCCTCGATGACCACGACGAGCTCGGTCGATTCGTCGGCCGTCACGCAGACCGTGGTGCCGTCGATAGTCGCGTTCCCGGACAGGACGTTCAGCGTAACCTCGTCCGGATGATTGTCGATCAACTCTATGTCGAAGCAGAAAGTGCCCGGATCGCAGGACCAGAAATCCTGAGTTTCCGGACACACCAGCTGCGGGGGATCATCGATTATCACGATAACAGTCACGGTGTCAAGGCAGCACTGGGGCTCCGCCTCCTCCAGTCCGGAGGAAAGCTCATCGGCCGCCAGCACGCAACTGTCGGCGGCACGGTAGATAAACCGGTAAGTCGCCGAGTCAACCTCGGACGGCCAGAAGCAGGTCCGACCGGAGGTGTCACTCAACCGGGTGAACGAACCGAGGCCCTCGAGCTGCTGAAGCGTTATGGGATCACCCTCCGGATCGACGGCAAGGACGTCAAAGCAGACTTCCTCAACCCCGCACAGGAAAATCGTGGTGTCGAACCCGACGCAGTACGGCGGCAGGTTAAGCACGAGGTTGTCGGTGATCGTGGCCGTGTCGGCGCCACAGGCGTTGCCTACAGCCACCTCGAACACAAAGACCCCGGACGTGTCAGGCTGGTACGTTATAGCTCCGGTCAGGGGATCCACGGTACCGGGACCCGAAACCAGTTCGAAGACCCAGTCACCCTGCGGGTTGTCATAGCTCAGGAGGAGGACTCTCTCCTCCTTGAGACTGCACAGTTCGGCGGCGAATGACTGATCCGATAAAACGGGTGGATTGCCGAGCTCCACCGTAAACGTTACTGAACCATAGGCCTCGTGCCCAAAGCGGTCTTTTACCATGAACTGGAATTCATAGACACCGGCGCCGTCGGCCTGGAAACAGACGGTGGTCGTGAAAACGTTCGGAAACGTGTCCGGGGGCATGTCAATCGGGCCGGATACCAGCGTCAGGACCAGCGTGTCATTAGCGTCGGGGTCGCTGGCGCTAACCTCGAAACAGACTTCTTCGGGGCCGCAGAGGTACAGCGTGGTGTCGTTCGGAAGTGTCAGGCTGGGCACCCAGATGTCGTCTGAACCGCCGCCCTCGGCGGCCGTGATCCAGGAACATGAGATGACAACGAAAATCGAGGCTATCAGAAGAACTTTATTGGCTGACCCTTTCCTCAACATCTTTCCTCCAAAACGTCGAACACCTACGGGTTGACCGGCGCTGGATCGTCTGCCGGAGTCCCTCGGAACTGCCAAAGCAACTCGCCGCTAAAAGCCAGCCCCTTTGCAGGCCGCAAAACTCTGGTGCCGATCTGATCGCTATCAACCGTTCGGTGACTATAGGGCAGTAAATGGTCGCAGTAAACCCGTTGTCTTGTCGCCATAAATATATCTATTTCTGCTTGCAAGTCAAGCACCTAAGTCACTGCCGACAGTTGACGCAAGAATCAGGCCAACTCTGTTTCAATGCTAACCCGAAACGCTTCCCCTTTCCATCCCCCTGCTTTTGCAGCCGGATCGCGTTTTTGTGAATTGGAAGGACAGTTTTGTGCCGACCGTTTCCTATTCTGTCGCCGATCATGGCATATAGACTCCGGGTTTGCCCCGGCCGGCCCGTCCGCGCAAAACCGAGCGAAGCCGTCAGAGCGGCCAGCCTGAATATCCAACAATATGGACCTCGTGGGGGCTACTTCACAATTCCGGGCGATGATCTTGGTACGGCTGCGTATGGTGGATGGACGCAGAAGCTGCGACGTGCAGACCTGGCCCGTCCGCCGTGCACCTTCGGCTGCCGGCCGTCAGCCAACCCGTACGGGATATATCCCCTTGACTTAGTCCGCAAGATGCATAGCTTTAGTCCGACGGGGACGTGATGTTACCCGTCGATGCCCACCTTTCAACCACGTGCGGGGGCCGTCGGAATCCACGGGACCCGCGACCGGGTGAAAGGGAGCGCCGCTGCATGCACACAACCGGCAGGAGGCCTCGCGTGTTGGACAACTACCCACTCTTGAATACTCGCTTCACTACCCGGCTGGCTACGCTCGTGTTGGCCATCACCCTGCTATGCCTTGACGCCTGCCCCGCCTCGGGACAGGAACTGCAATACAATCCACGGCACCGCGGTTCGTGGTTCAGCGCCGGTCTGGGCGGGGGCAACTTCGCCTACGCGGCGGGCGCAACACTGTCCGCGCGCAGAGACGGTAAGCTGGTGACGCTACGCTGCATGTGGAACTCGCAGACCCGTTTTTTCGATTTTCCCGAGGAAACGGTCTGGGATGTCGGCCTGCTGGCCGGGCTCATCCGGCCCGGATCTCGTATCACGATCTCGCTGTCGGCAGGAATTGCCGTGGTCGGCGGGAGCCGACTCGGACGGCAACTGCCGGGGTATCTCTTCCCCAAGTACGAGGAGGATGAATTCACGACGGTGGGAATGCCGTTGGAAATCCAGGTGACTTCGTTACCCGAATCCCGCCTGAGCGGCAGTCTTCACCTGTTCGCAAACCTCAACCCTGAGCGGTCCTTCCTGGGCGCCCTTGTCTGTGTAAGGTTCGGCAAGCCCGTCTACACGGGGCGGACTGACCCCGAGGAGTCAGAAGCGGCTCGCCGCTATCACCCTTAAGCGAGCCCCCGTACGGACCGGCTATCGAATCGCGGCACCGCTGCCTTTGATTACTTGTCCCCGCCGAGTATAATCGGCAGATCTCCGGACGAGTTGCCGATAATCACGACCTTGGTGTTCGGAGACTCGGCAATCTTGAGAGTTGCCTCGATCCCCTTCCATTTCAGGTAGGATGGCGTGATGCCTTCTGCCACGATCGTCTGGAAATCGGCGACGCCCCTGGCCTCGATCCGTTTTCGCTCCGCCTCGAGTCGTTCCTTCTCGATGGTGAACTGCATCTTCTGGGCTTCCTGGTCGGCCGTCAGCTTGAAATTGATGGCCTCGGAGATCTTGGCAGGAATCTGGACGTCGCGAATAAGGACGCTCTGGACCTCGATAAACTTGCCTGATATCTGCAACGTCAGTTCCTGGACAATCTCGTTTTGGAGCTCTTCGCGCTTTGTCGAGTAAATCTCCTCCGGCTTGTAGCGTCCCGCGACGGCGCGCGCGACCGCTCTGAGGTTCGGCGCCAGGGCTACGTCGTAGTAGTTGGGCCCTATCGTTACCTGGAGAGAGTCAAGCTTGAGCACAAGCGGCACGTACAGGACCGATGCCTCCATGCGAATGGTGGCGCCGTCCGACGAAAGTACCGTGAGGTCCTCCCGCCGCTCCTGGATCTGCACCTTGTAGACCATCATCTTGTTCCACGGCAGGTGCCAGTTGAATCCCTCATCATAGATCTTGCCAAACTCCGTACCGTCGCCGAAAGTGCTGAAGAAGACCCCCCTGTGTCCGGACGGAATCTGCGTGCCGCAGCCGACCGCGCCGAGGGCCACAAGTACCACTGCCAGAAGCGGTAACCCGGATATCCTCCGTGCTTTCATACTACCTCCATGTAATGTTTGATATTGAGACAACTCTGCTTTGTCTACCTAAAGTACCACCCGGCACACCGGCTATTCAACTAAAAACGAGCCGCGATGACCGCGACCGGCCATATGCCGTTACGGTGGAGGCAGAATTCGGGGCTGTCGGCGGCGCGCCGGCGCCTCAGAACAGCCGGTAGGGAACGCACCAGCGCCGGGTGGGGAAGAATTCGTCGTCGTGAATCGACTGGAAGAACAAGAAGCCGTATCTCGCTTTGCTGCCGTTTCTCGTGTCCACGCTGCCGCTGTAGCTGTCGCGCGACTGCTGAACCTGGTCGAGTGTCTGTGTGCGAAATCCCTCCTGGCTGTCGGCCGCGATGAGCGGATAGTCGCGCTTCGCGCTCGTCACCGAGCCCGCCCACTGAGTGACCACCGACAGCACGCCGCCGTTGTTTATCTGAACGATATCTTCCAGCTTGACGTAATCCCGGACGCCAAATGCAGCCGAGACGGTCAGGGACCGATTGGTGTAAAGGTTGAGGTTACCCGTGAAGCTAGTATCACGATCACCGCTGGGAGCGGTGATCGACACGTACAGCGGCGCATTGACCGACCCCAATCCGTTGTAGCCGTAAAGCTTCCAGCCGACATAGTCCTGCGCGTCACTGCCGAGCTTCAGGAAGAAGCCGTACCTGACGAACTCGCGGTCGGACGTGTCCACGAGTGTCTCAGCGGCAAAAGCGCGCGTGGTCTCGATGCTGAACTCGTCCGTAACCGTCGCCCATGCCTCGCGCAATCGCCCGAGCAGGCCGTAGTCTGCATACACATCTTCTTCCGGCCTGGGACTGCCGTCCGGCAGTCTCAGCGGCACCAGGCCCACGTCGATGGTCCGTTTGTGGCTGAGTATCCTGTCGCGGTACGTGGCGGAATCCTGGTGCCCGACAACATACGGTTCGGTCGGGAACAGGCCGCCGGTACGGAACAACTCACCGGCTTCCGGTGATTGCTGCACGTACGCGGCAACCTCGTCGGCATCGATAACGAACGGGACGTCCTTCTCCCCGCAGCCGGACATGCCGGCAAAAATCGCGATTGCCAGGATGACCGCGTACCGGATGTGCCTTCGTCTCACCATAATTGAACCGCCAAAACGTACCATAATATATACTGTTACCGCCTCCGTTTTGTTTTGTTCTTTTTGACTTTGTCCTTGAGTTGCTTGATCTCGTCGCGGATCAGAATAGCCGTTTCAAACTCGAGATTCTGCGCGGATCTCCTCATGACCTTGAGCATGAAGGCAAGCTGGTCCTCGTGGGACATCATAGCAAAGTACTCCGGTTTCTCGTACTTCGCGTCGACAACCGTCCTGCTGTCGGCGAAGCTGGTCGACCTCAGGATTTCCTCGCGCGTCTTGTGAATCGTCTCCGGATTGACGTTGTGCTCGAGGTTGTAGGCCGTCTGTCTGGTGCGGCGACGGTTGGTCTCTTCCTGCGCTTTCCTCATGGAGTCGGTGATCTTGTCGGCGTAAAAAATCACCTCCCCGTTCTTGTTGCGTGCCGCGCGTCCGGCCGTCTGAATAAGCGAGCGCTCCGAGCGCAGAAAGCCCTCCTTGTCGGCATCCATGATGGCCACCAGCGAAACCTCCGGCAAATCCAGCCCTTCCCGCAGCAGGTTCACGCCGACCAGCACGTCAAACTCGCTCAGACGAAGGTCACGGATAATCTCCGTCCGGTCAATGGTGTCAACCTCGGAATGCAGGTAGCGGACGCGAACGCCCATCTTGCTCAGGTAGGCGGTCAGGTCTTCGCTCATCCGTTTGGTCAGGGTAGTGGCAAGGACGCGTTCGCCCCGGGCGGCACGGCTGCGGACCTGCTCGAGCAGGTCGTCGACCTGGCTCGACAGCGGCTTGACGGTGATAAGCGGGTCCAGCAGACCGGTCGGGCGGATCACCTGCTCCACAACCACGCCCTCGCACTCTTGAAGCTCGTAGTCGGCGGGCGTGGCGGAAACGTAGATGGTCTTGTTCATCAGCCCCTTGAACTCGTCGAAAAACAGCGGCCTGTTGTCGAGGGCCGAGGGCAGCCGGAATCCGTGAGCAACCAGCGTCTCCTTGCGCGTCCGGTCACCGGCATACATGCCGCGCAACTGGGGCACGGTCTGGTGGGATTCGTCAATAATGGTGATAAAGTCGGCGGGCAGAAAATCGATCAGGCACTTCGGCCTCTCCCCGGCCTCCCGGCCGGTCAGGTAGCGCGAGTAGTTTTCGATGCCGCTACAGTAGCCGATTTCCCTGAGCATCTCCAGATCATAGCGCGTACGCATCTCCAACCGCTGGGCTTCAAGCAGCTTGCCCTGCGAACGGAAAATCTCCAGCTGCTCGACCAGCTCCGCCTCGATCTGACCGATGGCTTTCTCCAGGATCGGACGTGTCGTCACGAAGTGCTTGGCCGGGTAGACTGCGACCTTCGTGCGCTCAGCCAGGATTTGCCCCGTCAACGGATCGATTTCCGTAATGCGTTCGATCTCATCACCGAAGAACTCCACCCGCAGCGCGGTTTCGCGGTATGCCGGGATCAACTCTATCGTGTCGCCGCGCACCCGGAAGTTGCCACGGGAAAAGTCTATGTCGTTGCGCCTGTAGTGAACGTCGATCAGGCTGCGAATGGTCTCGTCCCGGTCGACCTGTGTCCCTGTCTCCAGAAACAGCATCTGACGCTTGTACTCCTCCGGCAGGCCGATCCCGTAAATGCAGGAGACGGAAGCCACAATTATAACGTCGCTGCGCTCCAGCAGGGAGGCGGTGGCACGCAGCCTCAACCGGTCGATATCTTCGTTGATCTTGGTGTCTTTCTCGATAAACGTATCGGTGGTGGGAATGTACGCCTCCGGCTGATAATAGTCATAGTAGCTGATAAAGAACTCAACGGCATTCCCGGGGAAAAAAGCCTTGAGCTCGCCGTAAAGCTGCGCCGCGAGCGTCTTGTTGTGAGAAATGACCAGGGCCGGACGCCCATACCTGGCAACCACGTTGGCGATTGTAAAGGTTTTCCCCGAACCGGTGACACCCAGCAGCGTTTGATGCCGCCGGTCAGCCTGAAGGCCGGAGGTCAACTCTTCGATGGCCTGTTGCTGATCGCCCCGGGGTGGGAACGGGGCTTGAAGCTCAAACACGGTCTTCTGATCCTGTTGCGTCTGGTTGGTCCTTACTGCCATCGTTTGGCCGGTTCTGCACCTTTGCTCTTAATATACCGGCTGCCGGCCCTGCGGCAATCACTAATAGCCGGGGACAGTCTGCTGGAACTTCACGCCGGAAAAGGCGTCTAAAGTCAAACCTTGTTTGCCTCGGGAGTTGGGTGAATGGAAAAATGCCTTGACTTGACCGGCATATTCGTTAGATTCTTGGGCTTAAGTCTAAATCCGTTAACGGCTTTTGAATGTTTGGAGGCTGCGTGATGTATGCAGTTTTTGAAGTTTCCGGCTTTCAGTACCGCGGCGAAGAAGGCGAGGTGCTGAAAATCGCCCTGCGGCCCGATGCCGAGGGCGAAAAGCTGGATATCGATAAAGTCCTGCTCGTGAAAACCGGGGACTCCAGTATCGTCGGCACACCTTTCATCGAAGGTGCCCGGGTGGAAACCGAGGTGCTGAAGCACGGAAAAGGTGACAAGGTTGAGATTTACAAGTACCGGCGGCGCACCAAGTACCGTCGCCGACAGGGACACAGGCAGGATTATACGGAAGTCAGGATCCGCAAAATAGTCACGCCGTAGGTGGACGGCTGGTTGGTGGACTGATGACTTGCAGAGTACGGACGGCTCTCCTTCTGGCATTCGTGCTTTTCCTGGCCGCGCACGATGCTCCGGCGCAGACGGAATACAACGTGGTCGCGCTGGACATAGAGGGCAACCGTATCGCCACCAAGTCGCTTATCCTGGGCGTCTCGTCAATTCACCTCGGTTCGCCGCTGACGCAGTCGGCGACACAGGAAACCTTGCAGCGACTATACGGCCTGGGTATTTTCTCAGACGTCCGCATTGAGGCCGAGGAAGCCACCGGCGGGCTCAGGGTGACCATTGTTGTCAAAGAGTTGCCCAAGCTCGAGGGGCTCACCATAACCGGCAACAAGAAGATCAAGACCAAGGCGATCAAGGAGAAGCTGGCCCTCGGTGTCGGGGGTTACATTTCGCCGTACCTGATTCATCTGAAGCGGCAGGAGATTCTCGATCTCTATGCCGAGAAGGGCTATTTCCGGGCCGAGGTAAGCTCCGCGCTGGAGTACAGCGAGGACTCCACGGCCGCGTCTCTCACGTACAGCATCGATGAACGTTCCAAGGTGAAAGTGGAACGGGTCGTAATGACCGGCAACGTGCGCGTAAAGGCAAACGACCTGATCAAGAAGATGCGTAACCGCAAACGCGGCTTCCTGAAAAGCTCTGATTTTGCCCAGGAGGAATACGAGGAAGACCTCCAGAAGATTGTCGAGGAATACCATAAACGCGGTTTCATCGACGCTCATCTCGTGTCCGATTCCACCCACATCAACCCCGAGACGAACCGGATGACCGTTTATCTCGAGGTTTACGAAGGTCCGCTGTATTACTTCGGCAACGCGGAATTCAAAGGCACGGACATCATGGGCGAGGAGATTCTGAGGGCGGGCCTGAAGTTCCATACGGGCGAGACCTTCAACGCCGAGACATACGAGGAGTCGCTGTACGAAATCTACACCACCTACCAGGAAATCGGGCACCTGCACGTGCGCGTCCTCGATGAAAAGCTGACCCGCAACGATTCCATCATTGACATCAGCTACGACGTTAACGAGGGGCTGCCCTCCCATATACGCCTGGTCAACATTGTGGGCAATACCAAGACCAAGGAGAAGGTGATCCGCCGGGAACTCAGGGTCTTCCCCGGCCAGGTGTTCAACCGGTCCCTGCTGCTGCGCTCGATTCGAGAGGTAATGGCGCTGAACTACTTTGCCAACGTCGAACCCGTGCCGGTCGACCTGCCCAGCGGCGACGTCGACCTGGAATTCAAGATCGAGGAGAAGCAGACGGGACAGGTTTCGGCCGGCGCCGGGTACAACAGCCAGGACAAGCTGGTGGGGTCGCTCGGCATGGGCATCCCCAACCTGAGGGGCAACGGCCAGGATATCTCCTTCAACGTCGACTTCGGGAGCCGGCGAAACTCCTTTAACGTGTCGTTCACGGAGCCGTACCTTTTCGGCCGGCCGACGCTCCTGGGGGCTGACCTCTTCCTGCTCAATCGTCGCTGGTTTAACGACTACACCGAGGGTCGCCAGGGCGGCGCGATTCGGCTGGGTCGGCGGCTGCGCTGGCCGGACAATTACGTCCGCGTTTACACGTCGTACCGGCTCGAACGAAACCGCTTCTACGACTTTGACGACTTCTTCCGAAAGGAAAACTCTTACAAGACCACGTACATGTGGGCGGCGGATTCGGTTGACGGTGAGTACGTCGCGGCTCGTGACACCACTATCATCGGCGGTGCGATTCCCGGTTCAGTGCTCGCCTACGACGAGAAGTGGAATGCGGCCTCCCGGTTCAGCATGACCGTCACGCGGGATTCGCGCAATCTGCCCGAATTCGCGACCAGAGGATCGGTCCTTTCGTACACCTTTGCCCAGACCGGAGGCATTCTCGGGGGCTTCTGGGAGTATCAGAAGCACTCCGTTTCGGTGGCCAAGTTCATTCCGCTGTTCTGGAAGTTCGCGGTGGCCGCCAAGGTGGAATACGGCGTCATCACATCGCCGGCGGGGGATAACCGGATCCTGCTGTCCGACCGATTCACCCCCGGCGGCACGACCTTCGACGGGATCGTCCGCGGCTACGACGACGGCAGCCTGACGCCCGATTCGACGGTCACCCAGTCTGACACGACGTTCCTCTACCTTGACCCGAACGCTCCGATAGGTTCGACCCCGGACAGCACCAGCTTTCTTCCGTCGTTCAAGACCCGCGTGCGCGGCAAATACATGCTGGTCACCAACCTGGAGCTGCAATTCCCGATCGCGGAACGGTCGGTTTACGCTCTACTGTTCTTTGACGCCGGAAACAGCTGGCTGCAGCGCAGGGATATCAGGCCCTTCACCGATCTTTTCGCCGGTGCCGGGTTCGGTTTTCGCCTGGTGGTCCCGGGAATCGGGACCATCGGCTTCGATTTCGGCTATCCTCTGAACCCGCCGCCAAACGGTGAAGAACAAGCGTGGAAACCGCATTTCCAAATAGGCACGACTTTCAGATAACCGTAAGTCAGGAGATACAGAGCATGCGAAGAATCCAGATAGGGATGCTCACGGCTCTCGCCGTGGCCCTTGTTTTTTCCGTCCTGGCCTCGACGGTCTCGGCGCAGGCACTCAAAATCGGCTTTGTCGACGACGAGAGAATAAAGCAGGAGTACAAGGCCTGGCAGCGCGCACAGGAGCAGTGGGAGATCGAGCGCACGGCCTGGGATGACGAGGCGACGACCAAGCAGACGGAACTGCAGGAGATCATCGACGAGTACGACAAGCAGAAGCTGATCCTGTCAGAGGAAAAGCGGCGCGAGCGCGAGGCGACAATCCGAACCAAGAGCGAGGCCCTGGACGCATACACCAAGCAGATCTATGCACCCGGGGGAACGGCCGAGCGGAAACAGGAAGAACTGATCGTCCCGTTGCTGGAAAGAGTGACCGAGGCCATCAGATTGCTGGCCGAAGAAGAGAGTTACGACGTTGTGTTTACCATGCAGAGCGGTCTGGGGTACATCAGAGAGTCCTATGATGTAACCGACAAAGTTCTTGAATACCTTGATAAGCTCGAAGAATAGAACGACCCTTTCACTGGCGGAAATCGCCTCCCGGGTGGGAGGGGAGTTGGGCGGCGACGGCAACGTGCAGATCAGCGCCGTCGCCCCGATCCAGCACGCCGGCGACGGCGACATCAGTTTTGTCGCCAACCGGGCGTACACGAAATTCATCGAGACCACCGGTGCCTCCGCCCTCGTGCTCGACCCGGACACCGCCTGCGGCCGCTGCCCGGTCATCCGTCACGAGAACCCCTACCTGACGATCGCCCGCATTGTCGATCTCCTGTATCCGGAAACTCCACTCGTTGCCCCCGGCTGCCACGACAGTGCGGTAATAGCGCCCGACGTTCACCTTGACGAGCCTGTGGCCATCGGCCCCCTCTGCCACGTCCGCGAGGGAAGCCGGATAGGCAGGCACGGCCAGCTTGTCTCTTCGGTATTTGTGGGTCGCAACGTTACGATAGGCAGCCACTGCCTGCTGTATCCCGGCGTGCAGATTATGGATGGATGCACGGTCGGCGACAACGTTATTATCCACTCAGGCGCCGTCATCGGATCGGACGGCTTTGGTTTTGCCCAGTCCGAGTCGGGCCTGAAAAAAGTCCGCCAGGTGGGCTGGGTGGAGATCGGCGACGACGTTGAAATCGGCGCCAACACGACAGTCGACCGGGGCTCCATCGGGCCTACGAGAATCGGCCGCGGGACCAAGATTGACAACCTGGTGCAGATCGCGCACAACGTGGAAATCGGCGAAAACTGCATCATCGTGTCCCAGGTCGGTATCTCCGGATCGACCAGGATCGGCGACGGCGTCCGTCTTGCCGGCCAGGTCGGGCTGATAGGGCACATCGAGATCGGGCACGGTGTTCGGGTCGGGGCGCAGTCCGGGGTTGCCAAGTCCGTCCCGGCCGGCAAGACGATGTTCGGCAGTCCGGCGCGGGACATCATGGAAACCAAGAAGATCGAGGCTGCCCTGGCCCATCTCCCGCAACTTCTGAAACGCGTCAGGGATATCGAAAAGAGATCGCGGGAGTAATCACGTCACCAGGACGCGTTCTATCTCGGCGATCCGGTCCCAGTTCTTCTCCATCTCCTGTACGAAGTGCAGCACGTCATCGCAGTCGCCGTGCTCGGCGGCCATGCGAACCCGGCAGAGCGCACCCCACTGAATCCGGTTCATCAGTTTCCACTGGGTAACCTGCTGGTTAAGGCTTTCAACGGCCATGTTCAGCTCGTTGGATACGTCGCGAAGAGGGTCCTCGGTCCTGGCTCTCAAGTGGGTTGTCAGATTACCGCTGGCTAATTTCCTGAGAGTTGCGACCAGGTGAAGCGATGGGCCCACGTAACGGGTCGCCGGAAGGATGGTCAGCACCGCCGTGGCCGTAAGCGCCGCAATCACGGCGGAAATCATGTACGGCATAAGAGTGACGGCGGCCAGCTCGGCCCGGGTGAAAAACTCGGCGACAGCCGCCGAAGACAGGGCGGTGTTGAAATAGATGATGATCGACCCGCAGGCCACGGTCGCGGAGGCACCCATAAACACGACCGTTCGGTAAAGGCGCACCCGCTGTACCCGGGCGCATTGAACCGGACTGATTGCTACTTCGTCGGCCATGGTATCCACTCCTGTTTTCGTTTGTTCATATGTCGTTCCGCGCCGCCGTTCGGGTCCGGCGCTCTTCCGCGCGGTTTCCGCAACTGGAATTCGGTCCGGCGGAGGTCAATCCTTAGTCCAATGTCGGAACATTCGGTGTGTGGATCCTGGACAGAAGAAAGCCCCGACCGGCGGGGCTGATCAAAGTTGCATGTTCAGGTTCTGCTCAGAACGGAAGGTCGTCGTCGTTGCCGCTGTCGGGCGGCTGAGCGACCTCGTCGGCGGGAGGCGGTTCCGATGCCGGCACTTCCGCGTCCGCCCGCGAACCGATAAACCGGAACTGCTGGACGACCACCTCGGAGACGTACTTCTTGTTGCCTTCCTTGTCGTCATAGCTGCGATTGTCGATTCGCCCCTCGATATAAACTTCCCTGCCCTTGCGCAGGTACTCCTTGATCACCTCAGCCTGTTTCCCCCAGGCCACGATGTTGTGCCAGGTGGTAGACTCATTGCGCTGTCCGTCCTGGCCCTTCCACGCCTCCGAAGTCGCCAGCGAAAATGAACAGACCGCTCTGCCGCCGGGCGTATACCTGAGATCGGGGTCCCGCCCCAGCCGGCCGATCAAGATAGCTTTGTTTACACTCATTCTGCCCTCTACCGCTTGATTTTGCACGAATATACCAGCGCGCCCAACGGGTGTCAAGCACAAGGGGATTTTCCTTGTTCGCCCATGGCGAATTGCCTATCGTACTGGCTGTTGCGGGCCAGACCATGGGAATACCATTCGACCAGGATACGGCAATAACCACCATCAAGAGGTTTATCACAGGCCAGTTGAACCAGTCCGGTCTGTCGGGCTACGTGGTGGGATTATCGGGCGGCCTTGACTCGGCGCTGGCCGCGACCCTGGCGGTGCAGGCGGTCGGCGCGGATAAACTGCTGGCGGTGCTCATGCCGTACCGGACGTCATCCCAAAGCGCCATCGATGATGCCGCCGACCTGGTCGACCGGCTCGGGATTGATCACCAGTTGATCGACATTTCGCCCATGATCGACGCCTATTTCAAGCAGATCGACGAGTCGAATCGGCTGCGGGCGGGCAATAAGATGGCTCGCGAGCGCATGTCGATCCTTTTTGACGTCGCTCACCGAACCGACCGGCTCGTGCTCGGCACCGGCAATCGGAGCGAAATCTGTCTGGGGTATACTACCGTTTACGGCGATTCCGCCTGCTCCGTCAATCCCGTAGGCGATCTTTACAAGACGGAAGTCCGGCAACTGGCCGCGGCACTGGACATACCGGAGGCGATTCGCAGCAAGGTCCCGAGCGCCGACCTCTGGGCAGGCCAGACGGACGAGGGCGAGATAGGCGTTACGTACGACGTGATCGACCGACTGCTCATGCGCATCGTAGATGACGGCGTGACGTCCCTGTCGCAGCTTGAGAGCGAAGGGTTCGACCCGCTGAGCATCAGCCGCGTCGTGTCTCTGTTGAATCGCAACGCCTTCAAACGCCGCATGCCGCCGGTCGCGCCGATCGGAAAGCCGCCCGTCCCGGAGTATATCCAGCTTGACCGTTAGGCTTCCGTCCATGGCAAACCCGCCCGGCAAGATATACCTGGTCCCCACGCCTATCGGCAACCTGGGAGACATCACCAGGCGGGCGATTGAAACCCTGCAGGCCGTCGATCTCGTCGCCTGTGAAGATACGCGGGTCAGCGGTCGGCTTCTGAAGAGCCTCAACCTGAAGAAGAAACTGATCAGTTATCATGAGTTCAATGAACGGGCCCGTTCGGCCCAACTGGTCAGGGACGTCCAACAGGGAAAGACAGTGGCTGTAATCACCGATGCCGGGTCGCCGGGCATCTCCGATCCGGCCTACCGCATCGTGAAGACAGCGATCGAGAGCGGTCTGCCGGTTGAGGCCCTCCCCGGACCCTCGGCCCTGCTGCCGGCGCTGACGGCCTCGGGGCTCCCCACCGACCGGTTCACCTTTGAAGGCTTTCTGCCGAACCGAACCACGGCTCGCCGCAAACGCCTGACCGAGATTAAACCGTACCCGCATACGCTGGTCTTTTATGAGTCCCCGCACCGGGTGCACCGTTGTCTTGACGATATGCTGCTGGTTCTGGGGGATCGGCCGGCGTGTCTCGCCCGCGAAATCAGCAAGAAGTTTGAAACCTACATCCGTGGAGCGCTCAGCGGCATTATTGAAGAAATAGGCCGGAAGGCCGTCAAGGGTGAGATCGTGCTGGTGGTGGCCGGTGACGTCACGGCAAAGAGGAGGGGTTCGAAAGTTGCCGCCGACGAGTAGTCTTGCATCTCGCCTGTATCCGTACGACTGGCTCGTGGCGGGTTTCTGCCTGCTGTTGATTACGCTCGCGCTGGCCCTCGGCCGCCCGCTCGTCGATTATACCGCCCAGCTCGCTTTATACGGTTCGGTCATCCTCCTGATAGTGGTGATCGTTCAATTCGCGGATGCGCGCGCCGGCGGCGTGCAGGGGTTCCTGCGGCTGTTGTACCCGGTCCTTTTGTTCGGTCTGTTCTACCGCTCCATGGGCGGCATGGTGTTTCTTTTCTCCGACGGGTTCTTCGACTGGCAGTTGACGACCTTCGAACACATGATCCTCGGCGTCAACCCGACGCTCTACATCGATCAACACCTGCTTAGCGTCCGGCTCAACGAGCTTTTCTCGCTCTGTTATCTCAGCTATTACCTGATGGTTCCGGGGCTGTTCATCGTGCTGTACGTCAGGAAGGAATACGATTTCATCCGGCGGGCGCTGACCGCAATCTGCCTGGCCTTTTTCCTCTCGTACGTCATGTTCATCCTCTACCCCATCGAGGGACCTCGTTTCCACTTCGCGAACGAATTCATTCACGACGTGGCGGGCCCGCTCTTTCGCCCCCTGACCGAGTTCGTGATCACCAACGGGGCGTTTCACGGCGGCTGCATGCCGTCGTCACACGTCGCCGTGGCGCTGGTGGTCATGTTCTACGGTTTCCGTCTGAGCCGAGCGGCAGGGCTGGCCCTGCTGCCGGTCACTGTCGGCCTGGCCATAGGTACCGTCTGGGGGCGGTATCACTACGTCTCGGACGTCGTTGCGGGGGCCGCAATCGGCGTCCTTGCCTATGTCCTTGTTTTGAAGTACTATGACGCGTGGTCCGGAGCCGGTGGCAGGGAGCCCGCGCGAACGGAGACGAGAACGGAATATGTTACCTGAGTTGTTTCACATCGGCCCTTTGCCCATTCGCAGTTACGGCCTGATGCTGGCCTTTTCCTTCCTCCTCGGGGTCTACTACATCTACCGGGTGAGCAGCCGCGACGGCAAGCCATTCGAACAATACCTGACAGTGGCCTACATACTGGTTTTCGGCGGCATCATCGGGGCGAGGCTGGCCTATATCGCTTTGCACGTGTCCGAGTTTGCCGGCAACTGGGGGGCTGCCTTCAACCCCCTGCATTCTGACCGGTTCGGCATCGCCGGGCTGAACCTGTACGGCGGCGTGCTGCTGGGCCTTGCCGGTACCATCGTATACTGCCGCCGCAAAGGTCTGCCGGTGCTGGACGTGTTTGATTACTTTTCCCCGACCCTCGGCATCGGCCTGGCCCTGACCAGGATTGGCTGCTTCCTGAACGGCTGCTGTTTCGGCACCCCGACCGAGCTGCCCTGGGGCGTGACTTTTCCGGCGGGGTCGATTCCGTTCGCCGTCTTCGGCCAACAACATCTCCACCCCGCGCAGATCTACAGTTCGCTCTACGGTCTTCTGCTTTTTGTCACCCTGCACTACCTGATGAAGCGGAGACGATTCACGGGGCAGTTGATCGCCGTCCTCTTCATGGCGGAGGCAACCTTCCGGTTCGCTATCGAATACGTACGGTATTATGAAGAGGCGATGGTGTTTTCGCTGGGCTCGATTCAGCCCACCTACAACCAGGTGGTGTCGGTAGTGCTCTTCCTGACCGGTGTTATCATCTACGTTGCCGGGAGCAGGCGGGTAGCACCCGGTGCTCGCGTGGACGCCCGTTCGTCGTAGGCTGCGCCCGCGCCGCCGCCTCACATCAGGGAATAGCCGCCGTCGACAATGACGGTCTGGCCCGTGATCCAGCTCGCCCTCGGACTGGCCAGGAACGCGACAACGTCCGCAACCTCTTCCGGTTTGCCTACCCGGCCGAAGGGCGTGCGCTGTTCGACTTCCTTCTTCATATCCTCGTAATTGGGAAAGCCCCTCAGGGCCGAGGTATCGATGAACCCGCCGGAGACGCAATTGACCGTAATCTTGCGGGGCGCAAACTCAATGGCCGCGTACCGAACGATGTTCTCGAGGGCCGCTTTCGAAACGCCGATGGCGGAATAGCCGGGAATGTACCTGATGGAACCGAGAGACGAAAGTGTCACGATCCGCGAGTGGTCAGGCATAATGCCCGCGCCCAGCTGGATACAATGCAGGAAGGCCCGGGCGTTGGTGTGCATAGAGAGATCCCACGCCTTGTCGTCGATATCCAGAAGCGAGGTGTACAGGCCGAGGGCGGCGTTGGAGATCATGATGTCCAGTTTGCCGAATCGCTCCTTGATGCTTTCGAATATGCCCGGGATCTGGTCGTGATTGCCCATGTTCGCACGATGCGTGTAGCACTGAACCCCGTGCCCTTTTATTTTTTCCTCGGCGTCTCGGGCCGCCTGGCGGCTGCGGAAATAGTTCAGAACGAGGTTGGCCCCCTGCCGAGCCAGCCTCTCAGCTACCGCCAGGCCTATCCCGCGCGTCCCCCCGGATACGAATGCAACTTTTCCCTTTAACTCCATTGGGTGTCTCCCGTTACACCAAGCGGTGTGTGTCTATCCGTCAGATTTCGTAGCCGCCAGCCTGGCTTTCGACATCTTCGGCCAGATCTTCCAGCGCCACCGGCGTGAAAGTGGTCTTGAAGGTGTTCGCGTACTTCTGAACCAGCAGCGAGCCGAACGCTTGCAGGTCTGTCGGCCTGCCGGTGATCGCCTGTACCGAGGTCATGACATCGGGATCCAGGCCACACGGCCGGATTCCCGCAAAGTCGGCCGAGGACGTATTCAGGTTCACGGCCGCCCCGTGGTACGATATCCACCGTTTGACGGCCAGCCCGACCGAAGCGATTTTCCTGTCGCCAACCCAGACGCCGGTATGCTCGCTGTCTTTCCTCGCGGCGACCTCGTAATCGGCCAGCGCCGCAATGACGCCGTCCTGAACGTCCCCCATGAACCGGTGCAAATCGCGGTGCCGGCGGTCCAGGTTGAAGATGAAATAGACTACCAGTTGACCCGGCCCGTGGTACGTAACGTCGCCGCCCCGTTCCACAAAGACGGGTTGGCACTGCGCCTCGCTGAAGTTCCGGGCGTGGCCGTCTCTGCCCACCGTGATTACCGGGGGATGCTCGACGGTGATGATGGTATCCCGGGCCAAGCCCTGCCCGCGCATCCTGACCAGCCCGCGCTGCCAGTCGAGAACGCGCCGGTAGTCGACACGGCCGAGTTGCAGGTGCCATCCATAGAGACAGCTATTCTCCCGAGAACTCATCAGCGAAGGTTCAACAACAGCCTGCTGGTGTCGGCCAGGTATCCGTGAACGCGATGCAGGAACTGTACGGCCGTGTGGCCGTCTATCAGCCTGTGATCGAAGGACAGACCGAAGGTGGAAATATCCCGGACTTCAATCTGGTCCTCGATTACCCAGGGCCGTTTCATGATTGCGTGCACTCCGAGAATGGCCACCTGAGGCTGGTTGATTAACGGGGTGGACGCGCTGGCTCCGAACATGCCCGCATTGGTGATGGTGAAAGTGCCGTCGGCCACGTCATCCGGCAACAGCTGGTTGTTGCGCGCCCTGGTACCGATGTCGGCAAGCTCCACCGCCAGCTCTGTTATCGTCTTGCGGTCGGCGTCCCGTATCACGGGCACGATCAGACCCTCCTCGCGGGCCACCGCCACGCCGATATGGTAGTAGTTTTTCAGGACGATCTCTTTCTCGGTCAGAGACGCGTTCATCTTCGGGAATTCCTTCAGGGCTACGGTGACCGCCTTGATAATGAACGGCATGAACGTGAGGTTGGCCCCGTAAGTGGCCATGAACGATTCCTTGGCCCCGCGGCGGAACCTAGCCAGTTCGGTCATATCGATGTCCTCGAAGGTAGTGACATGGGCGGAGATATCCCTCGAGCGGGTCATATGATCGGCGATCATCTTGCGGACGCCGACCAGGGGCTGGCGGGTTTCACGAAGGTTGGCCGGAAGCGGCTCGAACACCGGGATTTCTACCCTGACTTTCGGCTCCGGCGGCACGGCCGGTCGGGCTTCCGGAGGAGCCGGGCCAACAGGCGGAGCCGCAGGCGGAACCGGGCCGGCAACAAAGCCGGCCGCCGCCGAACGAACATCGACGGCTCGCAGCACGTCCGCCACGGTCACCTGTCCCTTCTTACCGGTGGGCGCAATGGTAGCCGGGTCCAGACCGTATTCCCGTATCATCATCCTGACCTTGGGAGACATTTTGCCCTGGCCGACGGGGGCGGTAGTCTTGATTTCAGGCGGAGCGGGGGCAGGCACCGCCGCCGGCGCGGCCGGCTCTGCCGCGACTTCTTCGGCCGCGGGCGGGGCAGCTTCGACGGCGTCACCGTCAAGGCCGTCATCGATAGTGGCGATACGGGTGCCGACCGGCACCACGTCGCCGTCCCTGGCAAAGACGCCCGTAAGGACGCCCGCGCTCTCGGCCGGGATTTCGACGTTGACCTTGTCAGTCATGAGTTCGACCAGCGACTGGTTGAGTTCAACCCGGTCACCCACCTTCACCTTCCATTCAAGGACGGTGCCCTCGAGGACGGATTCTCCCATCTGTGGGACCAGTACGTCAACTACCATCTCGCTATCCCCTGCTTGGTTTTTGATTCGGCTTGCCTGATATCTGGTCGGAATATATGTCCACGTTGCCGATTCAGTCAAACACAATAAGGAGCAGGTGAAACACCCTGTCTGGTCAGGATATTTCCAGCATCTTCTCGAGGGCGAGACGCGCTTCGCCCCGATCGGGCTCCGGCACCGTAACCGGCTTCAAGTCAGCGTAATTCTCCAGAGTGTAAGCCAGGTCGTTCAGCGTGGTGCGGTACATGTTGGCGCAAACCGGGCAGATATTCCCGGACAGCTCAAAGATGGTTTTGTCCGGGTGATCGTGAGCCATCCGGTTGATAAGATTGATCTCGGTCCCGATGGCGATGGCGGCTCCCGGCGGCGCTTTCCTGCAGTAATCGACAATGAAGCTCGTCGAACCGGCGGCGTCGGCCAGCGCCACCACGTCCGGCGTGCACTCAGGATGCACCACGATCCGGACATCAGGGTGCTTCGCCCGGACCTCCCGGACATGCTCCACCGTGAAATTAGTGTGCACGTGGCAGTGGCCTTTCCAGAGAATGACCCTGGCCCGGTCAAGCTCGTCATCGCTCAGCCCGCCCCGCTCACGCGAGAAATCCCAGATCACCATCTGCTCAGGCGTGAGCCCGTGTTTAAGGCCGGTGTTATAGCCGAGATTCTCGTCCGGGAAGAAAAACACCTTGTCACGTTTTTCAAAGGCCCAGCGGAGCGCCGCTGAGGCGTTGGACGACGTGCATATCAGTCCCCCGTACCGCCCCGTGAAGGCCTTCAGCCCGGCGGCCGTGTTCATATACGAGATCGGCATGATTTTCTGCTCGGCTCCGAACGGTTTGAGATACTCCCAGGCTTCGAGCACATCCGTCATTTCCGCCATGTCAGCCATCGGGCACCCGGCCAGCGGGTTGGGCAGGTAGACGAGCTGGCGTTCACCGGTGAGAATGTCGGCCGACTCGGCCATGAAGTGGACGCCGCAGAAAACGATAATCTCGGCGTCGGCCTTCTGCGCCGCAACCTTTGACAGCCCGTAGCTGTCACCTACGTGGTCGCCGAACCTGACCACCTCCAGGCGCTGGTAGTGATGCGCAAGGATGCAGAGCCGGCGGTCAAGTTTCTTCCGGACCGCCGTGATCCGGTCCTGGAGTTCTCCGGTCGTGGCTTCCCGGTATTCCTGGGGCAGGGTAAAGTACATGGCTCCTTATTCCTTGTCGGTTCGGGGTGACGACCCGTCCGGCTCTTCGGACCGGCGGCCTGCCCGCGCCCACTTGCGCCTGGCGATCTCGTGTTTCTCCGTCGAGTGGCCGGGACTCACCTTGGCCTTTGGATCAATATAACTCTTGGCGTTGTTCACCGCGACCGCAACCTCGCCGCAGCCGGTAGATATGAGCTTCAGTTTCCCGTCATACGTTACGATGTCACCGGCGGCGTAGATGCCTTCTATATTCGTACGCATTCGGCTGTCAACGAGTATGGCGTTACCCTCCAGCTCAAGGCCCCAGCCGGCGATCGGCCCCAGGTTGGTCAGGAAGCCGATGTTGAAAATGATGGCGTCAACCGGCAACGTTCTCTCCTCGCCGGTGCGTGATTGCAGTATCGTCACCTCCCGCACCCAGTCATCACCGGCGATCCTCTTGACCTCCCAGAACGGGTAGAGAAGATCGACGGAGGATTCCCGCACCTTGCGCACGGAATCCTCATGGGCGGAGAAGAAGTCATTCCGGTGGATGTGGGTAATCGATCGGGCGACCGGCTCGAGCATCATCGAGTAGTCAAACGCTGAATCGCCGCCGCCCACGACAAGGACGTTCTTGTCCCCGAAGTCGTTGATACGGCGTACGAAGTAGAACACGCCGGCGCCCTCGAGTTCGCGCACGTTGGGCACGTCCAGCCGCTTGGGAATGTACGCCCCGAGACCGGCACAGACGATGACCGTTTTCGACAGGTGAACCCCTTTGGTCGTGCTCAGCCGAATAACGCCGTCGTCCTGACGTTTCAGATCGACGACTTTTTCGCCGAGGCAGAGAGTGTGCGGATACTGCGTGGCCTGTTCCTTGAGCAGCCGGGTGAGCTCCTTGGCCATGACCTTGGGAAACCCGGCCACGTCGTAGACGTACTTCTCCGGGTAGAGCGCCATGAGGCCGCCGCCGACCTCCCCCAGCATATCGATGACCTTGAACCTCATCATGCGCAGGCCGGCGTAATACATTCCGTACAGGGCGACCGGTCCGGCGCCCACGAACGTAACGTCGTAAAGCTCGTTGTCGGCGTTGAGATCTGTCATGCCTTTGCCCGATCAACAACCGTTCTGTCGGTTAGTGCCTGCCGACGGGACGTTTTTTCTCCTGCGGCCGAGGGCCCGGCCGATGTCAGCGGGCCTCGCTGCGCTCAGCCTGAAGCTCGGCCAGGACCTTGAACAGCTCGGCGTTATCAGGGATCTCCAAGACGGGGACACGCTGGATATGACGGATGATTCCCCGCTTATCGATGACAAAGACCACCCGGCCGGCGTATCCTTTGTCCGTGAGCACACCATACAGCCTCGCCACGCGGCCGTGCGGGTAGAAATCGGACATAAGGGGAAAAGAGATTCCTCCCAGAGACCTGGCCCAGGCGACGTGCGACGGAATGGAATCGATCGAAACGGCCAGCAACTGGCAGTCGTACTTCTCGAACTCGTCGAAAACATCCTGGTAACCCGGAATCTGCGTGGCGCAGACGGGCGTCCAGTCAGCCGGGTAGAAAGCGAGCACGACAATCCTGCGCCCACGATACCAGGACAGATTCAACTCCCCCTCGTTGTGCGTGGGCAGGGTGAAATCCGGCGCCGGATCCCCCACGTTCAGCCTTATCGATTCCGTAGTACCATCTGACGTCATCGGTATGCCCGCCTGCCTGGATTTGGCGCAGAGAAGATCCCCGGGGCCGCCGCTCAGGAGACGACAGGAGCTTAGTCTTCGAGCGGTGCTCCTTCCTCGTACCCGAACCAACTGTAATTGCCGCCGAGGGCGTCTTTCTCGGCCTGCAGCAACTGGAAGTGGCTGTGCTCCTCCTCGGCCAGTTCATCGAATACGGCCTTGAACGAAGGGTCGTCGATCAGATCCCTTTCCTGCTGGTAGTACTTTGTGGCCGCCAGTTCGGCTTCGATGGCCAGCGATATGTACTCCATCTCCGTCCTGCTTTCGTGCAGCTGTCCTTTACTGAAAATCTCGGACAGAACGCTGATCCCCTCGTCGGGAAGCCTGCCGACGTCGCCGCCGACGTGTTTTTCGAACAGGCCGTGAAGCGTTTGCCGGTGCCTGAACTCGTCATCCCGCAGGCCTTCCAGCTTTCGCTTGGCATCGGCGTTGGCGGCCTTCTCGGCCAGGAGTTTGTAGAAACGGTGTCCGTCGACTTCTCCTTTGATGGCCCGCCTCAGGACCTCCGCAACGTGCTGTTTTGCCTCACTCATGATTCCCCGCCACCGGTCAATCTGTTATGTTATAAGTGTTGTTGCTCGGTTATGGCCGGCCGACCGCGCCGCCGCGGTAGACCGCTGGCTCAGGTCTTGTTCTGCGCCTTCTCGATCCTGGCCCACGCGTCGCGCAACGGCACTGTCCGATTGAACACCAGTGCCTGCTCAGACGAATCGACCAAATCGACGCAGAAATACCCCTGCCTCAGAAACTGAAAACGGCTTCCGGGAGCCGCGCCGGCCAGACTCGACTCCACGAGGCACGAATCAAACACCTCCAGCGAGTGCGGATTCAGACTGGCCATGAAGTCCTCATCCTCGACCGGATTCTCCTTCAGGAAGAGCCGGTCGTACAGCCGCACCTCCGCCTTGATCGCGTGTGGTGCCGAAACCCAGTGCAGTGTTGCCTTCACCCGTCGCCCGTCCTGTGCCTCGCCACTCCTGGTTGCGGGATCGTACGTGCAATGCAGCCGGATGACCTCCCCGGTCCGCTCGTCTTTGACAACCTTGACGCACTTGATGAAATACGCGTGCTTCAGGCGGACTTCGCTACCGGGAGCCAGACGGAAATACTTCTTGGGGGGATCCTCACGGAAGTCATCGCGCTCGATGTACAGTTCGCGCGAGAAGGTTATCTTCCGCGTCCCCGCGCCGGGATCTTCCGGGTTGTTGACGGCTTCCAGCGTCTCCTCCTCGCCCTCGGGGTAGTTGTCGATCACGACGTGGAGCGGCCGCAGCACGGCCATCACCCGTGGCGCCCGCCGATTGAGATCCTCACGAAGACAGTGTTCGAGGAGAGCAAGGTCGACCGTACTTTCTCTTTTGGCCATGCCGATGCGATCGCAGAAGGTGCGAATCGACTCCGGAGTGTATCCACGGCGACGCAGTCCGGACAGGGTGGGCATACGGGGGTCATCCCAGCCCGGAACGTGTCCCTTCTCGACAAGCTGCCGCAGCATGCGCTTGCTCATGACGGTGTAGCTGAGGTTCAGGCGCGCGAACTCTATTTGCTGCGGATGGTGGATATTCAGCTCCTCCAGGAACCAGTCGTACAGCGGGCGATGATCTTCAAACGACAGATCACACAGGGAGTGGGTGATTTCCTCTATGGCATCCGACTGCCCATGGGCCCAGTCGTACATTGGATAGATACACCATTTATCGCCGGTGCGGTGATGACGGGCATGAAGCACGCGGTACATGACGGGGTCGCGCAAATTCAGGTTGGGCGCGGCCATATCGATCCTGGCGCGCAACACGCGAGAGCCGTTCTCGAACTCCCCGGCCCGCATGCGTTCAAAAAGGTCCAGGTTCTCCTCGACCGGGCGGTCGCGGTACGGGCTCTCCGTGCCCGGGCGGGTCAGGGTACCGCGATACTCCCTGATCTGATCGGGACTCAGGTCGTCGACGTAGGCCTTGCCCTCCTTGATCAACCGTACCGCATAATCGTAAAGCTGATCGAAGTAGTCCGAAGCGTGGTACAGGCGGTCTCCCCAGTCAAAGCCAAGCCAGCGGATATCCTTCATGATGGATTCCGCGTACATGGCTTCCTCTTTGATCGGATTGGTATCGTCAAAGCGCAGGTTACACAATCCGCCTTCGTATTCGGCGGCGACGCCGAAATTGAGGCAAATTGACTTGGCGTGCCCGATGTGCAGGTAGCCGTTCGGTTCGGGAGGAAACCTCGTGTGTACGCGTCCGTCGTTCTTGCCGGCCGTTACGTCCCGGGTTATGATTTCACGAATGAAATCAGCCGGCCCGGCGGCAGAGGGCGCCCCCGTCGACAGTTTTTTCTTTGCGTCTTTCACGTCGCGGTCAGCGGATCTTCTCGACGATCCCGTTGCTGTTTGTATCGATTTCCGTCCCACTCACGGTTGGTTCACCCGGGGCCCGGTCCCAAGGCCACAGAGAGACAATACGCGGGAGCCTCGGGGATAGCAAGAGCTTTCCAGACGGGTCGCCGCTGAGACCGACGACCCATTTACTGCCCGTACTTCCGCCTGATATAGGCGGCCCCCTTCCTAAGTCTCTCCAGGACCACCGGGCGGCCGAGGGAGGCGAGCATCTCAAACAGACCCGGCCCGGCGGGCGTGCCGGAGACTGCAAGTCGAACGGCATGAATCAGCCTGGCCCGCTTGATCCCCTTTTCCTCGGCTGTCGCCCCGACCGCCTGTTCGGTCGACTCAACTGTAAACTCCGGCAGAGCTTCGAGACAGTCCGCCAGATCAGACAGCAGACGGCCCGCCTCGGCGGAAAAGTGCTTTTCTTCGGCGGCAGCATCGTACCGGTAGTCAAAGCTGAAGAAATAGCCGCCCAGGACGGCGAAATCGGTCAGGCGGCGAACCCGCGGCTTGAACAACCGGACCACCTCCCGGAGGTAATCCCACCGCGTCTCCAGCCAGTACCTGGTCGTCACTCCGGCCTCAACCAGCAGCGGCGCGACGAGGGTCGCGAGTTCGTGCTCGGTCATACGCTGCATGTACTCGAAGTTGAACGCGAGCAGCTTTTCTTCGTCAAAAACGGCGTTGGACCGGTTGGCATTGTTCTCGTCGAAAATTTCGATCAGTTCCGACCGCGTGTAGATTTCGCGATCGGTCTTGGGGGACCAGCCGAGCAGACTTAAATAGTTGAACAGCGGTTCGGGAAGGACCCCTTCCCGGCGATATTCACTAACGTCCTTGTCGCCCAGCCGCTTTGAGACTTTTCTTTTATCGGGGCGGAGAATCAGCGGGACATGGCCGAAGGCCGGCACCTCCCAGCCCAGCGCCCGGTAGATATGAATCTGTTTGAAGGTGTTTGTGATGTGATCGTTACCGCGTACCACGTGGGTTATACCCATGTCGTGGTCGTCGATCACGACGGCCAGGTTGTACGTTGCCGACCCGTCGGAACGAGCGATTATGAAATCCTCGATTTCCGTGTTTTCGCGCGAAAGCTCGCCCGAAATCATGTCAGTGTACGCAGTCTGACCGTCAGGGATTCTTATACGGATGGCGCAGGGCCTGCCGGCGTCGGCCAGTGCCTTTTTCACCTCATCGGCAGGCAGCCTCAGGCAGCGACGATCATACTGGGTCGGTCGCTTGTCGGCACGCGCCTGCTGCCGCATCTCGGCCAGAAGCTCGGGAGAACAGAAGCACGGATACGCATGGCCGCTCTCAAGCAACCGGCGGGCGAACTGACGGTAGTGATCGAGCCTTGCGGACTGGTAGACAATCTCCTCGTCCCAGGAAATGCCGAGCCACTGCAGGGCTGACAGAATGGGATCGATAAGCTCCGCCCTGGACCGTTCAGGATCGGTGTCTTCGATGCGCACCAGAAACCGGCCGCCGTAGTGCCGGGCGAACAGGTAATTGAAAATGGCCATGCGGGCCGTACCGACGTGCAGGTACCCGGTCGGGGAGGGCGCGATGCGGACTCTTACACTTGCGTGTGACATCGATCAGATCCGGACGTCGGTCAGTGACTGTCTGTCCCGGGAGGATTGTCCCCCGGTTCGCGGGTCCTCGGGTAATCGCCGGAGGGGGGCGGCGGTGTATAGGGCGGCGGCACGTATGGACCGGCTGCCGGGCCCGGAGCCATGGGTGGCCGGGGGACCGACCGAACACCGACCATCTCGGTCACTGCCGCTAGGTCAAACTCGTAGCCTCCCAGCAACCGGGCAACGGCGTTGTAAATCAGCGCCACGACCGCGCAGAAAAGGGTCAGGAAGACAGCCCCGCCCAGGGCACAGAAAATCGGGAAGAGAAGGAAAAGGAAAGCCAGAGAGATTTCGGCCGGATCGAATTCCAGACCGGACGCAAACGGCAGACTCGGCGCGATAGCCAGAATCATGCTCATGATGAAGGCATTCACCAGGCCATAGAGGAACCCGAGCACCAGGTTCAAGAAAAACGAGACCTTGACCAGCGGCCAGATCCCGATGGTTTTCAGTTCGTAGCGCATACCACCCTCACCTCCATGCACGCCGGTTCCCTCTCCTGCGACGGAAACGATCGACATGCATTAGTTTGACGGAAGATAGAGCCGGTGCCAGGAAATCTCAAGCGAATATTAGGCCGGTTCGTACCTGCAGATAAAGCGCGCGTCAACCGCCTTGCAGTTCTTTCGATCGGGTGAGACAATGAACGGGTTGATGTCTATTTCCGAAAAGCAGTCAAAATCCCGGACCAGTTGGGACAGGCGGAGCAGCGTCTCCTGGATGACCTCGAGATCAACGGGCGGCGCCCCGCGAAAGCCGGTCAGGAGCGGGTACGAGCGAAGTGACTTGATCATCTCCCGCGCCCCTACGTCGGTCAGCGGGCTGATGCGGAAAGCCACGTCCTTCATGACCTCAACGTAGATCCCCCCGAGACCGAACATGAGCAGCGGCCCGAACGAGGGATCGGACATCATACCGATGACAGTCTCCACGCCGCCGGTGAGCATCTGCTGAACGGCGACGGAGAACTTCTCATCTTTCTTCAGCTTGCCGATACGCCGCTGAAGCTCCTGGTAGGCCTCACGAACTTCCTTATCAGACCGCAGGTCAACCATTACCCCGCCCACCTCGGTCTTGTGAAGGACCGGGGGCGAGGCAATCTTCATCACCACCGGATACCCGGTTTTCTTCGCTGCCTGGACGGCTTCCCGGGCGCTGAAGGCGTAATTGTACCCGGCGGCGGGAATGCCGTAGGCGGACAGGATTCTGATGGCATCGTCGCCGGCAATAACACCGTCACGCCCCTGGACGGTCCGTTCGACAATGCGCCGGACGCGATCGGTATCGACTTTGTACGTCTTCGTCTTGCCCCGGGGCCGGCTCAGCCACTGACGATACCCGTAGATGGTGGCCAGCGCCTCGGCCGCCGCCTCGGGGAATATATACACGGGGATTCCCTGCGATTTGAGGTAATTCATGCCGACCGGTTCCTCGCCGGCGCCCATGAAGCAGGCGAGCACCGTCTTGTCCGTGTCGGCGAGAGCCGCGTGAATGTTTCTGGCCACGTCAAGCTGATCTACGGTCACGGGCGGGACGAAAATCGGTATGATGGTATCGTAGCGCCTGTCCAGCTTTATCAAGTCAAGCGTTTTCTTGAACTCAGGGCCCCTGGCGTCACCGACCATATCCATGGGATTTGAAAACGACGCCGCCGTGGAACTGAATGTTTTCAGCTTCCTGACGGTCGTCGGCGCCAGAGGGGGCATTTGCATTCCGTTGTTGATCAGTGCATCGGTCGCCAGTATACCGGGGCCGCCGGCGTTGGTGACCACGACCACCCGGTTGCTCTTCGGGATCGGCTGCGAAGACAGCGCGGCGGCCACGTCAAACAACTGCTCCATGGTGTTAACGCGCATGATTCCGGTCTGCTCGAAGAGGGCGTCAACCGTGACGTCCATCCCGGCCAGGGCGCCTGTATGCGAGGACGCCGCCTTGGCGCCGAGCTTGGTCCGACCCGATTTCACCGCCACAATCGGCTTAAGCCGCGAGACCTCGGTGGCGATGCGCGTGAAATTCCGGGGGTTACCGAAGTTCTCGAGGTACATCACGATAACGTCGGTCCGGGGATCATCCTTGAGGTACTCAAGAATATCGTTTGAAGAGATGTCGGCCTTGTTGCCGATCGAGGCCACAACCGAAAACCCGATACCCAACTCCTTGGCCTGGCTCATAATCGCCTCGCCCATGGCCCCTGATTGGGTGATAAAACCGACGTTGCCCTCCTTGGGGAAGGTCTTGCCGAACGTAGCGTTGAGGCTGATATCCGGATCCGTATTGACAACGCCGAAACAGTTCGGCCCGATCATGCGCATGCCGTATTGCTGCGCAATGCCAAGGACCTCGAGTTCGCGCGCTTTGCCTTCCGGGCCGACCTCCGAAAAGCCCGCGGAGAGCACCACCAACCCACGCACGCCCTTCTCCCCGCACTGCTGCACGACCTCCGCCACCACCTCTTTCGGCACAATGACGATAGCAAGATCAACGGAGTCAGGTACGTCAAGAACAGTTGAATACGACTTCACCGAGTGGATAACAGTTGCCCCGGGATTGACGGGAAAGACCTTGCCGGTAAACTCAGCCCTGAAGATATTGTGAAACGTTTCACGACCTATGGCACCTTTACGGCTTGTAGCCCCGATGACCGCAACCGAACCAGGCCGAAAGATATAGTCTAACTGTTGCTTCATAAGATCACTTATAACAATCGGTTACGATGGTCGGACACCGGGCGCCCGCCAACTGCAAGAGCTTCGAACCAATCCATCTCACTCTCGCTGAGTGATCCTGCTCACCAAAAGAACATATAAATCCAGGCTTCAGAAAGTCAAGCAATTATCTGCCGGAACGTCGTGTACCGGCCTTAATGAAAAGGCCACCACGTCGACCGAGATGACCTTCTTGATACAGATACCCGCTTGTGCCTAACGCTTGCGGGACGACTTACTGCGTGTCTTCCCGGGCGAAGTCTTTTCTGCCGCAGCGCTAGCCGCACGCACCGCGGCTTGTGCTGCTGCGAGACGGGCGATTGGTACCCTGTACGGAGAGCAGGAGACATAGTCGAGTCCCACCTCGTGGCAGAATTCGATCGAGTCAGGATCGCCGCCGTGCTCGCCGCAGATACCCACCTTGAGATCCGGGCGGGCCGCGCGACCTTTCTGGGTGCCCATCACAATCAACTGACCCACACCGGCCCGGTCAATGGACACGAAAGGATCCTGAGGCAGGATTTTCTTGTCCAGGTAGTGCCGCAGGAATTTGCCCGCGTCATCACGAGAAAATCCCATGGCCATTTGCGTCAGGTCGTTGGTGCCGAAACTAAAGAATTCGGCTTCGCTGGCGATCTCGTCGGCCGTCAAAGCGGCCCGTGGAATCTCGATCATGGTACCCACGGAATACTGCAACCCTTTCGCCCGCGTCTTGGTGATCACTTCGTTAGCTACGCGCACCGCCAACTCCCTCTGGTTCCTGAACTCGTTGACGTGCCCGACCAGGGGAATCATGATCTCCAGAATGACTTTCTTCTTGTGCTTGTGAAGGTCGACGGCCGCTTCTACGATGGCTCGGACCTGCATCTCGGTGATCTCCGGATAGACAATACCCAGCCGGCATCCGCGGTGGCCGAGCATGGGATTGATTTCCTTCAGCTCGTCGATGCGCTTTATCGTCTTCTGAAGCGCCTCCAGGTCCTCCTCGTACCCGTCGCTCTTGCGATCGAGGGCTTCAATCTTGGCTTCGATCTCCTCCTTGGTCGGCAGGAACTCATGCAACGGCGGGTCAAGGGTGCGGATAGTCACCGGCAGGCCCTGCATCACGTCAAACAGGCCCTTGAAGTCCTTTTTCTGCATGGGCAGCAGCTTGTCAAGAGCCGCTTGCCGTTCCTCGGGCGTATCAGCCAGAATCATCTGCTGCACGATCGGAATCCGGTCGTCGGCAAAGAACATGTGCTCCGTCCGGCACAGCCCGATACCCTCCGCTCCGAACTCGAGAGCCTGCCGGGCGTCACGTGGAATATCGGCGTTGGCGCGCACTTTGAGGCGACGGACTTCATCCGCCCAACTCATCAGCTCGGAGAATTCGCCGGAGAGTTTGGGCTCGACGGTCGAGACCTCGCCGATGATCACCTCGCCGGTGGAGCCGTTCAGCGTGATTATCTCCCCTTCCTTTATCGTCAGTCTGCCGACCTGGAACTGTTTCTTGGCGGCGCTCACCCTGATCGCCTCCGCCCCGCTCACGCAGGACTTGCCCATCCCGCGCGCCACGACCGCGGCGTGCGACGTCATTCCTCCCCGGGACGTCAGAATTCCCGCCGAGGCGTACATGCCTTCGATATCATCCGGGTTGGTCTCCTCGCGCACCAGGATGACGGACGCCTTGGCTCCGTGCTTGACGGCATCTTCGGCCGTGAAATAGACCTTTCCGGAAGCGGCGCCGGGTGACGCTCCCAGCCCGGTGGTAATGACGTTAAAGTCGGCATCCGGGTCGAGCGTCGGGTGCAGCACTTGATCGACGGACAGCGGATCGATCCGCATGAGAGCCTCTTCTTTTGAGATCAATCCTTCCTTGACCATGTCGACCGCAATCTTGATGGCTGCCTGTACTGTGCGCTTGCCCGCCCGGGTTTGCAGCATGTACAGCTTACCCTTCTCGATCGTGAACTCAAAGTCCTGAACGTCGCGGTAATGTTTCTCCAGCTTGGCGGTAATGCCACGGAGCTGTTTGTATATCGCCGGCATATCATTATTAAGATCGTAGATGGGCTGAGGAGTCCGCACTCCGGCCACGATGTCCTCACCCTGGGCGTTGAGCAGATACTCACCGTAGAACTCGTTATCGCCGGTCGCAGGATTACGCGTAAAGCCGACCCCGGTGCCGGAATCGTTGCCCATGTTGCCGAACACCATCGCCTGCACGTTTACTGCCGTCCCCAGATCGCCGGGGATATCGTTAAGCCGCCGATAGCTGATGGCGCGGGGGGTGTTCCAGCTGCGGAACACGGCGTCCCGGGCCATGCGCAGTTGCATCCAGGGATCCTCGGGGAACGGTTCGCCGGACTTCCGCCGAACGATCTGCTTGAATCGCCGGACGATATCTTTCAGGTCATTGACCTGCAGGGAACTGTCCTGCTTGATGCGCCGGTCCTTCTTCTTCTTGGTAATGACGTCCTCGAAGATATTCCTGTCGATACCCAGTACGACGTTGCCGAACATCTGGATAAAGCGACGGTAATTGTCGAGCGCAAAACGTTCGTCACCGGTTTTGATCGCCAGCCCCTTCAGGGTCTGCTCGTTAAGGCCCAGATTGAGGATCGTATCCATCATGCCCGGCATGGAGAACCTGGCCCCTGAACGGACCGAGACCAGAAGCGGGTTATCCGGATCTCCGAATTTCCGTCCGGCCGCCTGCTCCACCCTGTCCACGAACGACTCAAGCTGTTGGTCAATGCTTTTGGGAACGCGCATGCCTTTCTCGTAATAGATATGGCAAACGCCGGTGGTTAAGGTGAACCCGGCCGGCACAGGCACTCCCGCGTTGGTCATCTCCGCGAGGTTGGCTCCTTTACCGCCGAGCAGGTCGCGCATATCGGCCGACCCTTCCGCCTTGCCCCCTCCGAAGAAGTAGTAGTACTTGCCGGAGAATTCCGCCTGACCGGCGCCGGCTGCAGCCTTCTTGGTGGACGGCTTCCTGCTTGGAGATTTCGAAACGGCCTTTTTGGCTCGGGGTGCTTTCTTCTGCGCCATATTATCCCCCAAGGATTAGCTCAGTGGAGTTCGTTTTTTCAGACCGGGATGGTAACGCAATTCGGTGTTCAAGGCAACAGAAAAGGCGGCCCCCGTTCAAAAAAGGCGACGGGTCGCCCGAGGAGGTTTCTCAGTGCGTGCAGCTCACATTGTAAACATCCGTTCGCCCCTGATGATCTTTTCGAGCATCTTCAACGTCTTCTCGACCGGAGAATGCATAATGTCCGCCGTATTGAACGTCGTCCGTAACACTTCACGCGGTGCCTCAATGTTGGACTTACCGCGACTTCGCGTTTTCTTCTTGTGCTTCAGATTGTACTGGCGCTGATACTCTTTGGCCTTTTCCTTGTGCATTTGGTAGTACCGCCGCTGGTATTCCCGTCGCGCTTCGGCCGTCGAGAGCCTCCCCCCTCCGGTATATCCCTCAGTGCCACGGGCAGTCTCAGTGCTGGTTTTGGCCTCGGCCGACTTCTTGTCCCGAGCCATAAACCACCTCACTTTCCCTGTGCTTTTCAGTTCCTACCCTGGTCTCCGAAATGCGCTACTAGTGGTGGTTCCTCACACCGAGAACAAATGATGGAAATATTTGCCTGTATGTCAAGTGAAATATTCGAAAATCGTAAAAATTCCTCCTCTAAGTCTCAGGGTTCCTATGAGTTAAGATTGCCGTGTTTTTCGCTCTTTTGTAATTTCTTGCGCAACAGCGACTTGCGCCGCAGAAGCTGCACCGCCCCCGGTCCGCTTCACTGTCGCTCATCACGCTTCTGAAACCTCACGCATGCATTTATTATACGTTTCAAAACCGCACCAGCAAAAAAAATATCCGTGCTGATATGGAAACTGCAACATAAAAAAAGACCGCCGGGTTGACGGCCCGGCGGTCTCGTTAGTTGTCAGCGTCGTCGTCATGCGGCAGCTTCGCCTGTACCCTTGCCTTTACCGTAATTGACAAGCTCCCTGATAATATACCACAGAAGAAGGAGCATCATGAGCCAGAAGACCACCTGGTACCAGGCGTTGTAGTTCGGGTTGGCCGAATTAAACGCGTTCTGGATCCAGTTCTGATCGAGAAACTGCACGCGATTGATGAACAGCGAAACACGCGCCATAACGGTAAAGCCGAAGGAAGCTCCGAACCCGATCATAAGGATCCAGATACCGAACGTCGCAAGGCCCCCGAATAATCCCGTGTGGGCCTTCGAGAAGAAGAAGTAAACCAGGGCGGCCAGCGCACCTACGAAGATAATCAGTTGAGAAAGCCCGGAACTGATATCCAGGAGGTTAAAGCCGCCGTGGCCGAAAAAGTGCGCCCAGTCGAAACCGGGGCTGTTGGGGTTCATGACCATGGTGGCGTACAACTGCTTGCTGACCCGATTGGACATCTCGAGCGGGATCGCGATACCGGTGGAGATGCCGATGTACAGACCCATCGGCCAGCGCGAAACCCACGACCACTTCTTGGAGAACCGGGTCCACATGAGCATACCCAGAACGGTCGGGATGAGATACCAGGGTCTCGAGGAGTTGAGCCAGAGCACATACCAGTCGCCGTCGGCCAGCCGCTGAAACAGGTTAGGGACCAGCCCGTTGTGCCAGAGAATAATCACGAAGTAGCCGGCTGACACGCCCACGACCAGGTGCTCGGCAATCTTGTAGAAGGGGTTGTCCTTGTACAGGAAGGAGAAAGTCGCCAGCGTCACGAAGGCCGCGAAGGTCGTCCAGAGGAATGTTCCGAAGTCCATGTCTATTCCCCCCCCGCCAGTCTGCGTTTCCGCTTATCCATGAAGAACCCTATGTTGCCGACAATTATAAACAAGATGATCACCATGTGTGCGTACAACTGAACGCGCATCCCGTCCTTGGCCAACCCGGGATTGTCGGCCAGCTCTTCGTACTGGGCCGCGCCCAGCAGGCCGCCCATGATTCCAAAGACCTGACCCGAACCCAGGAAGGGGTAATACTGGGCCGTCATTACGCCGGTCAGGCCAAGGGCCAGGGGGAAGTTGAACCGGTTCTGCCCGTAAGAGATCCAGTAGTCGGTTATGTTACCGCCGGACACGTCGATCACGCACGCCACGTCGTCATAGTTGAGCACGCCTTGCATCATGGGTATGGAATCCAGCGGCGTGCCGTAGTAGTCGTTCGGGAACGGCAGGCGGAAGTCCTGTCCCATACCCAGGATGACCAGGGCGAAGTAGGGTTTGTAGCCCAGGAACGTGTAGTCGATCCCGTTGACGATTTCCCGGCCCGGGTACTCCACGCCGTTGTACGTTTTGGTGAGGGCCAGAGAGTCGGTGATGTCACGGAGGGCCTGATCCGCCATGCCCGGGCCGTTCTGGGACAGGGAAGTGATTATCACCTTCAGATCCTTGCGCCAGCACTGTTCGACGATCACGTACGTCATGGGGTGCAGTTCGGCCAGGTTGTTGGGGTCGTAATCGATGGCAACCATGACTATTTCACCGGGTGAAAGACTGTCGATGAAGTCGTAGATCCGTTCCACCTCGCTCTCCACCAAAATAGGGACCTGGAAGGGAATCACGTAAGTCACGATACAGACGATGATCAGTAAGAGAAACACCCACCGTCTGTCAAGCCGCATCAGTTTGTCAAAAATATTCATCGCCCGTCTCCTTACCCTCTTCCCATGTAGCCGCGTTCAATGCCCAGAATCACTTTAAGGGCAGTCGAAACAATGCCGAGCCCGACACCGATAACGATGGCTCTCTGGGCGGCAAGATTGGGCACGTTCATGAGCCAATTGGAAGTTTTGGCCGCGTAGTCGCCGAAGATCGGTGTGAGATACGGGTTGAACCTGAGCATGACGATAAGAGCCGCAGCCAGCAGGAGGGACGCCAGCAGGTTGCGCGCCCGGAACGCCCGGTAGGCCGCCGAGGCTATGAAGAAAGCCAGAAGCGAAAACACCGTGGCCATAATGGGCATCATGACGAAGTCAAAGAAAGCGCGGAACATGAAGTTACGAAGGCCCTCAGCCGTGTAGAAGTAGAATTGCCAGGACCGGTCGAAGATCGCAATGACTAAGGAAACGACCAGGAAGAGCCCGGCCAGGCCAAGGAACAGCCCCTTTTGCGATCTCGACACCGTGGCCTGGATGATCATCCCGATAGTCAACAGCACGGTCGCGATAAACACGAAATACCAGCCCCACGACTCTCCGGTTCGGGAGGTAAAACCGAACATGATCATGGAGAAAAGTCCGGCCAGCGTGATGTACGAGTACCCCCAGTTGGGCTGGCGGTTCTTGATCTTGCCGACCGACACCGCGTAGAGCGACCAGATCCCCAGGGCCAGGGCGAAGATGCCGATAATGTATATCCAATCCAGGAGGAACTCGTAGATCCACTCGGACGATTCATGGGGGACGAAGTACTGAAAGATCATGAACAGCCCGAAGACGAACACCAGTATCAAAGGAACTTGTCGTTTCATCTCTGGCCTCCTCTCAATTGGACACGTGGAACAGCGCTGTGAAGGCCGTCCAGTCAAGGTTGGACGCGACCAGCCCGGCAAGGGCCAGGAAAATGACCGCCGCTTTAGCCCAGTCCTGAGCCTTCAGTGAGCCCAGAAGGATCGGCTCGCGCCCGAGGTACGCCGAGGCGGCATACAGCTCTTCACCGATCAGCGTGTAGTCGCAGGCCACGATAAAGAACGGAATCTGCGCGATTTCATCGGTGCCGGCTATCTGAATGGAACCGGCCAGCGCACCCGTCTCGGCCAGGATGAGCGATTCGGCGAAGAACTTGCCCATGTATACATTGGTGGCCGGCAACTGCCGCAGCATGATGCCGTTGACCGCCGCCACGTATGCGAACTGAAGGTTAGTCACGAAGAAAACCGTGTTCTCGTCATAATCATCCGGCCGGCCGGCATCAAGGTACGCGGACTTGACCACCTCCTGCGCCACGGACATCACGATCGGCTCATACGTGGGAACAATCAGCGACGTCTGGTATTCCGCGACACGCTTGGCCACTCTGCCGAGGATAGTGAACGAAGCGATGGTGGCGATGTCGGCCGCCGTGCCGAGGCCGAGCACGTATAGAATCGGACGACCCATCTCCGTCGCCCGGCCGATGGCATCGTCCACCGCCTCAATCCCCGCAAGCGGTCGCACGTACAACTTGGCGCCTCTGCGCGCCCGGCTGACGAAGTACACCGTCAGAATAGCGAATATGATAACGGCCACAAAGACCGGATACCTGCCGGTGTTGAACCACTGCCCGTAACTCTGGACGGGCCCCACAACCTGCGAGAGGCTGCTGACAGCCGGGTCCGTCGTCCACGCCTGGACGCGGTAGTAGTAGTCGGAGAAGTCCGGAAGGAAATCGCCCGAGAACTTGTCCTTGGAACCCGAGTTCTCGAACTGGGTCGCCCCGGGGGCCGCCACGCCGATCGAATCCCAGGTCCCGCCGTTGGGGTACGCGGCATGGGCGGCGGGAAGTTGATCGCTCATGTCCCGGATCTTCTGTTCAGTCGGCCGGATACTGTCGTCGAGCGGCCCTATCCCGGCGGACATGATGCGGATCGTGTCCGTCAGGCCCCGGTCAACGAAATCGCGATTCAGCACGAACGTCGTATCGTCAACCGGCCGGGCCACCTGAAACGGCAGCGAGTCCAGGCTCACCTGGTCCGCCCGCAATTGTCGAAGGGCTTCCCGTGCCTGCGGCAGACCCGCCTCGTACGCTGCCAGGGTCATTCGAATCCCGGCCAACTCCGCGCGCAGTGAGTCCACGCTGTGCATCAGGAAGGGAACCCAGCGGTAGACCGTGTATCCAATCACGGTGCCCGCGCCGGTCGTATCCGCAAGATCATCGACCGACGGTTTCCAGTTCAGGACGATGGCATGGCCGTGATCGTTGTCCTTATCGGAGACCGTCAGGTCGGTCACCGCAGCAGGCAGCAAGGCCGCATCGACGAGAAGGCTATCCACTGTCGCCGCCGGCTCTTGTGCCGCCGCCTGCCCGAGGCATACAATCAGGACCACCGCACCCAAAATCAGTTTATGTTTCATACACATTTTCCTACCAACCCAGGAATGTGTTCAGCTTATTAGTCCCAGCCAATCTCTGAAAAGGAAGGTGATGCGCCCCACCAACAGCGAGATCCGGCCCATCACCGTATAACCAAAGGACGCTCCAAACGTAATCATCAGAATCCAGACACCGACCCGGGACGCCCTTCCGAAAAGGCCGCTGTGCTCCCGCGAGAAATAGAAGTAGATAAGGCCGCAGAAAACGCCCAGGAATATGACCCAGTTGGCCGCTATCATGACGAACTGCCCGGTGGCCGACAGGTCAAGGGTGGAGAAAAAGACACCCACCCCCTGCCATTCTCTTCCGAGCAGCGGCACAAATGTCGAGGAGATCTGCTTTATGAAATCCGTGCGGAGATATCGCGAAAAATTCAGTCCCGCCGTCGTGCCGACGATAAACGCCAGCGGCCAGCGGGAGATCCACCCGCCCTTCGGCGAGAGCCGCATCAGCAGGAGGATACCCAGGATCACCGGGATGAAGAAGAAAAAGTTATACGTGCCGGGCAGGTAGGGCACTTTGAAAAAGCCGGACAGCCCCTCCGATATTCTCGGGATCAGGTTCTGCACGATGGTGGTCCAGAATCCGACGCACATCCAGAAGGCCGCCGATATGCCGACGAAAAGATGCTCGGCGAACTTGTAGAACGGATTGTCCCGGTAGAGGAACGAAAGCACGGCCAGCGTCAGGAAGGCCGAAAACGTTATGAGGAATCCCCGTATGATGTAGTGGTCGGTGTCGGGCTGAAAGCTCAGTGCCTTGACGACCCAACTGATGAGAAACAGCCCCAGGACAACGGCCATGACGATGTACGTGGACCGCCTCATGTCTTCTGCTCCCGGCGACGCGTTCTGAAGAACACAATGTTGCCGATGATTATGAACGACATGATGACCACGTGAGCCAGCGTCTGCGGACCCATCATGCGGAGTCCCGGGGTATCCATATCGGCAAACCGCGGGTGCACCCGCATCAGTTCGGATTCATACTCAGCCGCACCCTTGACCCCGCCCAGAATGCCGATGACCTGCGCGGGGTAATACGGGTATAGCTGGGGAGCCGTAACGGCAGCCACGCCGACTCCGACCGGCACGTTCCCCGGGTCTCCGACGAAGAGCACCCACTCCTTCGGTCCGGGCTGTCCGCCCCCGATGGCGATAACAAGGTCAAGGTCCTTGCACGACCTGACGTCGTCAAACACGGGGATGCTGTCGAGCGGAACACTGTTGACGTCGGTCGGGAACATCTTCCTGAAATCGGTGATGATGACGTTAAGGACGCCTTCGTTGCCGGCTTTGTACCCGACGTTGACGTAATCCACGAGGTTCTGCTTGTCCGGGAAACCCGGCAGAATGGCTTCTTCGAGCAACTGCGTCAACAGCGCCTGACCGGTCGCCCAGAGCGACATGAAAATGACCTTATGCCCCTTCTCCAGACAGTGCCGGCTGATGGCGTTGGCCATCGGTTGCACTTCCGGCGCCATGGCGGGGTCGAAATCGAACGAGATCAGCACGTTGGAACCGGGCGGCAGGTTCTCTATCCGGTCGAACACCGACTTGACAACCTGCGTGGCTTTCTCGGAAAACGTTATCGGGAACAGGATCGGCGCCGCCACGGCCAGAAAGATGAACAGGAAGATTATTCGCCGGTCGACTTCGCGGGCCATCACCGATCTGAACAACAGGGCCAGCATGCCGCCGAATATGATCACAAGTGAGATGACCACGCCGATGTTAGCCACGGTCGTCCCCCAGGTAGGTACGTTCTATTCCGAGGATGAGCCGCAGCGACATCGACACCACGCCGAGGCCGATGCCGATCATAATGGCGCGCTGGCCGGCCAGGTTGGGCGAGTTCATGATCCAGATGGCCAGGTTCGGGATCTGCAGCACCGACAGCGACTCGGGCACCCATGCAGTCACCATCATCCCGAACGGCGTGCGACCCAGCAATATGATAAAGGCCGCCACCAGTAACATCGTCGCCTCGCGGTTCTTCGCCCGGAAGGCGCGGTACGACGCCGAGGCGACGAAGAACGCCAGCAGGGCGTACATAGTCGACTGAAGGGGCGTGATCAAGTAGCGAAACATCTCCTGGAACCAGGAGCCTTCAGCGGTTACGGAAGCGGAAATGTCACCCGGGTTCCCGATCTTGAACAGGCCGATTATCAGCATGAAGCCGAAGCCGACCAGTGTCACGATGGAAAACGGCCAGTCGGTTTTGCGGCGCTGGAGCTTGCTGATGTGAACGCGCATCAGATTGCCGCCGCCGAGAAAGAAGGCAAAGACGGCAATGATGTCAAAAAACAGCGTGAAGTTCTCCCCCAGGGTCTCCATCGGCGGGATGAACACCGACACGATCAGGAGCGTGCCCACAAGAAACGTGATTGCCAGCGGTACGTACCGTTTCATATCCGGGTCACCTGGTAGAGAAGATGTCGTTCAAGGTTCCGACCAGCCAATGCATGGACTGGACGTTCCACGCCAGGTCAATCGTAATGCCGATCACGCCGACAAAGATGGTCACCATCGCTATCGCCTTGCCCACGTCCTGCCCCTTGAGCGAGCCAAGGGCCTTGGGCTCATTGGAAAGATAGGCCGAGGCCGCGAACAGTTCTTCACCGATCAGCGTGAAGTCGCAGGCAGCGATGAAGAAGGGCAACTGCGCCGGGCGGGCGGTGCCGGCAATCTGAATGGCGCCGATGTAGTTGCCCGTCTCGGCCAGAATCAGTGACTCGGCAAAGAAGGCGCCGAGCAGGAACACCGTGGCCGGCTTCTCGCGGACCATGATACCGTCGACCGCCGCCACGTAACCGAACTGTTCGTCGGTAACGTAGCTGACCATGTCGTCGCTGTACTTCTCCGGTCGGCCGGCCGACTGATATGACGCCTTGATCGTTTCTCTCGCCGCCGTCATGACAAGCGATCGCGAAACGGGCATGAATATCTGCGTATCGTAGTCGGCAATGACTCTCGAGACGCGACCGAGAATGGTCAGCCCGGCCAGCGTCTGCACGTCGTTCATATCCAGAATGCCGGGGACAAAAAGAATGGGCCGCCCCATCTCGGTGGCCCTGCCCACGGCGTCGTCAACGGCCTCCAGCCCGGCGATTTTACGCACGAACAGCTTTTTCCCCCGGCGCGCCGTCTCAATGAAAAAGACCACCGAGCCGCCGATAATGAGCGCAATCAAAAACAGGTATTTCTTCTCGTAATTTATCCATTCACGCCCGGGTGAGATCGGGGCCGTCCTGAGGGAGGCGAACTCAGCGTTCGACGTCACGGCCGAAACGTAGTAGACGTAGCTGCTGTCGCGGTGGGCGGACTGATCCAGGAAAAGGTAGGACCGCGGCGGCAGTTCGGCCACAATATCCGGGGCGCCGTCGTTGACGATTCGATAGACGCGGTACCCCTTGACCGTCCCCCCGAGCAACTGGTCGTCGATGGAGGGAACCCATCCAAGATCGATCATCTCGCCGTCGTCATACTTGTGATCGGAGGCAATTACCGACGTAACCGGTTCGGCTATAATGATATCGGTGGAATCATCCAGGGCGGCTTCACCCGGCGGCGCCAGATCAGTTTGCGCGGCGCACGTGCCCGAGAGTGACACGTTGAACAGAATGGTCAGAACAAGAAGAGAGGCGAGAATCCATCCCCGGGTTTTGACCTTGCCGGACGACACTACAGCACCAACCCCAGCCAGTCGGAGAAAAGGAAGTCGATACGGCCGATCAGGAGTGACATACGACTCATGACCGTGTAGCCGAAGGAGGCACCGAAAGTGACCATGATAAAAAATATCCCCACTTTGGCCGTCGCGCCGAACGCCCCTTTGTGCTCCTTTGAAAAGAAGAAGTATACAAGGCCGCTGAACGTCCCGATTGCCACCACGACGTTACCGACGATTGCGTACGGCGAGGCGCTGAAGCCCGGGCCCAGCAGCGGGATCATGGTGTCCCTCACCTGCAGCATGATGTTCGAAGAAAAGTAGTTCATCATCCACAGTCCGGCCGTGGCGCCGACAATAAACGACAGCGGCCAGCGCGAAATCCAGCCGATCTTGGGCACCAGCCTCATCAGCATGAGGATTCCCAGCACGGCGCCCACCCACAACCACGGGTCCTCCCCTTTGCCGATCCAGAACTTGCCGTAGAAGTTGTCCCAGTACAGCGACACCACCCAGTAACCGGCCGAGATGCCGATGAATATCGCCTCACTCAGCTTGTACCAGGCGTTGTCACGATACAGGAAGGAGTAAATCCCGAGTGTCAGGAAGGCGGCGACCCAGAGTCCGAAATGTTCCATGCGTGATTGCTCCGATCTAACCTCGCAGCGCCGATTTCCGGCCGCTCCGGAAGAAGGCCACGTTCCCGATGATAACGAACGCGATGACGATAATGTGCGCCAGCGACTGGGACAGCATGAACTTGGTCGCCTTTGACTGTGTGCTCGTCAGCCGCTCAAACTCCGCTCCGCCGTTCATACCACCTATCAGCCCGACAAGCTGGCCGGAGCGCAGGTAAGGATAAATGGTCGGCGCCTGCACCGCGGTATTGCCCGCACCCATTCTCAAGCCGTAGCGGTCGACGGCCACCTGAACCCATTCCACCGTGCCGGGAAAGCCGGCGGATAAGTTGAACGAGTAATCTATGTTGGAGAAATTCCTTACGTTTCTGACCAGGGGGATGTCGTCGTACGCCTGACCGCGATAGTCGGTCTTGAACATCGACTTGAAGTCAGAACCCATCCGCTGAATAACGAACTCGTTGCCCGCCTGGTATCCCAGGTTGGCGTAATCAATGCCGTATTTGAGATCCTTGCCGGCGATCTCCTCCCGGGCCAGCGCCTTCGCAATGGCCATGTTCGCCTGCTGCGGTCCCTGGGGCCACAGACCCATGACGACCACCTTGATGTCCCTTCTGAAGCACTCCGTCATGAACGATTCCGCCATCGGCTGAAGCTCCGGAGCGGACGCCGGATCATAGTCAAATGATACCAGAACCCGGGATCCCGGTGACAACTCCTGAACCGCCTCGTACACCGCCCGCACTTCATCGGAAACGATGATATCCTGCGACAGCGGCATGAACAGAGGCAGGGCAACGGCTATACCGACGTAAAGGAATACCACCCGGCGTTCCACCAGGCGACCCCTGACGGTCCGGACCAGCATCCACAGCAGGGACAAGCCTATGACGGCCAGCACCACCACGGACAACCAGACCGGGAACTGAAACCCATGCGTCCAGCCCGACACTTTGCCTATGTACATAACCACACAGAAAACAGCGATTAGGGACATGGCGATGATTTCCCTGACCTTCGTGCTCATACGCTAATCCCCCCCCAGGTAGGAGCGCTCAATCCCGAGGATAATGCGCAACGAGGTGGACACCAGACCGAGCGCGATACCGATCATGATGGCGCGCTGGCCGGCCGTCTGCGGGAAATTCATGATCCACGAGGCCAGGTCGGACAACCGCGCCCCCTCCGGCATAAACCACGTAAGGACATTGCCGATCGGCACCCGGCCGAGCATCACGAAAAACGCCGCCAGCAGCAACAGGGTCGCCTCCGCGTTGCGGGCACGAAAAGCCCGGTAGGCGGCCGAGGCAACAAAGAAGGCCAGGATGGCATACATTGTCGCCGACAGCGGGATGTAGATGAAAACATACAGCCAGTCGAAATTCGTCCCCGGTTCGCGGAATCCCTCACCATCGGCAAACCCGATGATAGTGATCAGGGCAAAGGAGAGAATGATCACGAGGGCGTATCCCCAGTCCGGCTTCCGCTTGATAATCTTCTGCCCGGAAATCATCATGAGGTTGAGGGCGCCCAGGACGATCGCGCAGGCTGCGACAATCGAGAACCAGTCGGAGAACCAGCCGTTCATGCGGTTGAACGGATAGTGGGGGATAAAGTACTGGACGACAAACACAACGCCTACAAGGCCGGTTATGAAAAGCGGGATCTCTCTGCGCATAAGATTACTCGATCACTGTAAACAGGCTCGAAAGACTCCAGATACCGAACGTCTCCAAAATAATCCCCGCAATAATGGCAAAAAGAATAACCGCCTTGCCCATATCCTGACCCTTGAGAGAACCGAGAAGTTTCGGCTCCTTGGAAAGGTAGGCCGAGGCGGCGAACAATTCTTCTCCTATAAGGGTGTAGTCGCAGGAGGCCACGAAAAAGGGTAATTGCGATGGCATCGCCGTGCCCGCTATCTGAATGGCCCCGGTGGCATTGCCGGTCTCCGCCAAAATCAGCGACTCCGCGAAAAACGCGCCCATGTAAAAAATGGTGGCGGGCTTCTCCCGAACGACCATGCCGTCGATGGCCGCGGCGTAGCCGAACTGGTCGTCGGTCAAGTAGTGCACCTGGTTCTCCTGGAAGGCTTCCGGACGGCCGGCCTTGGCGTAGGCCTCGCGGACCACCTCTTTGGCCGTGACCAGCACAAGCGAACGGCAAACAGGTACCTCGAGCCAGGTCTCGTACTGCGCGGCCAGCTCGGCGACCCGCCCGAGGATCGTAATCCCGGCAATCGTCTGAACGTTATCCATGTCGTTGATACCGGGAACAAAGAAAATCTTGCGACCCATCTCGGTGGCTCGGCCGACGGCCTCATCTACCGCCTCCATGCCGGCGATCTTGCGTATGAACAGCTCTTTGCCCGATTTGGCCCGTATAATCATGAATATGATCAAGAAACTGAGCAGCATCGTACCCACGAACACGTTGATCCGGCGGAAATCGAACCACTGGGCAGAAGAGCTGACCGGATCGGTGAGGTCTGCCGCGTTCAGCATTGCCAGGAGCGCTTGCTCCGGTGCGCCGGGCCCGGCCACGGGCACCACTTTATAAAAGTAAGTACGGCCGTCGACCGTGTTGCCGTCAATAAGCTCGAAAACACCCTTCGGCACGTCGCCCACCTCAACAAAGAGGCTGTCCGGGGACTCGGAACGATAGACAATGTAGGTCGTAACCGTTCCGGCCTCGTGGTCGTCAGGAGAGTGATCCCATTTGATCAGGGCGGCGCCGCCGCCGTCATCCGGGTTGTCCTCAGCTCGGGCGTTCGTCACCGGCCGGGCGATCTGAAACGCGGTCAGGCTGTCGAGCCGTTCGGCCGACACAAGAGTGTCGCCGGCCGGGGACTCTTCTTCAGCCGTGGCCGGGCCGACGGCGATCAGTATGGGGATAACGAGGACAGAAAAACAGAGAAAAAGCGCCACGCGCATCTTGCGGCTGCCTGAACGGAGTCTTTTATACAATGTCCAATCCTTACGCGTGGGCTAGTCAAGCCATTAACCGGCCACAACCATACATAAAGACGAACCCGAGGCTGAGGCATCAAATGCCAATTGACCGTAACGCGTTTGCCCAGGCCCGCTGCGGCGAAATCCTGATTCTGCACATACTCCAGTTGCAGAGCTTCGAATCTAGGACTCAGGACAGGTCAAGTCAAGCGAAAAAACAGACCGGCCACGTTGCACGCATACTCCCGCAAGGTTCGCACTTCAATCCGGTTCCCGTGTTTAGACCGGCAGGCAAAGCTGCTCACGAACCTTTGCACGCCGTCGGAATTAAACTGCACTATACCTGGTAACCGCTCGACCGCCAGCACGGTACCGCTGACCGGGGCGAAGCGGAATACACCGGTCACCGTGGGCGGAACGTGCTGACGCGGCGCAGAAAGGACATGATCCGGTTACCTCCAGGCAATATGGCAGCCGGAGAGACCGGGGCCTATAAAGAAGCGGCAGCGGCGGGGTCGGGTCGACAGGCGGCGGCAGGCGGGCCGGCAGACGGCGGGAAAATGTGGCTTTACAGCGGGCCGGTGTTGTATTATACTAACCGGCTGTGTGACTGAATCGAGCGCCAGGCGGTCTCGCTCAGCACGCTGCACCACAACAACATACCCAGGAGACTGGCTGAGAGCAGGAAAGCGATGGCAGATTTCGATAACCCGAACGAGATACGAGTTATAGTCGCGACCGACTGCGGCTCGACCACCACCAAGGCAATCCTTATTGAATACATCAACGGTGAGTACCGCCTCATTTCGCGCGGAGAAGCTCCGACGACTGTTGAAGCCCCGTTTGAAGACGTGACGATGGGCGTGCTCAACGCCGTGGCCGAGCTTGAAGAGTTGACGGGTCGAAAGCTGCTCGACGAATCCGACAAGTTTATAAAGCCTTCGGAGGGCAATGTCGGCACGGACATCTATATTTCCACTTCGTCGGCCGGCGGCGGATTGCAGATGATGGTGGCCGGAGTGGTGCGGTCCATGACGGCGGAATCAGCCGAGCGTGCCGCGCTCGGCGCCGGCGCGATCGTGATGGACGTGATCGCGTCCAACGACAAGCGCCTGCCGCACCAGCAGATCGAGCGCATCCGCCTCCTCCGCCCCGACATGATCCTCCTCTCGGGCGGTATCGACGGCGGGACCCGAACCCACGTCGTGGAGATCGCCGAACTCGTGGCCGCGGCCGACCCTCGTCCGCGCCTCGGCTCCGGCTACAAGCTGCCCATTATCTATGCCGGCAACAAGGATGCGATGGAGGACGTCAAAAGCACCCTGGCCGACAAGGTCGATCTGCGCACGGTCGCGAACCTGCGTCCGGTGCTCGAGCGCGAGAACCTGGGTCCTGCCCGCGAGGAAATCCATGAGCTTTTTATGGAGCACGTCATGGCTCAGGCGCCGGGTTACAAAAAGCTTATGGGGTGGACCGACGCCCCCATCATGCCCACTCCGGGGGCGGTCGGGTTGATCATACAGACAATCGCCAAGCAGTATAACATCGAAGCCCTCGGTGTTGACATTGGCGGGGCCACCACCGACATCTTCTCGGTATTTCGCCCCGACGGCTCAACACCCGAGTTCAACCGCACGGTGTCGGCCAACCTGGGCATGTCGTACTCGATTTCCAACGTCTTTGCCGAGGCGACCTTGCCGATGGTGATGCGCTGGGTGCCATTCAAGATGGACGAGCGGGACCTTCGCAACCGCGTAAAGAACAAGATGATCCGCCCGACGACCATTCCCCAGTCGCTGGAAGAACTCGTCTTCGAACAGGCCATTGCCAAAGAAGCTCTTCGCCTGGCCTTAAAGCAGCATCGGTCCTTCGCCACCGTGCTCAAGGGAGTGCAGCAGCAGAGGACCATCGCCGATGCCTTTGAGCAGTCTTCGTCCGGTCAGACAATCGTCAACATGATGACTCTCGACATGCTCATCGGCTCGGGCGGAGTGTTGTCGCACGCGCCGCGCCGGCAGCAGGCGGCCCTGATGATGATCGACGCTTTCATGCCCGAGGGCGTGACGCGCCTGGCCGTGGACTCGATTTTCATGATGCCGCAGCTCGGCGTGCTGACCGAGGTACAGCCAAAGGCGGCCACCGAGGTGTTTGAAAAGGACTGCCTGATCCACCTGGGAACCTGCGTCGCAGCCGCAGGTACGGCCAAAAAACGCGGGCCCGTGATGAAGTACCGGATCGAGCTTCCGGACGGCCCCGTCTCGGGCACTCTGGACTACCTCGAAATGAAGCACTTCCCGCTCGGTCTGGGTGAAGACGGGCTGCCCCTGAAAGTGCGGGCGGTGCTCGAACCGGAGCGCGGTTTTGACCTGGGTGCCGGCAGGGGAGACAAGGTCGAAAGGACGCTGTACGGCGGCGTGGCCGGCGTTATCCTCGACGGCCGCGGCCGGCCGTTTAACCTTTCGGTGCTCGACGAGGAAGAGCGCGTATCATACCTGAAGACGTGGATGAAAGAACTGGATATCTATCCCGATATCGACAAACTCTAAGGCAGAACATGTTGATAGCAGGCAAATCTAGCGGGCGACTTGTTCGCCTGGCGTTCGCCAGCCTGGTGCTCGTGTTGATCGTTTCATCGAGCCCGGCCGCCGAAGTGTTCATCAGTTTCAACGGCAAGTTCCACTTCACCTATCCGGATACGTGGATCCGTGCCGATTACCGCACCGTCGACTACTACCTGCAGAGGGGAGGCACCGACCCGTTGACATTTCAGTACGACGTGGTTCTCTCCCCCCATGAAGGAGCACGGTTTGCGGATGACGTGTATCTTATCCTGACGGTAGACACTGTGGGACAACTGAGCGAGAGCCAAATCGATTCGGTCCTGTCGAATCTGGGCGACATGTTCGGCGAAGAGGTCGCCTACTATCCGGTGGGGAACTTCATGACCAACATGAAGTCGAACGCGCCGCTGTACGATGCTCAGACGCATACGGCGGCGATCGTCACCGACATCCTTGAGGACGGCGAGGTCTTCAAGAAGAACCTCCTGATGCTCAAGTTCTATGAGCACGGGATCGCCAACTTCTACTTCTATTCGCCGGATTCGCTCTTCGAGGAGAGCAAACAGCTTTTCGCCGATATCGTGACATCGTTCTCAACCGAGGAGATCGAGGCCTCCGTGCCCGTGGAAGAGGTAAAGGTGGCGGACCTCGAGTCCCGGCAGGGAAAGAAGTCAAGGGGTTTCGTTCCCATCGGGATCGCCGTGCTGGTGGTTATAGCCGCCGTGGTAATCCTGAGTCGCAGGCGCCGCAAACGGTAAGGTAAGTAAACAATGAGAGAAAGGGACGCCGATGGCCCACGCCTATACTCCCGGCCTTAAAGTTACTGAGCGCATCATTGTCCGGAAGCACCGCATCCTTCCACTCAAGGGCGAGGTGATGGTGAAGGTCGGGGACAAAGTGAAGCCGGATGACGTCGTGGCCCGGACGCTGCTTCCGGGAAACGTCGTGCCGATCAACGTCGCCAACAAGCTGGGCTTGCCGCCCGAGGACATCGAGATGGTGATGCTCAAGAAGGTCGGCGACCGGATCACGGAGAACGAGCCTATCGCGCTGTCCCGAACGCTGTTTATATTCAAGAATTACTGTTACGCGACGATTGACGGCGCTATCGAATCCATCTCGCACGTGACCGGCCAGATCCTGCAAAGGGGCGAACCGGCGCCGGTGGAAGTCAGGGCCTATCTGCGGGGGGAGGTTACGGAAGTACTGCCCAACGAGGGGGTGGTCGTGAGTTGCCAGGCCTCATTCGTGCAGGGCATCTTTGGCATAGGCGGCGAAACGTTCGGGAACATCCGGGTGGCGACACCCGACAACGCCACCGTCCTGTCGGACGACCTTATCAGCAGTGATCTGGCCGGCAAGGTGGTCGTGGGGGGATCGCTCGTCACGGCCTCGGCCCTCAAGAAGGCGATCAGTGCCGGCGTCCGCGGCATCGTGGTGGGCGGGTTTGACGACAAGGACCTCCGCGACTTTCTGGGCTATGACATCGGAGTGGCCATCACCGGCTCGGAGGATATCAACATCACTCTCGTCGTAACGGAAGGATTCGGACAGATCAATATGGCTCAGAAGACGTTCGATCTGCTCAAGCGGCACGAGGGTGAAATGGCCTGCATCAACGGCGCCACGCAGATCCGAGCAGGGGTGATTCGTCCGGAGGTGGTGGTCCCCGTCGTGTCTGAAAGCAGCGAGCAGGTGGCAAGGACGGCAACCATGGGCGGCCTGACCGTCGGCTCACCGGTCCGGGTCATCCGTCATCCGCATTTCGGACGCCTTGGCAAGGTCACCGATCTGCCCGCTCCCCTGCAGGAACTGGAATCGGGGTCCAGGGCACGTGTCCTGGAGGTAGAGTTTGATGAAGGCACCCGCGCCGTCGTGCCACGAGCGAACGTGGAGATGATTGAAGACTAGTACCGGCCGCAGCGCCCATGAATAGAGAGGCCTCCCGCCGACGGCGGGAGGCTTTTTCATTTTTACCTGGCGAGTATGGGTCAGGGCCGCGACAGCTTTTACGGAGTCGTGGGCGGCTCCTCAGCGGGAGCGGTTGCAGTCGTGTCGACGTCAGCAGCCCCGGGCATTGCCGAGTCCATGCGAGTGGTGTCCGCCATCTCTTCGGGCTGTCCCGCGGCACCCGTTTGTTCCGGAGACTCCTCCTGCGACGAACAGCCGCCGATGATCGCTATGGCCAGAAGAAGGCAGACAAAAACCACGAACAGTCTTTTCATATCTTCCTCCCTGAGATTTGAAGGTTCGCGTACGAAAAACGGTCCATATATGGACCGCCGTGAACCGCAAGTCAAGTTTTATGTTGAAAGTGCCGCCGATTGTTCGTAGCTACGAGTGATTTCGGTTGGCAACCCGGCGAAATACGGCAGGCCCGCCCGGTACGCTCTTTTTCCCGGGGATAAAACGACGGCGAAACATGTATAAGAGGTAGACGTAGCTCGATTATGGTCAGAATTATTCTACTCGGGTTGTTCTCGGGGTCGGTCTGGCAGATCGTCGGCCAGACTTCGGCGTTCGGGATTTTCATTCTGCTCGTCCTGGTGGTCATGTCGCTGGTCTCCTGGGCCATCATCTTTCAGAAGTGGCGCCTGTTTCGCGTCGTCGATCAATCCAGCAGCGGCTTTGCCCAGCAGTTTCAACGGTCCCGCAGAATCGCCGACATAGCCGGTCAGGCCAAGGTATACCGGCTCTCACCGCTGTCGAACATCTATCTGGCCGGTCAGAACGAGATCAGCCAACTCAGGGAGAGGCGGAACGAGGCGGGCGGCCTGAGAGAGAAAACCGTACCGCTCAACCACGACGATTTCGAAATAGTCGAGATGACCATGGAGCGCAGCCTTACCGAGGAGTTGTCCAGGCTGGAGCGGCGGGTGATATTCCTTGCCACTACCGGCAGTTCGGCGCCGTTCATGGGGCTCCTGGGCACGGTGGTCGGCATCATGGACTCATTCTGGTCGGTGGGAGAGCGCGGGTCGGCCTCGCTGGCGGTGGTGGCACCCGGGATTGCCGAGGCCCTGCTGGCGACAATCGTCGGGCTGGGAGCGGCCATACCGGCCGTAATCGGCTACAACTGGGCTAACAACAAGGTCAAGCAGCTGAACGACCGCTCCTTTGCCTTCATTCTCGATTTCATCGCCCGGGCCAAGAAGGAAGAGCGCTGATGCGTCACCGCCGTCGCACATACCGCGCCGTTGCCGATATCAACATTGCAAACCTGGTCGACGTCGTGCTGGTCCTGCTGATCATATTCATGATTTCCGCCCCTCTCCTGCAATCCGGTATCGAGATCGAACTGCCCAAAACCCGCGCCGCCGCGCTCGATAAAGAGGCATCCGGTGTTGTCGTGACCATTGATGCCAGGGGGGGAGTCTACGTCAACGACGTCTGGACGCGGCTGGAGAACTTCGAGCAGGCGCTTGACCGCGAACTCCGCGCCAAAAACACGGCCTCCGTCTACCTGCGGGGGGATTCAACCATCGCCTACGGTACCGCGATCAACGTGATCGGCCGTATCAAGGAAATGGGCATCGAATCGATCGGCCTGGTCACGGCCCACGAAGAAGGGCAGCCCAGGCGGTAGCGGGAAGGAGTTCCGTATGAAGCAGGGCGTAGTCTTCTCGATAGGACTTCACCTGCTCGTGGTGACGGTCACGGTCATTGTTTCGCCCCTGAATGTCAGGCACCAGATGCAAGGGGAAGTGATTACCGTCTCCCTGACCTCTGCTCCTTTCATGCCGGCCGCCGAACCGGTCGAATTACCGCCGGTGGAAATCCCCCGAGCACTGGAACCGGAGCCCGTCGAAGTGCCGATAAACGAGCCGACTACCGCACCCGCGGCGGAGATTACCGAACCCGAAGACGAGCCGCAGGCGGAGGAGGAACGCGAGGAAAAGCCTTACCAGCCACAGGCGGAGCAGGGCGCGACCCGACAGCCGGGCAGCGACTCGGGTTCCGCGGAGGTCAGCGCCAGTGGCGGGACGCCCTTTGCCGGCGCTACTATCGACAACGCTTCATTTGACTACCCGTACTGGTTTACCCAGGCATTTTACAAGATTCAGTCCAACTGGCGAAATCCCATAGCGGCGGACTACAGCATAGTATGCGACGTGTACTTCCAGGTTCTTAAATCCGGTCGGGTCATCGAACTGCGGGTCGAGGAACCATCAGGCATACGGGCCTACGATGAGGCCTGTGTGCGGGCCGTCGAGCGCGCCGCCCCTTTCCCTCCCCTGCCCCAGAGTTTCCCCGATGAGATCATCGGTATAACCCTGCCGTTCAAGTATGAGCCGTGAAGGAGCCTCTATGAAACGTCACCTGTTGCTCGTAGTCCTGTCCCTTGCGGCCTTCGCGTCCGCCTCCGCGCAGGACGAACGCGTCCGCAACGTCCTCTTCGATACCCTTCGCACCGGCGACGTCCAGCCGACGCCGATTGGCGTGGACGAGATGAAGTACGTCGGCAACCGCTACATCACGGCTGACGACTCCGCCCTGATGCGCTACACTACTACCATCATTCAGCGGGACCTGGATTTCTACGCCGACTTCGATCTCGTGCCGCTCGACAGCTTCTATCTGAAAACCTACGAGATTTTCGAGCTTGATCTGCTCGGCTGGGAACGCCTCGGTGCCGATCTCGTGGTCAAACTCGAGGCCGAGTTCCCCGGCAGGAACCTGCGCGTGGCCTGGAAACTCTTCGAAACCGTGCGTCGACGGCAGGTGGCAAATGGCCGACTGGAATACAACCGCGCCTACTGGCGCGAACTCGGCCATGACATCGCCAACGAGGTAGTCTACAACCTGACGGGCGAACGGGGGATTTTCCGAACGAAGATAGCCTATATCCGAAAGATCGAGGCGGCCAAGGAACTGTTCGTCGCCGATTACGACGGCGCCAACGAGCGACAGCTCACCAGTAACGGGTCCACTAACCTCTCCCCCGCCTTTGCTCCCGACGGCGACGAGCTGTACTTTACGAGCTATGTCGAGGGAGATCCCCAACTTTTCAAAGTGGACATATCCACCGGCGAGGTCACAAAGGTGGCTTCCTTCCCCGGCCTTGTCGCGGCAGCGGCGGTCTCCCCGGATGGCGACAAGATTGCCTGCGTTCTGACCAGGGACGGCAACTCTGAAATCTACCTGATCGATCGGGACGGCCGAATAATCAAGCGCCTCACCCATCACTGGGCAATAGACACCGCCCCCACCTGGTCTCCGGACGGGCGGATGATCGCCTTCAGCTCCGATCGCACGGGCTCGCCGCAGGTTTATATCATGGATGCCTTTGGCCTGAACGTCCGGCGGCTGACTTACCGGGGCGGCTACAACGATTCTCCCGTCTGGTCGCAGCGTGGCGACCGGATAACGTTTGTGAGTCGCGACAAGCGGGGACGTTTCGATCTGGCCTCCACAGACACCTCCGGCACCAGCTACCGTATACTGACAGAACTTGGCATGAACGAGAATCCCCATTTCTCCCCGGACGGTAAGCACATCATCTTCTCGTCCAACCGCCTCGGCCCCCGGGAGGTGTTTACCATGGACATCTCAGGCCGCAATCAGCGCCGTCTCACTCGCTCGGGCGGCTGCTCCAATCCGGACTGGGGGCCGCTCCGCTAAGAAAAGCCTGCCGCCGGCGCGAATAACCCCGTCCCCCGGCAAAAACCCAAAACGCCTCCCCCTTTTTTATTGACCGACTTTTGAGCAATGCGTAGATTCGAGCGATCAGGGATCTGAAAAGAACAAACTGAACAATACCGTGACCCACCAGGGAGGGATCAGGAAGATGAAAAGGCTTCTGTTGGTTTTGATGCTCGGTGCCGCCGTGATATACGCGGCCGGGGTCTCCTGCGGCGGCAAGAAGGAGGTTGTCCCAGAAGTACCGATAGACACAATGCCCGTCGTCGTTGAAGACACGACGACGCCGCCTCCTCAGCCACCTCCTCAGCCACCACCCAAACCGGTGCTGAAGGAGAGTCAGTTCAAGACGGTCTACTTTGACTTTGACAAGTTCAACCTTCGCGCTGACGCCAAGGCGTCACTGGATGCAAACTACGCCCTGCTCAACGAATTCCCGGATGTCATAATCAAGATCGAGGGGCACTGCGACGAGCGCGGTACTATCGAGTACAACCTGTCGCTCGGCGAGAAGCGTGCCAAGTCGGCCCAGGATTATCTGGTCGGCCTCGGCATCACTGCTGCGCGGATCTCGGTGATCAGTTACGGCAAGGAACGCCCGGTCGACGCTGGCCATGATGAAACGGCCTGGGACAAGAACCGCCGGTGCGAGTTTAGAATCATCTCGCAATAGCGACGGCGAGTATAACAGGTATGAGCACGAGGCGAACCAGAAGGATAGCCGTCATCGGCGTGATGGCGGCTGTCTGTTTCGGCCTGGCGGCAAGCGGCTGCATCACGAAGCGAGACATTGAAGAGGTCAAGAATCGGCTTACCGCCATTGAGGACCAGAACCAGCGGACTCTGCGGATGGTCCAGAGTATGGATTCGACCGTAATCACCGGGGCCGAGTCCGACAACCGGCTCCGGAACGAGATCCGCGTCTCCAGCGAGAACATGCAGCAGCAGATCGCGCAGCTTCTGGAAAACTACAACGACCTCATGGCGAGAATCGACCAGATGAACCAGCAGGAGGTGATAAAGCTGCCGCCCAGAAGTTCTCCCGGCTCGCAGTCGGAGGCACAGAATGCCGATACCGCCTCACCGCCTCCGGCGCAGGCGCTCGAGGCTGACTGTATCGCCGCCTACGACGACGCCTTTATTCTGACACGAAACAGCGAATACGAAAAGGCCATCGGCCGCTTCCAGGAATTCCTGCAGTCGTGTGAGAAGCACGAGAACGCTTCCAACGCTCACTACTGGATCGGCGAGTGTTATTACGCCATGGGGGATTTCGCCCAGGCCGTGGCCGAGTTCGAGCTCCTGCTGAATGATTACCCCTCCTCGGCCAAGGTGGCTCCGACCCTGTATAAGCTGGCCCGCTCCAAGCAGGAACTCGGCAAGACCGATGAAGCGCGGCAGTTGTTCCAGAGGGTTATCGAGGAGCACCCCGGCACGCTGGAGGCCGAACAGGCCAAGCAGCGCGTCAGAGATCTCAGATGACAAGCCCACCGGCGCTTAAACTCAGAATCGATTCCCCGATCGGTGAACTCTCAACCGGTCGGGGTTTTTATCAATTGGAAGAAGATACGCTGTACGTGCAGGTAGCGCCCTTCTCCCGCCGGCACCGGTTCTTTTCCTACCTCGAATCGGAATACGTGCGGCTGGATCTGGACATGCACGGGCGGCTGCTGTTCATCGAGGTCTCCCGACCGCGACGGCACTGGCCGGTCCGGGATGGTCTGGCCCTGCCGGCCGACCCTTCACCGGCTGATGTACGATGGCTCGACTTCCGCCGCCGTATGGCCGACCCCAAGCTCATGGCCAATCCCCAACGTACCGCCCTGCTTCTCCGGTTTGCCCGGCTCCCCCGCGCCGTGCGCAGTTATCTCCTTGCCGAATCCGTCGTGGCCGACGTCGCCCAGGACAACTCGCTGGTCGGGATCTGGGTCGGTGACATCGTGGATGACATCGCGGGGCAGTTCATTTCCAGCTTTCGCAAGCAGGTGCGACGCCAGCACCGGGAACAGCATGCCACCTGATAGTGGTTGACAGTCTGCGGCGCCCGGTCGTTAATTGATTCCATGCCAGGTCCCGACAAGAAGGCCGCCGCCGAACACAAGCGGCTGATTCAGACAATCAACTACCATAACCGTTTGTACTACGTCGAGGACAGTCCGACGATCAGCGACGCGGACTTCGACCGGCTCTTTGACAGGCTCCTCGAGCTGGAAAGCCTGTGTCCGGAGCTCGCGACGCCGGACTCGCCGAGTCAGCGAGTGGGCGCCGAACCGTCGAAACGGTTCGAATCGGTTCGTCACCGCCTGCCCATGCTGTCACTGCAGAAAGTCACCAACCGGGAGGAGTTTGCCGACTTCAACCGCCGCGTCACCGAGGGCCTGGCTGAGTCAACCGAGATCGAATACGTCACCGAGCCCAAGCTCGACGGTCTGGCCGTCGAACTCGTGTACGAAGACGGGCTGTATGTCCTGGGCTCAACGCGCGGCGACGGCACCACCGGTGAAAACATCACCGCCAACATCAAAACAATCCGCAACGTCCCGCTGAGGCTTTCGGAAAAGAGCGGGCGCGCCTACCGGCGCCTGGAGGTCCGAGGCGAAGTCATCATACGGCGGTCGGCCTTTAAGCGACTCAACCGCCAGCTGGTTGCGGCGGGAGCGGCCCCGCTGGCGAATCCTCGAAACGGCGCCGCCGGGTCGCTACGGCAGCTTGACCCCAGGGTGACTGCTTCCCGCCCGCTCATTTTCTACGCCTATGGGATCTCGGACACGCGGCTGCCCGGGCTGGCCTCGCAGTCCGACGTAATTGAACTGCTTAAGACAGAAGGCTTTTCGACTAACGAACATATCCGGTTGTTACGCGGCATCGAAAACGTGGCCGCGACATTCCCGGAACTGGAGGCCCGACGGGCGGAGCTCGACTACGAGATCGACGGTATGGTCGTTAAGGTGAACAGCTTCGCCCAACAGGAAGCGCTGGGACAGATATCACGCGCTCCCCGCTGGGCGGTGGCTTGGAAGTTCACGGCCGAACTGGCCGAAACGGTTTTGGAGTCAGTGGAGTTTTCGGTGGGGAGAACCGGCGTGGTAACGCCGGTGGCCAGGCTAAAGCCGGTGCGGGTTTCGGGCGTGACAGTCTCGAGCGCGTCGCTGCACAATGAGGATGACATCAAACGGCTGGATCCCCGACCCGGCGACACGGTCGTCGTCAGGCGGGCCGGAGACGTTATCCCTGAGGTCGTCGAGGTTGTCACGGACAAGCGGCCAAAAGGCAGCCGTAAGGTGGTCTTCCCAAGAAATTGTCCATCGTGTGGCACGACCGTCGTGCGGCCGGAAGGTGAGGCGGCCCATCGTTGTCCTAATGCGGCCTGTCCCGCCCAGCTCGAGGGCCGGCTGTTTCACTTCGCGTCCAAGGCGGGGTTCGACATCGAGGGGCTTGGTGACAAGCTGGCCCGCCAGCTGATACGGGAGAAACTGGTCAGCGACCCGGCCGACCTGTTCTTTCTCACCAGGGAGCAACTGCTCAAGCTCGATCTGATGGCCGACAAGAGGGCGCAGAACCTTCTTGACAACATCGATCGCGCCCGGCACGCCGAACTCCCCCGAATCATCAATGCCCTCGGCATTATCGGGGTCGGTGAGACGGCCTCGCTGCTGCTGGCCGAGTACGCAGGTTCATTCGACAAGCTGGCCACGGCCGATATCCCGGAGCTTACGGAAATCGACGGAATTGGGCCGATAATCGCCCGGAACATCTCCGAATTCTTCGCCGGCGAGGAAAACCGGGGCATGATTGAAAAACTGCGCCGGGGCGGCGTGGCGTTTCCGGAGTACCGGTCGGCAAAGAAGAAAGGCCGGCTGAGCGGCAAGTCAATCGTCATTACCGGCACCCTCTCGCGCCCGCGGGGCCATTTCAGGAAACTGGTCGAGAAAGCCGGAGGAAAAGTAACCGGTTCGGTATCCGGGGCCACCGATTTCCTGCTGTGCGGCGCTGACCCCGGCTCCAAGCTCGACAAGGCGAAGGCGCTCGGCGTTACGGCGATCAATGAAGACGAGTTCGGGCGGTTGCTGTAGGCGAACCGGCCGTCCGGGCCGCTCCGACGGTAGTGTATAAAGGTGAAGGGATATTCTCGAAGGTTCGCTTACGCAGCCCTGGTATACCTCGGGCTGGCCGCCGCCTGTGAAGGGCTGGGCTATCTAACTGATCTCGGTCCCGCCGCCGGGTTTGCCCACCTGCACTTCAATCTACTGGGATTCATTTCCATGGCGGCTTACAGCCTTGCGTATTTCGCACTGCCGTCATTTGCGGGCCGCGCCCTGCGGTACCCTCACTGGATACCGTGGCACTTCTGGCTCGCCAACGTGAGCCTTATCAGTATGGTAACCTGGCGCGGCCTGGAACTCTCTTACGGTTCCGTGGCCTATACCTGGTCGTTCGCCGTTTCGGCGGCGGTTCAGGTGGCAACCGTCGGGCTGTTCGTGGTCCATGTCTGGCTGACCCTGACGCGCCCCGGCCGGGCACAATCAAATGCGCTGGTCCCGCGCCCGAGCCAGGCTCCCGCTGAACGAACGAAGGAGCGACCGACCGACTGATCAGCCGCTCTGGCCGCCGATCTTTTGCTCGAGAGCTTTGACCGCCTTGGCCAGTTGGTTGACCCTGGTTTCCAGCCTCTTCAGGTCATTGTGCCGCGCCCAGTTGAGATCCCTGGCCAGCCTGGAGGCGCTTTTCTGCGCCTTTCCGGCTTCCCTGAGCACCTTGTCCTTGAATTCGCCGGTCGACTTCTCGGCTTTTTCGAGAAGCTCCATGATCGCCTTCTTGCGATCAGACTTGTCAAGATCACCTTTCTTGATAAGGTCGTCGATGATCTTCTCAGCCTTGGCCTTCGTTACCTGCAGGGCGCCGATAGAGGCCAGCACCGTGTTCTTCAAAAGCGACATTGATCTGTCACCTCCCAAATAGATTATCTCCTGCAACAGCTCTCTGGATTCCTTAAGGTCGCGCCATCGGGATGATTCCGCCAGCAATACCCGTCCCAGCACAGCCAGCGTGATGTCGCTCCCGGTGGTCGAGTCGACCACCTTGACGCGGTGGCCTTCCTTGATCATACCGGCAAGATCGGCCTGGGTGATGGTCCGGCTGGCCTGCAAATCGTAAAGCCGCCGGTTTCGATAGCGCTTTATGAGTCGGTAAGCCATGTGTCACCAATATAGTGCACTGCACAATACATGTCAAGAGAAAAAAGTTCCGGTGCCGGCGGCAGCCGTGCCGGTTTACGGATGGCTGGTAGACATGACCACGATATTGACAATCTCCAGCAGCCGTTCGCACGAGAACGGTTTCTTGATGAACATATCGCCGCCTGACTTAAACGATCGTCCCATATCGTCGGTCCGGTCTTTGCCGGTAAGAAAGATGACCGGGACGGCAGCGAGTTTGGGGTCTTTTTTGAGTGCCTGGCAGGTATCATATCCGTCCTGGCCGGGCATCATGATGTCCAGCAGAATGACATCCGGACGGAACTCTCTGGCCTTTTTGATGGCGTTGGTTGAGGCATTTTCAACGGCGACGGTGTACCCGGATTCGGTAAGGAACGTTTCGACAATGTCGGTTATTTCCGGCTCGTCGTCTACCACCAGCACTTTGGCCGTCTTAAGTCTGATTTGGTGCGACATCTGGATTGTTGTAACCTTTTCTACTGTGAAGTCGTTCGTTGTATCGGTCAATGGCGCACATTCCTTTACCCGGTCTCCCCGGACTCATCCAGCGATTGAAGGGTAAGTGCCACCAGGTCAGTAAGTTGCTGCGTGGAGAAGGGCTTCCTCACAAAGGTCAGTCCCCCGTGGGCGAACGACCGGCCGGCGTCCTCGCCGGTCGACCGGCCGGACAGGAAAATCACCGGTACATTCTTCAGGTGAGGCCTCTCCCTGAGCCGCCGTGTAGTCTCGTAGCCGTCCATCTCCGGCATAACGACATCCATAAGGATCAGATCCGGACTCGTCTGCTCCGCGGCGGCCAGTCCCTTGGTCCCGTCCCTGGCGGTCAGGACAGTATGGCCGCATTCGGACAGAATGGTCTTTATAGTCTGCAGGATCGCCTCGTCATCATCGACGACCAGTATAGTTCCGGTGATCCTGGCCTGGTCCGTGCTCATGGGTAGCAAACCATCCTCTTGTCATGCTGACCGGATTACTCGTATGCCCAGCCTTGTTTCCGTATATCGGCGGTCCTGCCCGATAGTTTACGGACAGGTCGCCAGAGCGGCCGTCGCCTCCGGTCAGCCGGGCCAACCGCATGCACACCACCCCCGGCCGGCCTTTTTAGATTGCGATAGTATCCGGCTTCTTCTATCGTGAGCCGATGGTCAAGCAGGACGCCACCGTCAGGATGATTGCCCGGAACCGCAAGGCGCGCTATGACTACCATATAGAGAGCACCGTCGAGGCCGGTCTGGAACTCAGGGGTAGCGAAGTCAAGTCCGTCCGGGAGGGCAAGGTCAATCTGTCCGACGCCTATGCCGTGGTTGAGGACGGGCAGGCAGTGCTGAAGAACCTGCATATATCGCCGTACAAGATGGCGCAGGAAGACCATGACCCGATCCGGCCCCGCCGACTGCTGATGCACAAGCGGGAGATCCGTAAGCTCGCCATCCGTACCCAGCAGCGAGGCATGACCCTGGTGCCGCTGGCCGTGTATTTCCGGGGAGCTTACGTTAAGGTCGAACTGGGGCTCGGCCTCGGCCGTAAGAAGTACGACAAGCGTCAAGCCATCGCCCGCGCTGAAGCCGACCGAAAGATCCGGCGGGCCGTGAGAAAGGACGTCGACAAGTGAAGCCTCCGGCAGGTCGAGTCTACCGAAACCTGGTAAAGCTGCTCCCGATGCTGGTCGTTCTGTTGGCCGCCCGCGCCGGAGCCACCGTCCGGGTGCAGCTGGCCGGCGGGTACGAGGAGATCAACTCTTTCACGGACGGCGGGACCGAGTACATATCGCTCTCTGAGCTGGCGGATATCCTCGGCGGCAGTCTCGGCTGGGAGACCATCGGCCACGAGGTCAGGTTCAAGGACATATCGTACCGCTTCGACTTCCTGATTGAATCCCCTTTCTTCAAGCTCAGTGACAGCGTGTACAACATGACGTACCCGGCCCGATTCAAAGAGGGTCAGTTGTACGTTCCGGCAGAGACGTTTCTTCCCTTCCTGGACAGGGTCAACGACAGGAAGATCACCTGGGACGCTCGGTCCCGGTTCGTGCGGGTGGATGCCGAGTACTTCAACGTCACCGACATCTCGTTCTCTCCCAAAGCCAACGGGCTCCTTATCGAGATCCACCTGACCACCGCCCTGCCTTACGAGGTATTTATGACGGAGGGCAATTGGGTCAACGTCTCCATCCGCGATGGCCTGCTGAACCGGTCGCGCCTTCTCTCCCGCATCGACAAACGGTACATGTATCGTCTGGAAGCCCACCAGGTCGAGAGCACGGGTCAGGTGTCGATTCGCCTCAAGCGCAACGTCGAGAAATGGCACGACAAGCTCGTCCAGGATCCGCCGCGCATACAGATTTCGATAGCCGACGTCGACTTCCAGCTAGACACGGCCGACACCAATCCGGTTCTCGGTCCCGATGACAAGATCGACGTCATAGTCATCGATCCCGGGCACGGCGGCAGGGATTACGGTGCCATCGGCCCCAGGGGAACGCGCGAAAAGGACGTTGCCCTGAGGATCGCCCGCGAACTGGCCGGGCTGATCCGAAAGGACAAGGAATTCAAGGTGATCATGACCCGGGATCGGGATCGGACGGTCAGCCTCCAGGATCGTGCCGATGTCGCCAACAGGGCCGGGACCGACCTGTTCATATCGATTCACGCCAATGCCTCGCCCAACCAACAGGTCCGGGGGTGGAATGTCTTCTTCCTGGCCCCGGCCCGTAACGACTCAGCCCGCGCCGTCGAGCAACTGGAAAACAGCTACTTCCTGCGCGAGCTTTCGGCCTTCGAGGCGCACACCGAGGGACAATCCGCTTCGGACGGCTTCGATCCCGTTATCAGCATTCTCAACGAGATGATCATGACGGAATTCCAGGTGGAATCGCACGACTTTGCCATGATGGTGAACCGTGAGTTTCGCCGTTTCAGCAGTACGCCGGCTCGCGGCATCGATCAGGCCGGGTTCTTTGTGCTCAACAAGGTGTTCGCGCCGTCGGTGCTGGTGGAATCGGCTTTTATCTCCAACAAGACGGACGAACAGCTGTTGCGAGACAAGAAATACCAGCGCAACATTGCCACCGGCCTGTATGACGCCATCAAGCGGTTCAAGGCCAAGTACGAGAGTCTCTGATCGATCCGAACAGGTATAAACGCGGGAGGACACAAGCAGGTATGGACGCGCCAATCGGCATCTTTGACTCGGGAGTGGGGGGCCTGACAGTGGCACGCGAGGTGTTCAAGCTGCTGCCGGCCGAGGATATCGTGTACTTCGGCGACGTGGGGCGTTACCCCTACGGCGGTCGGTCCCGGGAGATCATCACGAAGTTCACCGCCCAGGACATCTCGTTCCTGATGGAGCACAAAGTCAAATTCATCATTTGCGCGTGCAACACCGCCTCCGCGGTGGCGCTCGACGAGATTGCCCGTAAATTCCCGGTCAAAATGGTCGGCGTGATCAGACCGGGTGCGACGGCGGCCGTGGACGGCACCACAAACGGACGCATCGGCGTCATCGGAACACACGCCACCATCAGCTCCAACGCCTATGCGCGGATGATCCACGAAATCAGCCCCGATCTGAAAGTCTTCTCACTGGCCTGCCCCTTGTTTGTCCCCCTGGCCGAGGAAGGTTACATCGACAAGGAAGCCACGTACCTGATAGCGCGTGACTATCTCCAGACCATGCACGACGTCGGTATCGACACCCTCATCCTCGGATGCACCCACTACCCCCTGCTCAAACACGTCATTGCCGACGTCATGGGAGACCGTATCACGCTGATCGACAGCGGCGAAGAGGCTGCCCGGGCCGCGTATCAGGTCCTGGCCGAGGACAACCTGCTGACGCCACGCACGTCGCAGAAACCGGCCCCCGAGGGAGAGCATAAGTTCTTCGTGTCCGACGTCCCCGAGAAATTCTCGCAGGTTGCCACGCGGTTTCTCGGGAAGGTGGTGGAGAAAACTACGAGAGTGGATATCAACGCGTATTGAAGTGCCGTCGACCGCCCCATGCAGCTCGTTCTGGCGACAAATAACCCCGACAAGGTCAGGGAGATAACGCAACTTCTTGGCGACCTGCCGGTCACTATCCTGACCGCCGACGATTACCTCGAATTCCCGGAGGTCGCGGAAACCGGAACCACGCTGGAAGAGAACGCTGTTCTCAAGGCCAGAACGGTCGCCGAATTCTGTGAACATCCGACCCTGGCCGACGACTCCGGTCTACAGGTGGACGCCCTGGGCGGCGCTCCGGGTGTCCTCTCATCCCGCTTTGCCGGAGAGGGTTGTACGTACCGCGACAACAACGAGAAGCTGTTACGGGAACTTGAGGGCGTCCCCGCCGAGCGCCGCACCGCACGTTTCCGTTGCGTGATCGCCATCGCCTGGGACAGCGAGGAAGTCCAGACCGTTGAAGGGACGGCGGAGGGCCGCATAACAGAGGACATCGCCGGGGCCGAGGGGTTCGGGTACGATCCGGTCTTTTACTATCCCCCGAAGCAAAAGCGCTTCTCGGACATGACGCTGGAAGAAAAGAACCTCGTCAGCCACCGGGGCAAAGCGTTGCAGGAAGCCCGTTCCTTGATAATCGAACGGCTCAACGCCATGCGAGCTTGAAGATGAGCCCGGACTGACTTTCCGGCAAGACTCCGGCCTAAACCCCGGCTGCCACGGCTTTGGCTACATCGAGCGTAGAATTGGTGCCACCCATGTCGTAAGTGCGGATCCTGCCTTCCCTGATCACGCCGGCGATGGCCTTCTCCAGGGTGTCGGCACTGGCCGTCTCCCCCAGCCATTCCAGCATCAGCTTGACCGACAGGAGCATAGCCATCGGGTTGACTTTGTACTGCCCGGCGTATTTGGGCGCCGATCCGTGGGTCGGTTCGAAGACCGCGTAGTCGTCACCAATATTGCCGGAGGCGGCAAAACCAAGGCCGCCGACCAGTTGCGCACACAGATCGGAGACTATATCCCCGAACATGTTCGAGGTGACAAGGACACTGTAGTCCAGCGGGTTCTTGATCAACCACATGCACATGGCGTCGATGTTGGTTTCCCACAATTCGATACCGGGGTAATCCCGGGCCACCTCGCGGGCCGTGCGAACGATCAATCCCGACGTCTCGCGGATGACGTTCGGTTTCTCGACGACGGTGACGTTCTTGCGCCCGGTCTTTTTCGCGTATTCGAAGGCGTCGGTGATGATGTTCCGGCTGGCGTTTCGGGTAACGATGCGCAGCGATATCGCCATGTCTTCGCCCGGTACACGGTCGAAGCGGGCCATTTTCTTGTTGTGTTTCTTCAGGACGTCGCGCACTTCGTCCGGGACGGGGTGAAACTCCACGCCGGAGTATAAATCCTCGGTATTCTCGCGGAACACGACAATGTCGATACCGCCTTTGTAGTTGAGCGGGTTGCCTTCGTATGCCCTGCAGGGGCGGAGGTTGGTGCGGAGGTTCAGCTCCTGCCGCATGCGGACTATCGGCGAGGCGTATACGTGCCCCTTACCCTGAAGCTCCGGGATGAGGTCCTTCTGGGCCTCCTCTTTAGGGCGCGACGTGATGGCTCCAAAAAGGGCACAGTCGGTGTTTCTCAGCAGGTCGAGGGTGCGGTCGGGCAGCGGGTTGGCTTCCCGTTTCCAGAATTCCCAGCCGACGTCGCCGGGGATATACTCGGCGTCAAGCCGGATTGCGTCCAGAACGATTCTGGCCGCTTCCATGACGTCGTTACCGACACCATCACCGGGTAGCCAGGCGATCCGATACTTGGCCATCAGGGTAGCTCCTGTTTCTTATATGGTCACAGTCAGGTTAAAGAGATGACTTGTCCCCAGGTCGTTTGTGTACGGTACGAAAGCGTAGTCAAAAGTGAAGTTGTGCCGGGTGAACGACGCCCCGGCCGTGAAGTTCTTCGAATCATAGTTGAACATGTAGCCCGAGCGGATGGATAGACTCTCGTGCAGGACCGCCTCGGCCCCGGCGTGGACATGTACCTTCTCTTCCAGCATCACCACGTCCACGGCCCCGAGATACCGGTCGTAGCGGTACGAGCCGCCGGCACGGTAGGTCGTCGGCAGGGCAATATCTTCGCTGGACGGATTACCGTCGAGCTTAAGATTGAAATCACAGCCGTTATTGACGACCGAGGCGCCGACTACGATTACCGGCGTGATCCTGTACAACAGGCCTGCGTCGACGTTGAACGCCGACCCGCGCCAGGCCCCGATCTTCTCCATGAACCAGCCCACGGCAAAGCCGGCGCTGAACCGTTCAGTGTACCGGTAAGCCAGCCCGGCCTTGAACGAAATGTCCCTGGCCTCGAAAACGACGTCCGGCTCGGCCGATGGTGCGGACCGGCCCTCGATATCGTCCACCGAGGCAAACCGGAACCCGCCGTGAAGGTACGTTCGGCTGCTCAGCGGGGCCACGGCGTAGCCGGTCTCGAGGCGTACGTTGGTCCAGTAGGTGTTGTGACCAAGCGAAGCGACAAACCGTTCGGTCATGACGGCCCCCGCCGGATTGTACGCCGGAGCGTTCGGGTCGCCGGTGACTGAAACAAACGCCCCGCCCATCCCTGATGGACGGGCCGCCGGCTCAACCTTCATCAGCGCCAGCCCGAGCTGGGCCTGCACCTCGGCAGCCCCGGTCAGGCAAATGACGAGTAAGAACGTCAAACACGATGCGCGTATCCGTACCATCCAAACGAGCCCTTAGAATTGCACGTCGAACGAGAAGATGTGCTCCGAACCTTCATCGGCTTTATCGGTAGTAAAAGCGTAATCAATCAGCAGAACCCGGCTGCCGAGCCGAAACATGTAACCGGTGCCGGCCGTGAACCGCCCGTCGGAGTAACCGGAGCGAAGGGCAAACTCTTCGGACACGTAGAATTCAGCGCCGGCATGTAATTGAGTGCCCTGCTTTTCATTTTTCAGGACGTCGGCGGCCAGCAGCAGCCTGCGATCTGCGAAGCGACCGGCGGCGCCAAGACCGAACTCCAGGGGGACGTCGTCATCACGTTCCGAACCCGTGGCGTTCGTCGTATACTTGGCGAGGTAGGTCTCCGAGTTCCACGAATATCTTTTGGACACGTTCTTGAACGTCAGGCCGACCTGGATATCCTTCACCGGCAGCTCCTCGCGTTTTTCGCGGTCGAACAGCTGATCAACATAGAACATCAGGCCGAAATCGAAGCCGACCGAAGCGGCGTTGATTTCGGGCATCGTTGAGTACAGGTAGCCGAGATTGATACCAAAGGCCAGGTAGCGTTCAAACCGTTTGGCGAACACGGCCGCAAACTGGTGGTTGTTGTTGCTGATATCCCTTCCCAGGAGGTCACCGTCGGAATCCCTCGCCTCGACCGAGCCCGATCCGGCATACAGCCAGTGGGCCCCGACCACGGCGCTGCCCTGAACCGGAAACATGACGGTGATGTAGCCCAGGGACCGGTCCAGTTTCATCGCCCGATACGAACTTCCGACCAGAGGTCGCTTGAGATTGGCCAGCCCGGCCGGGTTGAAAAGCGGAGCCGCACCGTCGTCGGAAACCGCAAGATAGGCTCCCCCCATGGCCGTCGGGCGCGCTCCCGCCGGTACCTGGAAAAAGGCTCCGGCATACCCGCCGTCGCCCTCGGCCGACCGCCCCGGGCAGGCCCAGAGTACGCCGATAAGCACCGCGCTGACAAGGATTCGGTAATTCATCTCTTCTCCCTTACGGCATAACGGCCAGTTTGCCCCAGCGTTCCTCGCCGGATCCGGATCGAACCTTAAAGTAGTAGACTCCGACCGCAACAATGTCACCCCTGCCGTTTCGTCCGTCCCAGATGATCCCCTGGGACGATTCGCCCGGATAGATGCCTGCCTCGTAAAACACGTGGTCGATGGGCCTGGCCACGAGGTTCATGGCGAAATCATATATCTCCACCGTGACGTAGCCCGCCTCCCTGACCGGGAAATGAAAGTCCACCGTCTGCCCGTTATCGCGACCGGGGCTGAACGGCACCGGGAACGCGTAAACCTGGTCCGCGGAGTCAACCTTTCGAATCAGGCGGTTGTCAAGGAAAGGGCTCAGCGACAGGCGTACGGTGCCGTCGTCGGTGCCTACCCAGAGAAACGTGTCCAGGGCCTCGACGGCCAGCACCGTAGTTCCCGGGTCAACGAGCTGCTCGCCGGTGGATTCGTTCACCAGCGGCACCCGGACGCTTGACCCCAGGACGGCCGGGCCGATATCCAAAAACAGGCCTGCATCGGTCCCGGAGAACGTGGAATCACCGACAAACTCGAAATTCCAGGCGAAGTTGCTCGTATCGACGGCCTGCCAGCGGACGCTGTATCCCACCGTGTCGACCGAGATCGTGTCGCCCGTGACCGTGTCGACAACGGTGACCACCTCCGGCTTGGTGAACCTCCCAACCGAACGGCCGCCCGCAAAGCCGTCCGTGACCTGCCTTCCCGATGCCCAGACATGGGCGACCCCCGCATCGCCGTACTTTACACCCAGGGCGGGAATGAAATCACCCGTCAGGCCGTAAGTGGAATCATCAAAATTCAGGCTGGACTGGAACGTATGATTGATAACAAAGTCGGATTTGAGCGTGTCCAGATTGGGGCGCACAATCGTGAACGTCAGCCCGCCGTCTAAAGAGTAGGCAAAGCCGTTGTGGCTGCCGAAGAGAACCGTATCCCCCCGCAGTTCCATGACCGTGACCGTGTCGTCGTCGAGTCTGTCCCGAACCACACCATACTCGTCCACCTGCCGGACCGTGAAGGGATTTTCCGGGTTCTGGCCGGTGGTCGTGAAGCGGACGCTGACGCCGTTGAAATAGCCGGTCACGAAAGCCGTGACTCCGAAAAAGTTGACGTCGAACACCGGGGCTCCCACCTGCAGGTGGGCCCAGACCGTCGTAGTGTCGTTGGCGATGGTGTCAATGACCAATCCGCGGCGACCCACCATAGGCTGACCGGCCGGCGAGAGCGGGCGATGTATCGTCCAGATGATCGTCGAGTCCACGTTGTCAAGGGTATCGGTAAAGACCTGCGTCTTGACGCGAATGATTCTGCTCGAGCTGCTGTCACCTTCCGGAAACGGCGTAAGGCTGCTGGAATCGACATTCCCCACGGCATCCATAAACAGGGCCGCGAGACCGGCATCGGTTCCAAGCAGCAGCGTGTCCTCCTTGACGTTGAGGGCGTTCACGGTGTTCACGTCGGGCGCCGTGAGCGTGTCGAGGGGAACGGGATTCCATGACAGTCCGTCGTCCAGCGAGACGAACAGTCCGGCTGTCTGGGCGGCCAGGTACAAACGCCCGTTCATGAGCGTGAAGTCCGAGATAACGCGATCAGGGCCGACCACGCCCGGCAGCGTTACCGGCGAGAAGGAGTCTCCGACGTCGGTCGAGACGGCCAGACCGGCCGAGGCACCTGACCCGGTGTCGACGGTTCCGACCAGCAGGTTGCCGCCGACGTCGATAAGAGCCGATACGAACGACCCGGGAAGGCCGTCCACGTCTTTAAACCGCGTTTCATACGGCCCGCCGGTCAGCCTCCCCCGGCTGAAGCCGTTGTCCCCGGCGACAAACAGGATACCGCCGACGGCGCTGTCAGAGCAGGTATCGCAGAAGGCCAGCCGGTTCACGCGGCGAGAATACAGCTTCTCCCGAGGCGTGACGAAGACGTACTGGTACACGCCGTTGGCCGTTCCGTTCCACAGCACGAGAGTGTCGGCATGCGACGTATCCACGGCACACGAGAAGTTCCGGTTGGCGTAAGAAGGAGCACCGCCCGAATAGTACTGCACCGAGTCCATCGCTGACGGGTAGATCCGTCGCCAGTGCATACCCCCGTCCTGGGAAGCCAGAAGGCCGCCGGCAAAGGCGGAAAAGAACAGCCATTCGGTGGGGGCCGGGTCCGCCAGGTGATTGAAAAAGCCGGAGTCGATATGGCCGGTAACGTCGTACACCGTTCGGTCCCCGCCCCATACGAACGGTATGTCCAGGCCCGACGGTCCGAAGTTGATCTGCGTCCACGTCTCACCGTTGTTGTCACTGAAGGAAAGGCCGTCCGAAATGGAGAATAGCTGCTCTTTTATCAACTCGTAGTGAAGAGATCCCGCCCAGAGCCGACCGCCCACTGAAAACAGCGCCGAGATAACATCGCTGACCAGGCCGTCGCGGGCGTCGCGGATAAACCAGGTCTGACCGCCGTCAAACGAGAAGTTCACGCCCTTCCCGGTGGCCAGCCAGATGCCCACGGAATCGGCGGAGAGACCGTGCCGCAGGGCCTCAAGGGCCGTATTGCTGGCTACACCCGTTGCCGGAGAGGCGTTCAATTCAAAATGGTCAGCAACCTCCCCGACGGCCGCCGGAGCCAGGAGCAGGAAAAGTGCGCAAAGCTTCACAACAGTTTTCACAGTGTACTCCAGGTAAAAAAAGACCCGTCGCCGGGAGCAGTTTTTACGCGGTTTGGTCGTGTCAAGGCCGTTTCATGCCGTATTTACCGGTCGGGCGGCGCTGGCACTGCCGTGCGTTGACCGGCCCGGGATTTGATGCTGGGGAACATAACCAAAACGGCTGTTCAAGGCAAGGCCTTTAGAGCGTCCGCGACCGGCAGTCTCATAGTCTTACCCGCCACGGGCCTTGAGGTTCCGTCACGCCGCCATGGCGCTCCTCGTTTCGTATACCGTCAGGGAAACAATCGACGTGGGGCGGGTAGAAATAATGAATTGACACCCAGGAGAGCCGTACATATATAGTCAGGCGTACTCAATTGCGACAAGGAAAGGCCGTCCATGACCAGAAGATCCCTCCTGCCAATCTTCCTTTGTGTTGTTGTCACCGTGGCGCTCACCGTTCCCGGGTGCGACGAACTGGTTACCGAGGTGACCGAAGTTACGATCGCCGGGCACCCGACGGCGGAATTCGGCGTCGATATCGACTCCGGCTGTGTGCCGCTGACGGTGACTTTTCAGGATCTGTCGGACGGCCCGCGAACCGGCTGGCTGTGGGACTTCGGCGACAGCACAACCTCGACCGACACCAATCCCGTCCACACGTATGACAGCGCCGGTGTGTACACGGTTATGCTGACGCTGGAACATGAGCCGACGGAAGGCGAGGATACGGAGATCAAGAAACGATTTATTATCGCGGGCCAGTCAATCGCCGACTTCGTACCGTCGGTCGATTCAGGGTGTCCCGGTCTCGAGGTCACTTTCACTCCGGTGCAGTATGGTGGCATTACCGCCTGGGATTGGGATTTCGGTGACGGCGAATCATCCAACGACTCGGTTCCGGTCCACGTGTACGATACCGTCGGCCAGTACAGCGTGACTCTGACGGTCGACGGCGCCTGCGGCCAGACCATCCTTACGGACTCCAATTTGATCCAGATTACGGATTGCCCGGTCGTGCAGTTTGCCGCCGACCCGGTTTCCGGATGCCGACCCCTGATAGTAGCGTTCTACGACTCCAGCGAAGCCGGCCAGGATCACGCCATCACCGGTCGGTCGTGGAGTTTCGGGGACGGCGGCACCTCAACCGACCAGAACCCCGTCTGGACGTACGAAGACTCCGGCACGTACACGGTTACGCTGGAAGTGACCAGCACCGGCGGCGTGTCCATCGACTCGATGGTCGACCTCATCACGGTGTATGACAGCACCCAGGCCGCCTTTTCGGCGGCCAGCCCGACCGCCGGCTGCATATCTGACTTTCAGCAGTTTGTCGTCAAGTTCCAGGATGAATCGGTCGGCGGAATCACAAGCTGGACGTGGGACTTCGGTGACGGCACGTTTTCCAACGACACCAGTCCCGCCCACGCCTTCATGACGCCGGGCAGGTATACAATCATCCTGGAAGTCGACGGTCCCTGCGGCCAGGACGAACGCACGGCAGCCGACCTTGTCGTCCTGTCCGATACGCTGCAGACCGTGTCGTTCAGCATCTCACCCACCACCGGCACCACGGACGACGTTTTCACCTTCACCGACCTGTCGCCGGGCGTAGTCCTCGGTCGAGACTGGGTCTTCGGCGACCCCGCGAACACCGGAACGGACAGCATCGAAACGTTTCAGTTTACATCCGCCGGTTCACACGAGATACGGCTGACCATCAGCAATGACTGCGGTCAGGTAGAAGACGTGGATACGGTAGTGGTGACGGCACCGTAAGAGTTAGCCAGGAGAAAAGCCCGTCGGCCGAGCCGGCGGGCTTTCTTATACTTCGCTTTGTTTCCGTCCGAGTATGTCTACCGCGACAGTTCCGCCTTGAATTTCCTGGTGAGCACCGGGACGATCTCAAAAAGGTCTCCGACTATACCGTAGTTGGCGATGTTAAAGATGGGAGCATCCTTATCCTTGTTAATCGCCACGATAGTCTGCGAGGTCTGCATACCGACGAGGTGCTGGATGGCTCCGGAGATCCCCACGGCGATGTAGAGCTTCGGGTTGACGGTCTTTCCGGTCTGGCCGACCTGCTGCGAATAGGCAAGCCAGCCGGCATCGACGACGGCTCGGGAGGCGCCGAAGGCTGCACTGAGCGCGTCAGCCAAATCGCGCACCAGTGCTGCGTTCTCCGGACCCTTGATGCCGCGACCAGCCGATACCACGATGTCGGCCTCGGCAAGGTTCTGTGACCCGGCCGATTCCACCTTGACCTCCGTTACCGTAGCGCGGGACTGAAAGCATGACTCGTCGACGGTTTCAGATACAACCTCACCGGCGCCGTCCGACGACTCGGGGAATATCTTCGGGCGTACGGTGGCAAAAAGCGGCCCCCCGGCACTCCGCCCGACGACGCGCTCTATGACCGAACCGCCGTAGCTGGGTCTGGTAATCTCCAGCCTGTCGCTGTTCGCCTCCACACCGGTTACGTCGGACACCATAGCTCCGCCCGAAAGAGCCGCCAGTCGGCTGAACAACGCTTTGCCGTAGAAGGACGCAGGCCCGAGCACGAGATCGGGTGCATGTCGCGAGATCATTTCAGCAATGACCCGGGCGTAGCTCTCGTCGTTGAAGTACTTCAGAGCAGGGTTGGACACTGCAAGTACCTTGCCGCCTCCTCTTGATGCAATCTTCTCGGCCGGTGCCTGTGCGTTGTCGGCAAGTACGGCCGTGCTGATCTCTCCGCCGAGCGACTTGGCCACCGTGATTACCTCAAAGGTAGCCGATGCAACCTTACCGTCTTTCTGCAGCGCAACTACAAGTATCTTCATTCCGTCACCCTCTGATGTGCAGTAACTTGGCTCGTAATATAGGCTTCGCTCCCGTGCCAGGCAACTCTTTTCAAGCGCCGGGTCGCAGTTTCTCAGGCGGAGCAGACGGCTCAGGGGCGCCGGCCCCGAGATAACGTTCGAATATCCGCTCGATGTCCCGAAGTGTTTCAACTCTGAACAACAGGGGCCGCAGCTTGGCGGCACCCCGAATGCCCCTGACCTGCCAGCCGAGGTAGCGGCGCATCATCCGCATACCCCTCTGTTCGCCGTACTCATCGCGCATGAGACGGGCATGGACCAGGGCCAGTTCCACGATCTGGGGGATGGTCGGCGGCGCCGGCTCCACACCGGTTGACAGCAACTGGTTGATCCGACGGAATATCAGCGGATCGGTCATTGCCGCTCGCCCGACCATGACAGAGTCGCAGCCGGTTTCTTCCAGCATGCGCCGAGCGTCTTCCGGAACACGAATGTCGCCGTTGCCAATCACCGGGATGGATACGGCCGATTTCAGCCGGGCGATTGCCGACCAGTCGGCCCGACCGGCAAACCCGCAGGAACGCGACCGAGCGTGCAGCGTTACGGCGCTGACACCCTCCTCCTCGGCCAGACGGGCCACTTCGATATAGACGGGGCTCGATTGCTCCCAACCGGAACGCATTTTGACAGAGACCGGGGTGGTGCCGGCGGCCGTGACCACGGCGCGAATGACCCGCCTGGTCAGGCCGATGTCCTTGAGCAAGGCCGCCCCGCCGTTTTTGCGAACCACCTTTTTCACGGGGCAACCGAGGTTGATATCGATAAGGTCCGGCCTGAAGCGTTCTACAGTGATGGCGGCAGCTTCGTGCATAACCGCCGGGTCGGCACCAAATAGCTGGATGCCAATAGGTTGCTCGTCAGGCTTGAAACGCATCATGGCCAGCGTTTTGGCCTGAGACCGAACGATGCCATCGGCCGAGACCATCTCCGTAAACGCCATGGCGGCTCCGGCGCTGATGGCCAGGACGCGAAACGGTCGATTGGATACACCGGCCAGCGGGGCCAGGAGGGCCCGCCCGGTGAGGTTTAAGTTTCCCACCGTCATGCCGACAATATACTAAGGTTGACCATGTTCAACAAGTGATGTTGCAACAAGATACAGAGCCCATGGGTCTATGGCCGTCACGGCCCTGACGGAACAAAACGCCACTGGCAGATAACAGGAAAGGAACCCTCAATGGCTGAGATCGTAGTCAGATTTGAAGATAAGGTCATCGAGCGGATCGTCACCGAGAAGAAGCGGCTCTCCATCGGGCGCACTCACGACAACGACATCGTCCTGGAAAACCGGGGTGTCTCCCGCAAACACGCGATGATCGAATTCAACGACAATGCCGCCGTGATCATCGACAACGAATCGCTCAACGGCACTTTCGTCAACAGCCGCAAAATCACCGAGGAAGTGCTCCGCAACGATGACACCATCACCATCGGCAAGTACTCTCTCGTCTACCACAAGGAATCCACGGCCCGTGCCGATGACATGGCCAACATGGACGGGACGATGGTGCTGAACACGAAGAAGCAGAAGAGAATGCTGGAGGACGACCGCATGGAACGGCAGATGGTCGCCAAACACGGCGGATCCGTCCTGACCGGCGAGGAGAACACTGAGTTCTCGGAGTTCCGGCTGGACCGGGAGGTGACCACGATCGGCCGGGCGAAGTTCGTGCACGTGAAGGCAAAAGGGTTCATGATCTCGGGCATTCAGGCCAAGGTCGTGAGCGAAAACAACGGTTTTGCACTGATCAACCTCGGTAAGAAGGGCAAGACGAAGGTGAACGGCGAGTCGATTGAGCGCTGCGTGTTGAAGAACGGTGACCTGGTAACGGTGGGCAAGTCGACGTTTAAGTTCGTTGAAGGCAGGACTGCATGAGGTGTGCGCTGATATCGGACATCCATGCCAATCTTGAGGCCCTGCAGACGGTTTTCCGGGACATCGACGAGCAGCACCTCGACCGCGTCCACTGCCTGGGCGACGTGATCGGATACGGGTGCAACCCGGTTGAGTGTCTCAATCTGGTCGTTCGGCACTGCGACATCAAGCTGCTGGGCAATCACGAGTACGTCGCACTCGGCCTGCTCGATTGGAGCCACCTGAACAAGGTGGCCAGGGATTCGATGGCCTGGACGGTAAGCCAGCTGGACGATCGGGAACTAGCTCAACTGGCGGATTTCGAACTGGATGCCACCATCCACGGTGCCTACCTGGTGCACGCCTCTCCGCGCCAGCCGGACCAATGGCACTACATTATGACGATTAGTGAGGCCAAAGGCAGTTTTGAGTGCTTCCCGCAGCAAACGGCATTCTTCGGCCACTCTCACGTGCCGCACATTTATTCAGCATATCCCGACGGCACCTACGGCAGCAAGGTCGGTCATGATTTCAATCCCGATCCCGAGGGACGCTACCTTGTCAACGTCGGCTCAGTGGGACAGCCGCGAGACAACGACCCTCGCTCATCTTACGTCATTTACGATTCGAAGCAACAGGAGATCATCTTTCGCCGCGTGGAATACGACGTGGGGCTGACGCAGAAGAAAATGAAAGAGGCAAGCATACACAAAATGCTCGCCGACCGGTTGGTAGTCGGACGGTAAGGAAGGACACCATGGCCAGATATTCTTCATACGTTCTCTATCTCCTCGTTGCCGTGTCCATTGTGATCCTGTATGCGAACGGCTTCGGGCCCATGGAGTCAATGCAGCGATCACTGAACGACGCTCTGTGCAGGCTTACGGCACCGGAGGGCGTCCGGCCCAACGTGTCGCTGATCATGGTCGACGGCCGCGCACAGGACTCGCTGGGCTCCTGGCCCTGGAATTACGACCTGATCGCCGACCTGACCGCCGCCGTGGCCTCGGGCAATCCGAAGGCCATCGTGCTGGACTTTGACCTGCCGGAAGACGCCACCCAGGACTCGGCCGGCTTCACCGACATTCTGGCCGACCAACTCTCGTGGATCGATAACGCCATCCTGCCGTACGACATCGCCCTGGCGACCTACCGATCGGGCAAGACAAGCAACCCGCCGTACCTGTTTAATAATTCCATTACCACGGACAATCCGCTCGGCGTGCTCAGTGAAGAATCGTCGCTGCTGGCGAGAAAGATCTTCCTGCCGGCCGAAAAGCTCCTGACCCACAAACCCTACATCGGGTTTGACTACGAATCGCCGGACGGCGACCACCTTCTGCGCCGCCACTCGCTTGTCATGAACTACGAGGGGTTCTACTACCCCTCGCAGAGCCTCCTGGCCGCGGCGGTCTCCCTCGGTATTCCTCCGGATCAGGTACAGGTGGTGGAGAAGGAGGCCATTCTGCTGGGCCGCCAGCGCACCATCCCCATTGACGATGCCAGCCGGTATTTCATCCGCTTCGCCCGAGGCACCCCCTTCGAGCGCTACTCAGCGGCCGACGTCCTGACCGGGAAGTTCGACTTCACCAAGCTTGCCGGCAAGACGGTTCTTGTCGGAGTCGACGAGCCGCGCTTTACCGAAACGTTTCGCACCCCCTTCAGGGAGGATACGCCCACTCTGTGGGTAAAAGCGACCGTCATCGAGAACATCCTCAATAAGAACATGGTAACGGTCAGGGAAGAACGAGCCCTTGTCGACGCGTTCATTCTGGTAATCCTGGGCGTCCTGTGCGCCTTCGTTCTTCCGCGCCTCGCGCTGATGTACCGCATGGTGGCGCTCGGCACGTCCGTGATTCTGCTCGCCAACGTCAACTATTTCATGGTGAGTTCCTTCGGAATCATCCCGCAGACGGTATACGTGGCCCTGGAGCTTTTCCTGTTCATGGCCGCCGCACCGCTGCTTGACAGCCGGTTCATTACCGGCGAAACGAGGGCAAAAGCCGGCCCGCCCAAAGCCAGCGTGCCGATCGCCGCGGCGGGCCAGCCGCGCACAACGCGGGAGGACATCCCGGTGCGCCAGATCCGTGACTCAGCTTACGACTCGGCACGCATGGAGACCCGGGCTATTGATCCTCACAAACCGATCACGCCGCACGGTCTGCCTGACGACTACCAGACAATCAACATTGACGAGGAGGTCACCGAGGTCCAGCAGACAACCGTAACGCCGGCCACGACCGGGTCGGCGGCGACGGTCTCCCCTGACATCGCCGGCTCCGGGTCGGTCGAAGACGAGCAGGACTATGTCGCTCCGGACGGCTTTCAGATTGACGAGAGCGGCGAAACCGCCATGGAGCCGGAAGGTCCGGACAGCCGGAAAGTCGGAGTGCCCACCGATCCCGGCGAGGTCAAGCACCTGGGTCGCTACCAGGTCCACAGTGTCCTGGGCAAAGGCGCCATGGGCCTGGTGTACAAGGGAATCGACCCGGCCATCAACCGCCCCGTCGCTCTCAAGACGATCCGGCTGGACTTCGTCAACGACCCTGAGGAAATGGCCGAACTCAGGGAACGGCTGTTCCGCGAGGCGCAGGCAGCCGGCAAACTGTCTAACCCGAACATAGTGACGATTTACGACGTCGGCTCCGAAGGACACCTTCAGTACATTGCCATGGAGTATCTCGAAGGCCACACGCTCGAAGAGATGATCAAGAAGAAAGTGAAGTTCAACTACCGGATCATTGCCCAGATCATCACCCAGATCTGCAACGCTCTCCACTATGCACACGAGCAGGGCATCGTTCACCGCGACATCAAACCGGCGAACATCATGATCCTCAAGGATTATCGCGTAAAGGTGATGGATTACGGTATCGCCCGTATCGATTCCAATTCCATGACCAAGACCGGCATCGCCATGGGCACACCGAACTACATCTCGCCCGAGCAACTGAAAGGTAAGACGATTGACCGGCGGGCCGACATCTTCTCCCTGGGCGTCGTCATGTACGAAATGCTACTCGGGCGCCGGCCGTTCAGGGGCGAGAACATCACGTCGCTCATCTATGCGATCCTTCACCATGAGCCGGAAAAGCCGTCAAACGTCAACCCGCAAATACCGCTGCTGTTCGATCACATCACGGCAAAAGCGTTGAAGAAGGAGCCGGCCGAGCGATACCAGAAGGCATCGGAAATAAACGTCGACCTTCATGATTTCGTGGAATCCTTCGCGGCTCGTTAAGCTGCGGAGACGGCCAGGATACAAGACGGCCCGCTGCGCCCGGAGGCGGCGGGCTTTTTTGTGGTTCCGGGCGGGCAGACAGTGACGCCCACCGGTCGCACCGGGACCGTATCGTCGGCATCCCGATTCTCAGGTTCAGTCGGCCGGACGATCCTCTTCTTTTTCAAGGATTTCCTCCGCCAGCGAGAGCGCCACGCCGGAAAGCATGGCCTCCACTCCGAGCTGGGTGAAATCCGACGAGATCAGATCCCGGCTCATGCCGGCGTACAGGGAACAGGAGGCGCCCCGTTCGACCACCAGGCCTGACAGCCGGCTGGCGGTCTCGGCGACAAAGGTCACTTCGGCCAGTTCCTCGGAGACCACGTACCCCGTGCAGTTGTGCAGTTGCAGGTGGCTGTTGCCCGTGTAGATGACCACCAGCATGCCCCGCGAGCGGCCCAGCGTCACCTCCGGATACACTTCCAGCACCAGGATGCGCTTTTCTTCCGGGTTGGTGACCTTGAGGCGGTAGTGATCCTTCTCGTATATGATCCTCTCCGCGCCCAGTACCTTGCCGATCTTCTCGACGTCACTCTTGCCAAAGCCTGTAGTCATTTTTTGCCTCAGGAGATGCGCCGCCGGGGCGGCGTTGTCACTTATCTCCCTTACTGTCAGACTTTCCTGACTTGACCGACGTGTCGGACGTCTTATCCTTGTCGGGGTCGATCGACCCCTTGATTTCGTCGGTCGTATCCTTCATCGCCCTTCGGAATTCCTTAATTCCCTTGCCCATGCCCTGCGCGATCTCCGGCAGTCTCTTGGCACCGAACAGCAGCAGGACAGCAAGAAAAATCAGCAGCAATTCCCATGGCCCAAGTCCGAACATATAACCATCCTCCCAGGATTCTCGCTCTCGTTACAAGTACCACCAGCGGAAATATACTATTACGAGCAAAATAAACAGCACCGACATGAAATTAATCTTGAACATAAGGCCGACGGTGAATGATACGGCATAAAACTCCACCTGGAAAGGCGCAAAACCGATCTGAACCGACTTCGAGAAGACCGTCTTGGCGGCGCCGGGCGGCAGAAACGTGCCGATGATGTCTCCCAGCAGGCCCCCCACTACGGCCCCCAGAATCAGAGCCGTGATAATAAACGTCAGTTCGCGCCGTTTCACGGCTGCCTCGCCAGATTGGGATTCGGTTTCGCCGCCCGCAGCGACTCGAAGACCTTAAGACCGTCCGCGGACCCGAGGATCTTTTCAACCGCCCGCTCCGGGTGAGGCATCATGCCCAGCACGTTGCCCTCGGCGTTGGAAACGCCGGCAATGTTGTTGACCGAACCGTTGGGGTTGGCCTCGTCCGTCGTACGCCCCTGGCTATCCACGTAGCGAAAGACCACCTGTCGCGCATCTTCCAGCCTGCGAATGTCACCCTCGAAATTGTAGTAACTGCCTTCCCCGTGCGCAATGGGGACCATGAGCACGTCCCCGTCCGCGCAGGCGGAGGTAAAGCACGTATCGCTCCGCTCGACGCGGAGGTATACTTGGCGGCAGCGAAAGCGAAGGTGACGGTTGCGGACAAGGGCTCCCGGCAGCAGGCCGACCTCGGTCAGCATCTGAAAGCCGTTGCAGATGCCGATCACAAGGCCGCCGGACCGGGCGAAACCGACAACCTCATTCATGATCGCTGAGAAGCGTGCGATAGCGCCGGCGCGCAGGTAATCGCCGTAGGAAAACCCGCCCGGCAGAATGATGACGTCACATCCCTTAAGGTCCGACGAGCGGTGCCACAAAAACTCAACCTCGTCGCGCAACACGTGGCGCACGGCGGCGTACGCGTCGTAGTCGCAGTTGGACCCGGGAAAAGTGACCACGCCGAATTTCATCGCAGGCGCTCCACGCGATATTCTTCGATAACCGGATTCGCCAGCAACCTGGAGCAGACGTCATCGATCTGCCGGTCAATGTCGGCGGCCCCGGACTCGATTTCCAGTTCAAAGAACCGGCCGGAGCGCACCGATAAGAAATCACCGTACCCCATCTGGTTGAGCGCTTTCTGGATGGTCACCCCCTGAGGGTCAAGAACACCGTCCTTGAGGCTTACGTAGACAATCGCCTTCTCGCGTGCTGGCATCGTGTCAGTCCTTTCCCGCCGTTCGTCGGGGGTGCGGGCGACCGGTGACCTTACCGACACCGACGGTAAACAACCGGTAGAATTCTCGCACTATACCGGACAATATATACAATCCCACAAACAGAAACAATAAAACTCTATAGTTGAACCATCTGCCGCTGACGACCAGCGTGATAACCATCACCAGGACCGTGCCGACGACAAAGGCAAGCTTGAGTCGCTCGCGGAGCGAATGAAAACGATCCGGCAGACTGTCATACTCCACCTGCGAAACCATGAGAAACGAACACAGGACAATCGTTGAGACCAGGAATTCATCGTACCGCAGGCCACCCCACAGGTGATAGCAGGCAATGATGAAAGAGACCAGGGCAAAGGCCGCCGCGGGAACGGGCAGCCCGACAAAGTCCTTCTTCTCTTCCGTGTCGGCCATCAGGTTAAACCGCGCCAGACGGTAGGAAGCCGCCATGATGTAAACAATGGAAATGATCCAGCCCCACTTGCCCAGGGCGCTGAGCCTGGTGGCGTACACTACCACCGCCGGAGCCACGCCGAACGAAAGGAAATCAGCCAGAGAATCAAGTTCCAGGCCGAACTGGGACGTCGTGCGGCTGATACGGGCAACTTTGCCGTCAAGGGCATCGAGAAACCCGGCCAGAACAATGAACCAGCACGCCGTCGTGACGTTCCCTTCGAAGGCCGACAGAATGGCCAGGAAGCCGCACACCACGTTGCCCATGGTGAACGTCCCCGGAAAGATGCCCCGGTTAATCGACATTCTCGCTTCCCGTGACAGGGAGTACCCCCGCGGCCTCCACCCGACCGACGAGGCGGCCGAGGACGGTGCTGCCGCCCAGCACGTGATCGCCGGTCCGGACCTCGACCCTGGTTTTGCCGGGCAGGATGAGATCGGTGCGGGAACCGAACCGGATAAGGCCGCACCGCTGGCCGGCGGCAACGCTGTCTCCCTGGCTCAGACGGCAGACAATCCGCCGCGCGATCACCCCGGCGATCTGCTTGAAAACCAGCCTGTGCCCGGAGTGCGCGGTCATACCGATCTCGGTCTGTTCGTTGACCTCAGACGCCTTGTCCTTGTAGGCAGCGACAAACCTGCCGGGATTGTATTTTACGTACGCTACTGTTCCCGAAACCGGTACCCGGTTGACGTGCACGTCCAGAATCGATAGAAAGATCGATATCCGTACGGTGTCGTCTCCGGCAAACGGGTGGTGCTCCGACCTGGTGATTGCAACGACCCGCCCGTCGGCAGGCGATACGATCGTATCGGCCTGCTCCGTGAACGTCCGCTCGGGGTCACGGAAAAAGAACGCCGTGCCCAGCGTCAGCAATCCGAGCAGCAGGCACAGAACCGGCAGCAGCAGGCCGCCGAGCGCAAGGGCACCCCACAACAGGACGAGCGTGAGTGCAAGCCCGACCAGGACAAATGGTATGCCTTCCCGCGCCATCATGAGCCGAATACCCGGCGAAAAATCTTGCCGACGTGCTTCGTATAGTATGAAAGGTCAAAACAGTCGTCTATTTCCGGCAGGGAAAGATATTTCCGGATTTCCTCGTCTCGGCGGACCAGGTCCCGAAACGACCCCTTGCCGGCCGTGGCCAGCAGGCCGTTGCGCTGGACCATGCGATAGGCCTCGTCGCGTGAGCCGACCGGCCCGGCCAGTTTCAACAGCAGCCGCTGGGAAAAGACTAAGCCACCGGCCCAAAAGATGTTTTCGAGCATGCGCTTTTCGTTGACAGTCAGCCCCCGGAGCAGCTCGATGAACTTCTGCAGGTCGTAGTCGATGATGATAACGGCATCGGGAATAATCACCCGCTCGACCGAAGAATGGGCGATATCCCGCTCGTGCCACAGGGGAACGTTCTCCATCGCGGACACCGCATAGCCGCGCAGGAGCCGCGCGATTCCGGTGATCCGCTCGGCCGTGATGGGATTCTTCTTGTGCGGCATGGCCGACGAACCCTTCTGCCGTTTGCCGAACCCCTCGAACATCTCGCCGATTTCCGTGCGCTGCAGGTTCCGCACCTCCGTGGCAAACTTCTCCAGCGAAGAGGCCATCAGGGCCAGGGCGGTGATGTACTCGGCGTGGCGGTCCCGCTGCACTACCTGGGTCGATACCAGCGCCGGCGCCAGCCCGAGCCGCCTGCAGACGGCTTTCTCAACCTTCGGGTCAAGGTTAGCGTAATTGCCCACTGCCCCGGAGATTTTCCCCACTGATACGGATTTCGTCGCGGCCTTGAACAACGCGCGCCGGCGCTTGAGTTCGGTATACCAGACGGCGAATTTCAGTCCTACCGTGGTCGGTTCAGCCAGGACGCCGTGTGTGCGCGCGATGCAAGGGGTAGTCTTATGCCTGTGGGCGAGTTTTCGGATCAGCCGAAGCGCCGAGTCAACCTTCTTGTCGATAATGGCCGACGCCCGCATCATGCGCAGCGACAGCGCGGTGTCAAGCACGTCCGATGACGTCATGCCAAAGTGCAGATACCGGGCATCTTCCCCCACCGCCTCCGAGACCGAGGTCAGGAAGGCGATAACGTCGTGATTGACGTCCTTTTCGATCTCGTCAATGCGGGCTATGTCGAAATTCGCCTTTTTGAGAATGCTGCGGAAGGCCTCTTGAGGAATGATCTTGTAGTAGGCCATGGCCCGTGCGGCCTCGATTTCGACCTCCAGCCAGCTGTCAAACGTGGCCTCCCTGGTCCAGAGCGCGCCCATCTCGGGCAAGGTGTACCGTTCAATCATTGATTCTTGCTCGCCTTCCTGAAATCGCTGAGAAACTTCTCCAGGCCGATGTCGGTCAGCGGGTGCCGAATCAGGTTACGAATCACGGCCAGCGGCATGGTAATCACGTGGGCGCCCATGCGGGCGGCCTCCACGGCATGCATGGGATGCCGCACCGACGCGACGATCACCTCCGTGCTGAAACCGTAGTTACCGTAGATCGTGACAATCTGCGATACCAGGTCCATGCCGTCGCTGGATATGTCGTCAAGCCGGCCCACAAACGGCGATACAAAGGTCGCCCCGGCCTTGGCCACGAGCAGTGCCTGCATCGGACTGAACACCAGCGTGGCATTGGTCATAATCCCGCGACCGTTCAGTTCCTTTATCACCCGGAGGCCTTCCAGAATAGTGGGTATCTTAACAACGATGTTGTCGCCTATGGCGGCCAGTTCCTCGGCTTCGCGGATCATGCCGTCGGTGTCGGTCGCGAGCACCTCGGCGGAGACGGGCCCCGGGACAAGCTTACAGATTTGAGCCAGCAGTTCCCGGTACGGAGTGCTCTCTTTGGCGGCCAGCGACGGGTTGGTCGTCACACCATCAAGCACACCCATGGCCGCGGCTTCCTTGATATCGTCGAGGTTGGCGGAGTCAATGAAGAATTTCATGTGTCGTATCCCATGCTAATAACCTACAGATACAAGATAGAGACCGTGCGCCGGGGCGGTGAACACGACCCGTATCTCACTGGGAGCCAGTAAAATATCTCTGAACCGTGACAAAGTCAAGTTTTCCGGGTGGCGGTCCCTGCGTATCCGAGCCAGATTGACCATCGCCCCGACCAGCGACCGGACCATCCCGTGGAGAAACCGATCCGCCCTGATCTCGTACACCAGCAGCGAACCGACCGACCGCCACCGGGAAGATCCTACCCGGCACACGTTACTGTCTTTCCGCGATGCCGTCACGCAAAATGGCGCGAAATCATGCTCACCCGGCACCAGAGATGCCGCCCGGCACAACAGCTCCTGGTCCAGATCCTCCTGGTGCCAGCGAAAATGCCGGTGAACTGCCGACGGCTCGGCGTCGATCAGGTACCGATACCGCCTGAATCTCGCGTCAAACCGGGCATGAAACTCCAGGGGCACATCGACTGACTCCCTGACGTGTACGTCATCCGGCAGATGGAAATTGACAGCCTGCTTGTATCGTGCCGGCTCCAGCCGGTGCTCGATACGGAAATTCGCCACCTGGCCCAGCGCGTGCACCCCGGCATCCGTGCGGCCGGCTCCGATCAGGTTGACCCGCTGACCCGTCGTCCTGTAAATGGCCTCTGTAAGTTCACCCTGAATCGTTCTCTGGTCGGTCTGCATCTGCCAGCCCGCATACTGCGTACCGTCATAGTCGACAGTCAATCTGATATTCCGCTCGGCCATACTCAGCGCATAATCCAGTATAACAGACTTGTTGCCAGACAGCTTGTGGCTATGAAAGCCCACTCTTTTCGACCTACCAGGGCCCGGCTGTAGAACGTCCTGGGCTGACCGCTCCGATAACCGCGCGCTTCGATGGCCAGGGCCAGGTCGTCGGCCCGAGCGATTGCCGTCACAAGGACGGGCACCAGAAGGCTGGAGGTCCGGCGAATCCTATTGACCAGCGAACCTGAGAAACTCACTCCTCGTATAATCTGGGCATGTTTAATGGCCATGAACTCACCATAAAGAATGGGGATAAAGCGCAGCGCCATGAACAGGATCAGCCCCAGATCGTCCACCGGGACGCGGACTCTTTTCAATGGCCTCAGCAGCCGTGTGACGGCTTCAGCAAGCTCCGAGGGCGAACTGGTGAGCGTGACAAGGAAAGCCATGGACAGAAAGAGCACTAAGCGAAGCGAAAAGAAGGAGGCGGTCATCAGGGCTCCACTGGTGACGTCAAAGCCGAGAAGCGTGAACTGGACCGCGGTGTCGCGGCCTGAAAACACCAGGTGGTAAGCAAACGTAACGGCCACAATGATCAGGACCGGCCGGAAGTTTTGCATGAGCGCACTCAGCCCGACGCCGGAAGCGATGAGCCCGGCCAGCAGGGCTCCCAGTATCACCACGTAAAAGAGCAGAGATTCGGTGAGAAGCCCGAGGACTAACACCAGCAGAACCGGCAACAGCTTGGCACGGGCGTCCAGGCTGTGAAGGAACGAATCAAGCGGACGGTATTGCCCCAGCAGTATCGAATTTGATCGCAGCATCTTACATGTACCCAGGAGCGGAAAATATACCGTATGCGGACGGAAAGTCAACCGCCCGGACGGCGCTCCGGCGGCACGCCTTCACGCAGGCCGACCCGTAGAATACCACACTGCGCGCAAGGACGCCTTCGTTTCCTGCGGCGGGCGGCATAGGCGACAAGATAGACGAAGGCGACCATCACCGCCGCCGCGATACCCATATCCTGCCAGAATACGCTCATGACTACGCCAACCGCACGATAAGCTGGTACGCCGCCAGCGCGCACAGGTAGGCAAGAGTGGACATGTAAGCAAACGTGGCCACCGGGTACCACCAGCTGTTGGTTTCCTGCCTGATGGTCACAAGGGTTGCCCCGCACTGGCAACAAAGCGCAAAGAAGATCGTTATCGAAAGTGCCACCGCGACCGTGAAAAGGGGCTGCCCTTTCTTCGGTCCGTCGTCCCACGTGGCTCGCCGCAGCCGGGCGACGAGCGACGGGCTGCCTTCGCCAAGGCCCTCTCCGAGGTTGAAGATTGTGCCCAGGGTGGCAATAATCACTTCCCGGGCCGGGAAAGAAGCCAGCGTCGCCATGGTCACTTTCCAGTCCCAGCCGAGGGGACGAAATACCGGCTCGACCGTGCGGCCGATGCGGCCGAAGTAGGAATTCCTGAGGTTGGCCCCGGCCTGCTCGGCGCCTATCGCCTGCCGGGCCTGTGTGAACGTGAGGTCGGTTTCTCGACGCTCAACCAGGAGCCGCACAAAATCCAGGCTCGCGCCGTCGGATCGGTACAATTCGCCGGCCGTTCGATCCAGCTCCTCAAGTGAAGACGTCGACGCAAGGCTCTGCCGGACCTGCTCGACACGGACAGACGGCGTCTGGGGACTCCGGTTCTCGAGCGAAGAGAGCCTGCCCTGGATATCAGCGATGCGAGCGTTGTATTCCTGTCCGAGAGCCGCTTGCCGGAACTCGAAGGGCTGCTGCAGGTCCGGCGGCCTCGGATAGTAGCTCAGAGCCCATATGATGATGGTGATGGCCAGAATGAGGGTGCCGGCTCTCACGACGAAGGAACGGGCACGGGCGTATACGCGAATGTAGATCGAGCGCGGGGTCGGCAGTTTGTAACTTGGCATCTCCAGCATGAAGGTACCGCGCCGGGACGGCAACAGCGTCTTGCTCAGCACCAGCGATACCAGTACGGCCACCGATATGCCGAGCAGATACAAACCGGTGAGCACCAAACCGCGCGAGTTGAACAATCCCCAGTAGGACCTGTGGGGGATAAAGGCGGCGATCATGATAGCGTAGACGGGAAGTCGCGCCGAGCAACTCATCAGTGGCGAAACCAGGATCGTGATAAGGCGCAGCTTACGGCTCTCAATCGTGCGTGTGGCCATGATGCCCGGAATGGCGCATGCGAACGACGAAAGCATCGGAATAAACGACTTGCCCGACAGGCCGCACCAACTGAACATGCGGTCGACCAGGAAAGCCGCACGCGGCAGATACCCGGAGTCTTCGAGCAGGGCGATAAAGAAAAAGAGGATGACAATCTGCGGGAGAAACACCAGCACTGAGCCTGCGCCGCCTATGATCCCGTCGGCCAGAAGTGATCGCAACGGTCCGGCCGCCATCACGCTCTCGACCTGCCCGGCAAAGCCGCTGAACAGCCGGTCGATAGTAGTCATCGCCGGTTCCGCCCAGCTGAATACCGACTGGAACATCAGAATCATCAGGGCGACCAGGATAACCGGTCCGAGCAGGCGATGAAGGAGCACGCGGTCCAGCCTCTCAGTGATTGAATCCCTGCCGGTTTTCGGGGCGATAACCGCCTGCGCGGCCACCTCGGCTGCTGAAGCGGTCAGAGGCAAAGTCTCGGCGGCCGAGAGAGATCCGAAGCTGTCGATCAGCCGCTGCCTGCCTCCGGCCAGAACGGCCCTGCCGGCCTGTTCTTCCTGCCGCAGAAAACTCCCCTCAGCCGGTCCCGCAACGTCAAAGAGCACTCGCAGGTACTCGGCATCTGATCGCCGGCCGTTGTTCGACGCGCTCTTCAAGGTCTCAACCACGTTCATGACCCGGGCATCGTACCACTGCTGCCCCGGCCCCGTTTCCTCCGTCAGTGTCCGGCCAATCGCCCGTTTGAGGTCATCGATACCCCTGTTGCGGCTGCCCACAACGGGGACCACGGGGACTCCGCCAAGCCGCTCGGAGAGCACCGCGGCCTCGATTCTCAAACCGCATCGCCAGGCCACATCCATCATGTTAAGCGCCACCACAACCGGCCGGCCGAGTTGAAGAATCTGAAACAGCATGTAAAGGCCCCGCTCCAGATTGGTCGCGTCCAGAACATAGACGATGACATCAGGAGACCGCTCATCCTTGACGTGCCCGAAAAGGACGCCTGCCGCGATATACTCGTCCGGAGAAAAAGCGGCCAGGGAATACGCACCCGGAACGTCGACCAGCGTAAAGCGGCTTTCCGGGCAGGAGCGTATGCCGAAGCGTCCTGAGACCCTCTCCACCGTCACGCCCGGATAGTTGCCCACCTTTTGCCGAAGGCCGGTGATGGCATTGAATATCGTGGTTTTCCCGGAGTTAGGATTGCCGCAGATGGCAACCGCCACGTCGCGCGGGGAAACGGCACTGTCGGGGCGAACGTTCATGTATACCGCCGGCCTCTTTGAGCGCTAATCCTGTAACTCTACGAGCACGAGGGATGCCTCGCTGCGCCGAAGTGACAGACAGGACATCCCCACCTGAATCTCAAGCGGATCCTGAAGCGGTGCGTTCCTTACATGCGTAATACTCCGGCCCGGCACCAGACCCATTTCGACCAGCCGACGCGCCACGGTGGAATCGTCCGTGAATCCCACTATCTTACCCCGTTGCCCGGGAACCATCCTGCTCAGATACGTCATGCTTTCTCACCCTGTACCAAGATGTATTCTTGCTTTTCCGGTCCGCCTGCCCGGCCGAACCCTTTCTCCAGCGTGGTCAGTTCAGAAGCTCTTCTTCTGACGCGCCGCCGTCGTTCTGCCGGCATGACTTACAGACGCCGTGTATTTCGACCTTTACGCCCTCAACCGCAAAACTCTCTTTTCGCGCCGTCCGGCGAAGTGAGCCGGTCACGTCATCCATGCCGAACTCGACGACCTTCTTGCACTTCAGGCAGTAGAGGTGGCCGTGCGGCCTGCGGGTAATACGGTCGTAGCGAGTCACACCGTCACCGAGGTTCACCTCTTCGGCCAGACCAACCTTGCAGATCAGCTTGAGATTCCGCCAGACCGTGGTATACCCGACCGACTGATCACTGGCGCGAACGCGACGATACAGTTCGTCAACCGTCACGTGCCTGCCGAGGTCGAAAAAAGCGCGGAATATCAGTTCCCGCTGCGGGGTCACCTTGAACCCCCTGGTCCTGAGGAGCTCTTTCATTGTATCGCCTCCAGGTCAGTTATCGGTCAAATGAAATCGAATTTCAATTTCATTTAACCCATTTGAGGCAAAAAGTCAAGTAATTCCGGAAACTTCGAGCGCCCCTCGTTTCGAAGTCCGCGGAGCGGACCCACAAAAAAAGGCCGCCAGCGGCAGGCGGCCCTGTTACGGTACGGATTTAGCAAAGACTACTTCAGAAACAACATCTTCCTGGTCAGGTGCCGGCCGTCGCTCTCCAGCCGGTAAAGGTAGACGCCGGAAGCGACTTGGCGTCCCCCGCTGCCGGTCCCGTCCCAGACGACCGTGTACGTTCCCGGGTACTTCAACTCATCAACCATGGTAGTTACCTTTTGCCCGAGCGTATTGTAGATGGTCAGGCGGGTGGCTACGAGTTCCCTGGGGTGGTTGCCGCCGCCTACCGTGTAGGTAACAGTCGTAACGGGGTTAAACGGGTTGGGATAATTCTGCGCCAGGGCAAAGCCGGCCGGCAGAGCATCATCAGCCCGGCGGTCTTCGACCGGCGTGGCAATGCCCTCGGCAAAGAAGCTCAGCACCCGCCGCATGAGGCTGTCGCGGTGATAAACGCCATACAGGGGGATCTCGTTTCCGAGGAACTCAAACCCGAAAGTCGTCAAGATCGTGCGGTATCTTTCGGAGAACGTCACGCCGCAGGTTCCCAGGTCAGTCCACACGTTGTAATCTTCGGACAGTTCGAATGCCGCCTGCCCGCCACCGACGGGTTCCAGGATCAGGTGAAAGGGACTGGGAGCATTATTGGCCAGGGCAAAGGCGGCGCCCTCGCCCACCGGGTTGCCGTCGACACCGTTAAAGCCAAGGCCGAAAACGTCGCTGCTGACCAGATTGGCGTGCAGGTAATCGGCCAGGAAGGCTGAGTCGAGCCCGTGAAGTTGGGATGCTGCGGTCATGCTGCTCAGGTACAGGTTGCCGCGATTATCAAGGAACTGCTTGAGCACGGAGACGTCGCCCGCCGTCAGTGTGCCGCCGTTCGCGCTACTGCCGGTGAACCACAGGACAAACGGGTAGGGGGCCAGGTCGCTATACGACGGCGAACTGGAACTCTTGTCCCAGACATCGTACGGTATGCGGAGCCGATCCAGGCTGTTCTCAAACCGGGATTCGTACGCCGCCCCTCCATCGTCGTCCACCACCAGCACCTGGGTTCTGCCGAGGCGCCACTCAAAGGTAAGCTCCTGCACGTACGCCCGGTCGCCTGACCCGGAAATCGAATCAGCCTCCAGCGTAAGCGTGAATCCGGCCTGGACCGTCACAAAATCAGCGGGCAATGAAAACTTGATCGGCACCTCGTTCCACGCGTCAAAAACGGGACTCAGCGTGGCCGCCGCTAGGGGGACGCCGTTCTGGATGAAATTCACGCCCGGAGCGTCGACCGACAACGTAAACGTCGGATCGTAGGCCAGCCTCATCTTGTTGCGCACCCTGAAGGACGCTTCGATGGTCTCGCCCGCCTCGACAATCCCGTTGCCGTTGCCGCCCGGGGCTTTATCCCGGAACCTGACGGAGTCTTTTGTTTCCGCGAAGACCACGTAAGGGCGAGAGAATTCTACATCCAGATCGGCATATATCACCGGACCCGAATTTCGGATGTTCCACACGGCGATGTCGGTGATGTCGCCGTCGTTGGTGCGCGAATCCGGTATGGTGTAAGCGTGGAAATTGCTGTTCCCCGTAATCCCCGGCCAGGGGTCGCCGGCGTCACTCGCGAAGCCGTAGTATAGATCCTCTTCCCCGTCCGCCTGCTCAAGGGCAACCCGATAGCGGTCGTGATCGTTCTGGCTCGCAACGAACGGATCAAAGTGGTAAATGCAAAGCCCGCCGCCGGGCAGGGACTGATCGAAACCGACTCTTTGGCGATTCTCCACGAGCCAGTACTCGTGGGCTGCATCGCCCGGAACCGTGCCGAGATGATAGATAACACCGCTCTCTTCCACCTGGGGTAAAGCAGCCTGCGACAGATTGGATTCGAGGTATGCGACCTCCCCAAAGTCCAGCATCAGCTTGCACCAGGCGTCGAAGTGCGCGGGAGAAGATCCGGGCGGTCCACCGTTCCAACTCCCATTAGCCATCATCGACCAGGAGCCGAGACCGCTACCTTTCTGAGCCTGAATCGGGTTGAGGTCATACAGATCAGGCAGACCGATGACGTGACCGTACTCGTGGCCGAACACGCCTATCGTCGAGAGACTGCCGTAATAGGACTCTTCAGGGTTTACCGTGTAATCCGATATCAAGACGTTGTCATAGTTTCGTAAAGGCGAAATGGTTGACTGGTGGGACCAGATGCCAGTGCCTGCGGACTCCGCCCCGGGCCCGGGGTGCACGACGATCACGCCGTCGACCCACGTATCGCCATTGGCGTAAAGACTAAAATCCACTCCGGCCGCCTCGGCGGCATCAACGGCGTGTCCGGCCAGCAGGGCGCCGCCGCCGCCAAGCCCGTAGTTGTCGCCTACGTACCACGAGTAGTCCTGCGGCATCATGTACCAGCCGAACACATCTCCCGTGATGACGAGTGCACCGTACGAGTTCTCAACGTAGAAATCGGTCATGGAGCCGGTCGGATAGGGGCTGGGATCGGTGCGTCGGTCGGAGAAGAGCAGGGCTTCGAAATCCGCCACCGTGGCCGACACGCCCTGACCGGAAGCTCGGTAGTCCGGGAACTCAACCAGGAGCACGACCACGTTGATGGTATCCACAACGTCACTGCCCAGTGCCGCCGCGCGAGCGGCCCGAAAAGTCTCAAGTGGAGAGTGTTCTCCTGGAGCGCAGCCTCCGGCCGCCTTGAAGGCCTGCCAAACAGCGACGTTCTCTTGCCACACTCCGTCGGCTATCCACTGTTCGGTGACCTCATCGGTCGGCGGCATCGCGTTCACAGGACCAACAATCAACGCAAGCGCGCATGAAACAAGAAGCGCCCTGCCCAATCCTCGAAGAATCAGCATCACACTTTCCTTTCCCAGATGTCCTTAACTTTTGATACGTAGCCGGGACACGGCGTGTTCCGAAAACCAATATAAGGCCCGGATGCCTACCGCAAAAGCAGCATTTTCCGGGAGCGCGATACGCCGTCGACTGTCAGGCGATACAGGTACACACCACTGGCAACGCCGTCGCCGGCGTCGCTGCGGGCATCCCATTTCACCGTGTGGCTGCCGGCCGAGAGGTAGCCGTCGCGCAGTTGCCGCACCCGCTGCCCGAGCACGTTGAAGACCTCCAGGTTGACTTCCGCACCGGAGAGAATCGAAAACGTGATTGACGTCGTCGGGTTGAACGGATTGGGATAGTTCTGGCCCAGCACAAAGGTGCCGGGAAGGCCGCCGGCAGACTCCTCGATACTGGTAACGATATCATACTTGTCCCTGGCCAGCCAGGCATTCCGGTACAGACCGGCTACGTTATCACCCGCCACGAGGGCGAAGGCCACTTCAATAGAGTCGAGCGCGGTAAGCGTGACGGCGCCGGATGATGCGACGAACATGAGGTCGCCGCGCAGGCTTGTGTCCACATCGTTCGTACTCTGAGATATCAGCTCGTACAGTTCGACGGACGAAAAGCCGATTTTTCCGGAATTGTTATCCAGCAAACTGAATGAATTCACATTGCCCAGGGCCACGAGGCCGACCACCGATGCCCCGCCCCCGCACTGGTAGATAAGCTTCATCTGGTCATCGTACACGACCTGATCAGCAGTGTCGGACAGGTCGAAATCGGCCAGGAAGCCGAAGCTCAGGCCGGTGAGCTTTTCCAGGGTGTTGTTAATGACGTGGTACTGAAAGATCACGGCCGCTTCGCCGTCGACGCCGGCGAAATCAACGGTGTGTTGATCAATCGTTACCGGGATCGGAATCTCTGAGTATGAATCGACGAAGCGGGCATGCCGGTGAAATGCCTGCTCCGAGTCAAGCAGGCCGGCACTGAGCCCCTGGATCGGGGTAAAATCTGAAGGCCTCAGCTCCCCGGTCAGATCTCGGATCGAACTTGACAGCTGCAGGTAATTCCGCCCGACAATCAACCCGGCTTCGTAAAGCAGGTTGCTCGATCCGGCGTAGCGAAATCCGTTTCCGGCCAGGTTGTATATCGAACCCGGAGCAAAGCCGAACTGCCCGAAGTCCGAGACCGTGAAACTGATATCGCCGGACGCGTGCTCGCCGATCGAGCCGGGTGGCGCATAGCCCACCGTCAGGCCCAACTCGAGAGTGTCGAGCACACCCCCCGTCGAATCAGCAAGGTAAAGGTTTAACGTAATCTCCTGCCCGTGCAAGGCAGTCGAGGCGAAAGTCAGTTGGAACGGCGCGTAGTTGATGGCCGTCGTACCACCGTCGCCGAAGAAGAACTCAGCATGATCGCTTGTGATGGAAACCGGCCCGCCGTCGTCAGCCTTCAGTATGCCCGTGAGGCTTTCAACGTTCGCGGATGCGTTGGTGAGAACCACCTGGAAGTCGAACCCTTCACCCGGGCAGGCGACACCGTCGCCGGAGATAATTGTGCCGGAAACGGCAAAATGGTACAGGCTTGACCTCGGCAGGTTCTCCAGCATCCGGACGGCATCGACGAGTCCATAGCCGTAAGCGTTATCCTCTCCGGCCGGCCCGAGGTCCTCGGCCGACTGAATAAGGGCCGACTTGATTTCGTCCACAGTCGCGTCGGGATTGTACTGGCGTGCCAGCAGAGCCAGCCCGGCCACGTAAGGAGCGGCCATCGACGTCCCGCTCATGACCGTGTAGGTTCCATCCTTGGAAGACGATCGCACGGAAATGCCCGGGGCGACAACTTCCGGCTTCTTCTGGTTGGCATCGCAGCGCGAGGGACCGCGGCTGGAAAAGTCGGCGATAATTTTACTGTTGCTGACGGCACCGACCGAGAACGTGTTGAGCGGACCGCTGGCCCGGTCGGCGGGGTCGCGGAGCGACTGCGGGGCAGGACCTTCATTGCCCGCGGCAAAGACGGCCAGGATTCCGGCCGCTTCAACGTTGTCTATGACCGTCGAAAAGGTCTGATCGCACGGGCTGAAGATGCCGGCCGGTATGCCCCAACTGTTAAGGATAACGTCCGGCACGTCGTTGGTCGTGCCCTCGTCGCCGTCCGGGTTGAGAGCCCATTGGAAAGCCTGAATGATATCGGAAACCGTCGCCGAGAGGGACCGTCCCTGATCTACGACTCCGGCCGTAATCCACTCGGCACCCGGGGCGACGCCGAAGGTGTCGGCAACCGTCGAGCCTACTATGATTCCCATGGTATGAGTGCCGTGACCGGCGTTGTCGTACGGCAGTATGTTCGGCTGGATCGGTGAAAACCAGGACGCCGACAGATCTGCGTGATTACCGCGCCATTTGGGAGCCAGCGCCGGGTGCGGTTGCTCGACACCGGTATCGAACGACGCCACCAGGCGTCCTGCACCGGTCAAGCCCAGCGCCCAGAGTTGAGGCACTCGCAAAAGCTCCAGCTGGCTGGACACGGTGGTGGAAAGCGACGGAGACGCGGAAACGTCCACCGGCTCGACGGCGATCAGCGGAACATCGGGAACGATCAGTTTCACTCCCTCAAACTGCGAGAGAAGATGGATGTCCGTAGAACTGATGGTCGCCGTGTAAGCGGGAACGATCCAGTGCCTTATCACCTCAGTTTTGGAGACCCGGCCGACAAACTCTTCGACTCTCTCAGAGCCCTGCGCTTTGAAAGACTGGAGGCGACGCAGAACTCCCGTAATTCTGGAGGATCGAGACAGGCCGGTCCGTCGGGTCATCATGGAGAGATCATCACGGGCGGCCTCGTCCTCCATAAATATCACGACCGTGACCAGGCTGTCGCCTTCGGTCTGATAATCTTCAAGCCAAGCGAGGCCGTCAGGTGAAGGAGGAATATCGTTCGAAAACGCGCTCCGGGCGAGCGTTATCACGACTACCGCCAGAAGAGCCGCCGCGAGTTTTCCGTACCGTACCTCCATCTCGTCTCCTTCCGTAAAGTCCAGAAGGTCTTTGAGCAAAGGCTGTGCCAGCCCCGACGGGGCGGGATTTCATGCACCCGGTTGCAGTCCGAAAGCGGGCGCGAAGCATAACCCATTGCATGGCAGGGACTTACCTGGGGGTTGGCCGAATTGTTCAAGGGATAAACTGCCTCACCCTCCAGTACCGTATTCTGCATACAGGTGACGGCAATTGCCTATCGTGACGGAACCTGCAGTTTTTGGAGCCCCGGCGTCTCGCGAAGTCGTATATTGGTGCCGATGGCATTCAGACCCGCCAAGCTATTCCAATCCGTCTCACCTGTAGTTCCGGTGCTGCTGCTTGCCGCTCTCATCAGAACGGTATACCTGGCGCAGTACCACGGACTTGTAGAATGGAACCTGCTGACCGTGGACAACTACTACCATCACAATTGGGCGCAGGTGATCGCGGCCGGAGACATATTCGGGGACACAACGTTCTTTCGGGCGCCGCTGTATGTATTTTGCCTGGCCGTTCTGTATGCGGTTTTTGGCCCGTCTCTGTGGGCCGCGCGGATATTCGGGCTGGGCGTCGGACTCGGCTCAATCTTCATGACCTACCTGCTTGGACGAAAGCTTTTTGGAAAAAAGACAGGCCTGATAGCTGCGCTGGTGCAGGCACTGTACCCGTCCATGATCTACTTCGAAGCCGAGCTTCTGCTGGACCCCCTGTTCATGCTCTTGTTCCAGCTAACCGTTTATCATCTACTTGTCTGGTACACGGAAAGGCGGTCCGACAAATTGTTCACGGTCGGCCTGCTGGCCGGACTGGCGGCCATAACCCGGCCTACAGCCCTTATCCTTGTCCCGGTCATCCTGTTAATCGTGCTGTGGCAGCGGGCACACTGGAAGCAGACCATCAGGCAGGCGGTATTGGTCGTCGCGGGACTGAGCGTATTGATAGGACCCGTGTTACTCAGAAACATTCTGGTCGCCGGTGATCCGGTGCTCATTGCTTCGCAGGGAGGGATCAACCTTTATATCGGGAACAACGACGAAGCCGATGGTTTGTCCGCCTTCATGCCTCAACCGCTCGGCTATGACTGGCGAATAAGCGATATTACCTACATCGCCGAGCGGGACCGGGGCCGCGAGCTCAAATCGGGAGAGGTATCGGCCTACTGGACGGAACGGGCGGTGCGATGGATTGCGGACAATCCGGTCCGTTTCGCCGGGTTGTGCCTCAAGAAGATGTATTTCAGCTTCTCGGACCGCGAGGTCTCCAATAATCGTTCCCTGCCGGTCTTCTTTCACAAGACGCCGGTGCTGCGTCTTAACCCCCTGTCGTTCGGCCTGATCTTCCCTTTCGCCGTCATCGGGGCGCTTGCCGGGTTCGCCCGGGATTCCCGGATACGACTTCTGCTCTTTGTCATGGGACTTTATGCTCTGACGTTTGCGCTGTTCTTTTTCGCCAGCCGCTTCCGGCTGCCGCTCATTCCCTACTATATCCTGCTGGGCGTCTTCGGCGCGACCGTCTGCATCAGGCACGTACGTCTGAAGGCGGCCACGATCCCGGGGCTGGCCGTCGCCCTGTTCTCACTGGGCGTGTTTGCTTTTTACCCGTTGATTTCATTGCCGACGAGCCGTCACACCGGCGACCTCTCCTCGGCCGGCCTCTACTATTACAACGTTGGGGATTACCGGCAATCGTTGCAGTATTACAGAGACGCCTGGCTGAGAGACCCGCATTTCCCCGGAGCCGGCCTGAACGTGGGAGCCGCCTACTATCGCCTGGGCGCGGCTGACTCGGCACGTCACTATTTCGAGTTGGAGAAACAGGAGCATCCCGAACGCGCCGATGCCTACAGCAACCTTGCGTCGCTTTATCTCGTCAACGGCCAGTACGAGGCGGCGCGGCGGGAGGCCCTGGCCGCCCTGGAGCGAAAGCCGTACGAGCTTACGCCCAATACGATTCTCGTGCGCGCGGCCGCCGTTGACACGACGGTAGACGTTGACAGCCTTTACCGGACCGTGCAGGCCGCCGCCCGCGCCACCCACGATAACCTCTACCTTCTGAACGAGGCGGCGGTGTTTCTCACCGATCGGGGTGAGCACGCGAAAGCTGAATCCCTGCTGCTTCGAGCAGCGCGATCCGAGCCGGTCCCGGTGGAGATCGACGACCTGGCGTTCAGCCGGCTGTTCATGACCGAGCGGGCACGATTCGTTCGGGAGAAGGCGAAAGCATATCACCAACTGGCGTTCTTAGGGGGGATCAATGGGCTTTACGGACAGGCAATCCGGTACGGCCAACTGGCCATCACGACGGACCCGCAGTTTGCCGACGCTTACGTGAACCTCATAACCGCGCACGCGGCACTCGGCCACCTGAACACGGCTGACTCCGTTCTCCAGGTGGCACTGGTCCGTTTCCCGAACCATTCCGCCTTGCGCGAGATCCGCGACCACCTCCAATAAGAAAGGCGGGATCGCCGGAGCAATCCCGCCCTGATATCGTAAGCCGGTCGTCAGAGCTCAAGCCGGCTTCAGTCCCCGGTTACCGGAACGTCTCGGCCAATTTGGGGTCCTGCAGCGCCTTGCGTTCCATACGCTCCCAGTACCGCTGCCGAACCTCCTGCACCGTGGTCGGCATGCCGGCGTCCAGGTACCTCGGCGCAGCAGGCGGTGTCGTGGCATACCTCTCGTACAGCCAGTCCAGAACGGCGTCGATCGTCACCTGCATGCTCGAGTCCGCCAGGGCGTACGGCGTGAACATGAAGTATACGGTCCTGAAGAGACCACGGTTCAGGCGATGCGCCACCGGCTTGCCCTGGAAGTCGAAGTTGGGATCGTTCAGGAAATGCTTGGAGCCGTACTTTGACTTGTACAGGTACATAGCCAGCGATCCCGGTGTCCTGATGAACCAGTCCACCTCCGGAAGGGCGGCTATATCAGAATTCCACGGGTAGTGATCCTTCCACAGGTACCTTTGGTGCAACTGTGCGGTGTCGACCGTGAGATTGGGGAAGATGTCCTTCTCCAGGCTGAGCGCGCCCACGAAGTCCTCTATCCGGACCGGCGGCAGAGGCAAGGGCCGGCCCAGGATGTGCCATTCCCACCCGGAATACGCAAACTGCTCGATCCCGAAGTAGAACAGAATGTTGAGCGCCAGTCCCGCCGGCGCACCGCCCATCGGTTCGAAATTCGGCCCGCTGGCCTCGCCACCGAAGAACTGTGCCCTGCCGCACATCCATACGTTGACGCCGGCATCTATGGCCGTGAAGATATCATCACTAAAGTCAGGGTTGGCCATCGCTCCGGGATAGGAGTTGTCATTAACTAAAATCAGGATCTTGTGGGCGAGCATCTGGCGTAAAGAGACACCGATTCCCTGCGCCACGTTTACTATCATGTAGTCGGTAGCGTCGTCGTAAGCGCCCGAATTGCCGGCTGTCCCCGCGCTGTTTTCCCAGCCATCAATGGCCCGCACCCAGTAAGCCCGGGCCGAGTCTCTGATCCCGGCGTTTATGAAGAAACTGAACTGCACGTCCAGAATGCCGATATCGCGCTCGTAGTGCGGATCGATAACGCTGAACGTCTCGAAAGCCGGTGTCATGTCCGGAACTTTGGCATCGTCGCGGCTACGGACCCAGAAAATGAAGTACTGCTCCTGGGTCGTATCCGAGGGTTCGGCTGCAAACACATCATAGACGGAGTCGCGCAGGTTGCTGATCCACTCGTCCCTGTCCGTAGTATCATATGACTGCGCCGCGACGCGGTCAAACAGCGGGTCAGCGGCAAAGTCCGGATCTGCGACATCATAGATCGTATCTATGTAGCCCAGGACGTTGGACACGGTAATAGTGTCGATCGGGATGCTGTCACATTCAATGACCTCGATGACCGTATCAAGGTACGGCACCCAGGAGGTATCGCAGGTGACCAGCGTATCATTCTCCCCGTACCTGAACAAGCGGGCGTCCCTCGTGACGAAGACTGTCCTGACAAACCGCAGTTGAATCTCCTCCCAGGTGCTGTCGTTGATAGTGTCGGACAGGTAGGGGCCATACAGGCGCCACTCGAATTCGAAGGGAGGCGGATCAGTCGGGAAATCGACGATATCGGAACCCTGCCACCGCATGTGGACACCGGTCACGGAACCGCCGGACGATTCGGCGTTGATAAACGGTCCGCCGAGGAAGCCGATGATGCGGGTGTCAGGCGGGTTGTCGTTACGGTCGAAGGCACGGAAGATAATCTCCGAGCCCAATCCCTGCTCATCGAAAGCCTGCACGAAAATGTACTGCCTGATGAGAACCCGGACGGGGTCCGAGACTTCCGCCGACATCGGAATGATATTGCTCGTCTTGGGATCGCCGGCCTGCGGGTCAACCTCCAGATAGGTCCAGATCTCGGTCGTATCGCAGTCGATAACCGTGTCGATACCCCCGGCCGTTTCCTCATACACGGTGTCGCACCCGATATCCTCGAGCTTCATCAGGGCTTCGTCGACGAACGGCTGGACACTGGCACTGTCGAGCGGGAGCACCGGCGGAATACCGTCGTAGTAGGTATCGATTATTTCCTGCTCGGTGAACACGACGTAGCGAAACATCACCACCTGGCCGTCGATATCCTGTCCAACCCAGTTAATGATCGGGTTAGTGCTGGTCCGGCTGTCCTCGGGCGGGACGTTGACAAACCAGACGACGGGCGCCTGATTCGGGGTCTTTTCGCCGCTGAGACGATCGGTACACCCCGGCACATAGAGAGAGAGCATCGCCAAGATTGTGATACCAAGCAGGGCGGCCACCGCCGCTTTGCGAAAATTCATAGTCATTTCCTCGTCTCTCCCTAGAACGCGATTGACATTGAGAACCGGTGGATTTCCGTCAGGATTCCGAAATCCTGGAAGGCGTAATCAAGTCGCAGTTCGCCCTCTTCGCCAAACGGAACTCGGACCCCGCCGCCGGCGGTGAACCCATCGGCGTCATAGTTGAACCGGCCGCCGGCACGAAGGATGAAGCGATCCTTGAACATGTACTCAGCACCGGCATTGTACTTCTCCAAATTATCGGACGGGTGCGAGCCCTCGGCCGACATGGTGACGACGTGCTCTACGGACTCCACAACGTTTATGGCGCTGCCAAACCGGAAATTGATCGGCAGCGGGTATTCCTTCTCGATGAACTGGAGGTCCGGGCCGAAGTTGGTGATCGCCATAGCGATTTTGAACCCGCGATACCCCGTGTCATAGGAGGTCCCGACGTCGGCCGACCAGCCGCTGGTGGAGTAGTTGTGGACGAACTCACCGATGTAGCGGAGCGTGACGCCGACCGAGAAGCGATCCGTCAGATACCGGCCGTAGCTTACCGCCATGGAGAAGTCGTTCCAGCTGAACTCCCGCCCCGTACCTTCCATCGTCCCCTGCTCGTACGTCCGCTCAACCATGCTGCCGCTGGTCAGGCCAAAGGCGCCGAACCCCAGCACGCCGCCGATGGATTCGAGCGGGAAGCCGAGACCGAGGAAACCGTACTGAATGTCAGCGGGCATATCGACGTACGTGAACATGACCTCGCGGCCCAGGAGCGACGTCAGCGCGGCCGGATTGTAGTACACCGCGGAGATGTCGTCGACCACGGCGGAAAACGCTTCGGCCATCCCCATTGCCCGCGCCGAGGGGCCGAGTTCGAGGAACTGCGCGCCCGTCGTACCTACCTTAGCCTGAGCGGCAACGTCTCCAGGCAGCCACAAACCCGCAGCGCCAATCATGCAGAGAACAGCCACAAGGACGACCCGCAGGCGGCGCCTCCTCTGCCGGTTATTGTCAATACACATGTCTACCTCATCTATTCTCATCGCTTAACTTCTAACACGCTCACATTACAAGCTCATCTCCAGACCGACCCGAATCTGACGGCCGTAGTCCCAGTTTAACGGGTTCTTGGAGAACTCGGTGCCGCCGAAGACTACCTGGTTGCGGTTCTGGTCCGTGTCGGCCCGACCGGTGCCTGAGTACACGCCCAAAACGTTACGGCTGTCCAGCAGGTTCTCAACCCAGAAGATAACCTCCCAGTCAACGCCGGCCAGCTCGAACTCCTTCGAGAACCGGGCGTCAAACACGGCCGTCGATGGCAACCGCATCGAGTTCCTCTCGATGTCCTCCGTACCGTCAGCGGAAATATCCGGGAAGCTCTGGGCCGGCGTGAACGGCATCCCCGACTCAATAACCGACTGGATGGTCAGCGACCACCCGCTGGGAATCGGAAAACCGAACAGTCGCGGCTTACTCGTCCTCGGCATATATATCTGGATGCCGGCCTTGAGGCTGTGCCTGATGTCGTTGTCCAGGGCACGCTCCGAGAGCGGCTCACGAGACAGCAGGAAGTCCGACAGGAAGAATTCGTTGTGCTTGGACGCCTTACCGAAGGCGAAGGCGTAAGTGTAACTGACCTGGCCGCTGACGTTGCCGGTGCGCTTCTCCAGCGTGACCTCAACGCCTCGACTGCGACCATAGTCACTGTTGCGATAGGCCTGGCGGAAAACGGAGCCGTCACGGATACGCGCCGAGTTAATCTTGTCGAACTCGTCCTTGAAGTAACCCTGCAGGTCGACGGAGTAGCTTTCGGACATGGCATACTTGACGCCGAACGAGTACTGGATCGTCTTCTGGTAATCCAGGTTCGGATTACCGATAACGTCGTTCTGGTTCACCGACGACGTGTTCCGCGCGTACATCAACATAAACTGCGGCAACTGGAAGAAGTGACCGTAGTTGAAATAGACCTTGGCCTTGTCCGAGATGGGGTATGAGAACCCGATACGCGGCGAGATCTTGTGGCGGTCGCCGTCGATAATGCCGCCGCGGTCATCAGACCGAAGAATGTCAGCAAGACGGTCCGTATCCTGCAGGAAGAAATCCAGGCGCAGGCCCAGATTGGCGATCATCGAACCGTACTCCAGCTTGTCACGCATGTATACGGTGCCGGTCCACGGTTTGAAACTGTAAAAGTCGCGGAAAGCGCCGCGATCCGGATACGGACCGCCGTCCTCACGGCCGGTGTACGGCAGGTACGGACGCTCTATCTCCTGGTAGATGAGATCCTCGTAGGTCAGCGCCACCCCGCCTTTCACTTCGTGCTTGCCCATCTGGCGGAAAACCTTCACCTCACCCCGGTACGTGCGTACCTCACGGTGATGCCACCTGGTTGTATCCTGGTGCTGATTCGAGTTGAGGAACGTCCCGGAGCCGCCGAAATCGTACTCGCCGTTACCGTTCACGTCAACGTACGGTTCACCCGGATCATACACCGTGTTGGGCTCGTCGTAGATCCCGTTGCCGTTCCGATCCCAGTAGGGAACTTTCGGCGTCCAACGGTCCTCGGGACCGTCGTACCGGCCGTTGTGGTTGTAATCCTGGTTGACGTTTTCATCGTCGCTGATCACGAAAATGTCGATGCCAATGTCGTAGCCGCCGTTGGAGTTGATGTCGGTGAACGGTTCACCCAGGATCGAGTCACCGTCGATGAACGGCTCATCGTCACGCGTGTTGATCGGCGAAAGGCGGTAACGGTCGAGTTGGCCGTTGCCGTTCTTGTCGGTAAGGAACTCACCGCGGTCCCACACGCCGTTGCCGTTGAGATCTATAAACGCTTCCCCCTCAAGAAGATCATAGACGCCGTTGTTGTTGAAGCGGAAGTTGCCCTCAATAATGCCGCCTCCCTGGACGTTGGGCAGAATCAGGGCATCGTCGTCGAAAACACCGTCCCCGTCCAGGTCATAGAACTCTCCGTACGTGTACGCAGGGCCGGAGAAGTTGGTGCCAAACGTGGCCGTATCCGGGAAAAGGTTGATCACCGGTTCCGGAGCGTCATATATGCCGTTGCGGTTGGTGTCGGACCAGTCTTCCCAGTCGCTTTGCAGCAGGAAGTCGTCAGGGTCCAGCCCCCGCCCCGGGTTGTCCGGGTCGCCGGGCTTCTCGGAATACGCGAAATTCGTGACCGAGAGAATGGCTTCATAGTTCATGTCTTTGGAGACCTGTTGGATAAGCTCCAGCGATACAGCAGACCTCTCCTGCCGCTCCACCGGTGCCGTAGCCGACGAGTAGCGGTGATCCCACGCGAATTTCGTGTTGCGCGTAATCCACTTCTTCAGTGACAGCACCACGCGCATGTTCTGCTTGGGGCGCATCTTGAAGTTCGCCTGGACGTGGTACCGGTTGCGCAGCCGCTCGGGAACGTCAAAACCAAAGAGGTTGAAGGACGACCAGTCACGCCGCGTTTCTGGCGTGTCAAACGAGGTGTACTGAAAAACACCATCGTCCTTCTCCATCTCGCCGTACAGGTAGTAAGTGAACTCCTTGTCGACGAGGAAATTCAGGCCGAGGGCCGGAAACAGCTTGTCGGCTATAATCGGATCGGGACCGGAAATAGAAGCCCGCATGTAATCGTAATTCCGCGAGAACTCATTGAGGTCGGAGTTGCCGAGGTCATCGGTGAGGATCTGCATATTAAAGCGAGTGGCGTCCTTCGACCCCGTCTGGCTCCGGATGTTCACGATGCCCGAGAGCGCGTTTCCGTACTCAGGATCGAACCCATCCTTAATGATCTGGATTTCCTGGATCGAGCCGGACACCAGCGAGAGGTTAGCGCCGGACTGTCCGAGGCCGCCGAGCGGATCACCGATCGGCACACCGTCGACGATAAACGAAACCTCCCCGGCCCGGCCGCCGCGGACGAACACCTCACCGGCCGCCGTCGTCTGAACACCCGGAACCTGCTCGAGCAGCGCGTCCACCGTCTGAACCGGCCGATGCTTGATAGTCTCCTGGCTGATGTTGACCTGCGTGCCGGTCTGGAACTTGTCGAGAAGGTCACGCGTCCCCTTCACCGTGATAGTCTCATCGAGTTCGGTGACTTTCTTCTCCACTTCCCGGTTCTGCTCGCTGGTGAGGTCGGCACTCACGACAACGTCGGTAATATCGACAGTCTTGTATTCGACGGAAGACATTCTAACCGTATACGTTCCCGGTGGCACCCGTGAGATGAGGTAATACCCATCCAAGTCCGTAGTGTTGCCCATGGTAGTACCAAGAATAAGTACCGATGCCTGGACAACCGGTTCGCCCGTCTCTGCGTCAATAATCCTCCCCTTGATCTGCCCCGTGGAGCCAGCCAAAACGATCAAAGGCAACAGGGCCAGCATACCCGCTATGGCCGCTAACACGACACGAGTCTTCCGGGTATTGAAAACCATCTCTCTTCCTCCTCGATGAGCCCGACTGACGCTCCCTATCGGTCACGCCTGACGTTTGGCTCAGCTGCATCCATTCCCGTAAAGCGGTTTACCTCCAACTGACTGCCTTCCCGCGAGCCGGAGCGAGCGCACACGAGACAGGATTGACGGCATCTGAACCCCCCTCACGAAGGGCGGAAAACACTCCTCAATCCTATCACTCATCGGTGCTTACCAGACGCTGCCGAACTCACTTCAGATCAGGAAAATACCTTTCCCTGGCCTTGCAAGTCAAGCGATTTTTTGGACGTCACCGCCCTAAACCGCTACCTTTAAGACTATTTGGGGGTCACAGTCGTTTAACAATTTGACGCTTCGCGCAGGAGTTTTTTTTGAGGTATTCGACGCGTGCGGCTACCTGCCGTACGTCATGTGACGAAAGCGCGTCCGGCTCGATATCGATTCCGAGAGAACCGGCCAGGGTGGCGGCAAAGTCCTCAGACCACGCGGCGAACTCCCGGCCGGTCAGGGGAAGGGGGTTTTGGGGCGAGTCAGCCGGGCCGTGCAGCGCCGGATGTACGGCCACTCCGCCCATTTTGATCGACCCGTGCTGGAGCAGCGCCGGGCCAATACGCCTCTGCGCGGAAGCCACCACCTTACGGCCGGCCGCCACCAACTCATGCCGCGCCGCCGAGGCGAAACACGGGGCCTTGTTGAAAAACTCCCGCCGCCCCTGCCCCGGCGTCGAGACGTGGACATACTCCGAGACGACCCCGACCCGGTCGAGAAAATCCTGGAGCGCCCCGGCTATGGCCCGGCAGGTCTGCGAGAGCGAGCCGGACAAGCTTGCGTGCGCCAGGCCTTCCCTGTTGACAGCGACCGCGTAAGTCAACTCCGAGGGGTCGTGAAACACGGCCCGCCCCCCGGTCACCCGCCGAATGACCGGAGTGCCGTCAAGGCGCGAGAAATCGAGGGCGGTTCTCTCGTTCTGGTTGAACCCGAACGTTATAGCCCCCACCCGCCACGTATACAGCCGGACGAATATGGAGGCTGGCTCGGCGAGGGCCCGACAAAGCAGCCATTCGTCAAAGGCCATGTTGTAGTACGGATCGGCGGCGAAATGTGCGTCGTAGCGCGCTCTGGTCATAGGCTATAAAAAAGCGTCCCGTCGACGGGGACGCAACACCTTACAACCGGACCTGACAGCAAGTCAGTTGACCGCGTCAAGCCGGTCGAGATCGATGTTGTACTGCTTGATCTTCAGGCGCAGGGTCGATTCGGGAATGTTCAGTGCCGCCGCCGCGTGCTTCTTGACACCGTTGCGCTCCCTGAGCGCCTGGATGATGAAGCGGCGCTCATGCGCCTCCAGATAGTCATAAAGAGAGTACTGCTCGTCAAACGCGAGTTCGTCATATCCGGAAAGATCAGCATCCAACTCCGGCGCCGCGTGCTGACTGACCGAGACTATCTTGCCTGAGAGAACAGCGGCACCGATCTCCTCGATGTCGCCGGTAAGCAGGACCATTTTCTTGATCTCATTCTCCAGCTCCCGAACGTTCCCGGGCCAACCGTAGGCGACCAGCGCTCGCATGACCTCAGGCGAGACCCGCTTGCCGCTTTCCCCCAGGAAGTGATTGACCAGCAGAGGGATATCCTCTCTCCGTTCTCGAAGTGCCGGTAGCCGGAACGTCAGAGCCGACAGCCGATAATACAGGTCGGGTCGGAACCGCCCCGTCTCCATCTCTTCCTTGAGATCACGATTGGTCGCTGAAATGATACGAACATCCACTTTGCGCGGAACGCTCTCGCCAAGACGGACAATCTCCTGCTCCTCCAGCACTCGCAGGATTTTCGCCTGCACGCTTAACGGCATGTCGGCGATTTCATCCAGGAAGAAGGTGCCGCGGTCGGCCTCTTCAAAAAGGCCCGACTTGTCACGATCGGCGCCGGTGAAGGCACCTCTCCGGTAACCGAACAGTTCCGATTCGAGAAGTGTCTCAGGCAGGGCCGCACAGTTCACGGAAATAAACCGCCGGTCGCGCCTGCCGGAATTGTAGTGAATCGCACGCGCGAGAATATCCTTGCCGCAGCCCGTCTCACCTTCGATGGCTACCGAGATATTGGAGTCGACGACCTGCCGTACCTGCGACAACAGTTCCAGCATGGCCGAGTTGCGGGTGAGAATGTTCGGGAACGCCGCCTGCTCCTGCAACTGGGCCTTCAGGCGGCGGTTATCCTCCTGCAGCTTCATCTTGTGCAACTCTGCCGACTTAAAGGCGATGATATCGGAAAAGCCGACGGCGAAATTCAACTGCGTCTGGCTGAACGGGTTCAGCGTATTGTCGAACGACAGCTTGTCCAGGTATATGTAACTGGTGGTATTGTCGCTCATCTTGAACGGAATAACGATCACGCTGGCCACCACGTCCGGAATATCGGGCAGGAGGTTGTTAATGTAAGGATCGCGCCGACAATCGAGCAAAAGGGTGGGTCTGTCGCGGGCGATCTCTTCACCCATCAACTGCCCGAAACCGTCTGCAAACCTGCGTGCCTGGAAGGGGGTCAGGGGAAAAGAAGCCGTGACCGGACTGTCTTCGAAATCGGGAGTAAAGATGATGGCGCGCGCAGCACCCGTCCGGCGCGTCAACACCTCCAGAACCTGGTCGATGCGGCCGGTCCTCAAATCCTCCAGATCGGACTGGTTGAGCAAAGTACCGAAGACCTTGAATTCGTTTTCCTGGGAAACCGACAGCGCCACCGCCTGATCGGCCAGTGTCGTTAGAAACTGGTGCACCTTGCGAACCCTGGCCGAGTCGCCCAGCATTGAGAATGTCTTCTCGGCACGGCTGAGCCTCTTGAAGCCACGCGGAAGATCACCCTGCCGGCAGGCAAACGTGCCGGCCTTCAGGTCGGTCTCGGCAACCCAGTAATCAAGCCCGAGCTTCTTGAAGAGGCGTCTGGCTTCGTCAAGGACGGCACGAATCCGCTGAACCTCGTCCGATCCAGCCGCGATTTTGATGTCGGCCAGCGACAACAGCGTGCGGGCCCGTGTCAGAGGATCCCGCACTTCACGTGCCAGCTCCACGGCCTGATTGACGTGTTTCAGAGCGTCTTCATACTCGCCCCGGGCCGCAAAAACGAGCCCGGTGACGCGCCGGGCCATCACCAACTCAGACTTCTCACCGATCTGCAGAGACAACTCCAGTGCCTTCTGCCCGTACTTCATGGCCTCGTCATGGTTGTCCAGGAGCAGTTCCGCTTCGGCGAGACGCCGGCCTGACTGCGAGACGAGCGCTGACCCGGAAGCCAGCAGCCGGCCTTCATGGTAAGCTTCGGCAAGCAGGGACTTGGCTTTGAATGCGTCCCCCTTCTCCAGAGCCAGCTCGCCGATGTATTCGAGATAGATGACCTTTTCGCGCTTGAGGTCCAGCTTCTCGATCAGCTTCAACGCCTTGGACAGAAAACGCTCGGCGAAGACGAACTCGCGCCTGCAGATATGCAGGTAACTCAGGGACAGAAGGTTGCGGGCTGCGGAGATCTCGTTGGAGACCTCAGTGTGGTACTTAAGGGCTGCCTTCAGATCCAATTCCGCCTGGTTCCACTGGCCGGTCAGGGTATGAAGGACACCGGCGTTACCGGTCAACAGAGCGACTTTTCGGTCATCTCCGGCAGCCTGCTCAATGGCATCTTCAAGAAACCCGGCCGCAGCTTGGAAGTCACCTCGCGTAAAGGCGATGCGCGCCAACTCGTTAAGCGCGTCCACCTGCCCCAGCGGCTCATCTGCCCGACGATAGGATGCTAACGCGTCGTGTGCTCGGATTTCAGCGTTCTTGAGATCGCCAAGCGCCGAGAAGGTCTTGGACAAGACCAGCAACAGCCGCCCGTAGCGACGGTTGAGTGGAAAACCAGCCAGGATCCTGGCACCGCGCAGGCCCATCTCAATCGCCTGCCGGTAAACCCCGTCGTTGAAACAAATGTCAGTCTTCAGAGCCAGAAGCAACCCTGCTTCATGCTGGCCGCCGTTGAAGTCCTCTTCGCTCAGGCCCTCCAACTCGCGGCGGGCAACGTCATATTTCCGCTGCCTAAAAAGCTCTTCGACTGATAACAGGCGGTTATCGAAGTCCAACTTTTGTGAGGAAGTCTGCATTAGCTAACTTCTTTCGCCCGGTCAGTCACGCCGGGCGATAATTGTCGGTCCTGTTTAGGTCATCACATCATGGCTCGCTGCTTCTGAACACATGCATTTCCTCCCCGAATGCACCGCCATCCAGGGAATCATCTCCAAGTACACCACCTGCTTACACCTGGGTTGCATTGTACAGCACGTACAAATACCAGTACCAGTCCGGACTGTCACTCATTTCCGGGTAGCTTTCAGGAGCAATGAGGGTGTCCTCGTCGCTGCCGGGGTTAAGCGGCTGTTTGTCCTCTTCGTCGGCATCCCACGGATGCTCACCCGATACCGCAGGACCGGAGATGAAGCATGCGACAGCCAGAACCAGCAGCATCACAACGATGGTGAGAGCTCTGCCTTTCATAAACCTATCCTCCTGATATTAAGACGATAACAATCGAATTGTCTTACAGGTTCACACAAATAATTCTTGCGCAGTGAATTTCCCTCCGGCGCATATCTTGCCCCTATAAATGTACGACCCAGCCAATCTCTTGTCAAGGAATATCTTAGGGGACGCAGAATTTGCGCCGGGCAACTCGCAGAGCCCAATTCGCTGGCTCTTGAGCCCGCCGGATGCGACTTCTCACGCACAGCATCAGATATGAACTCCGCGTCGAGTGTGCGCTCAGCAACTCACACAGTGATCACACAATACGTTGAACACACGGCACTTAGCTTGAGAATATGCCCCCTGCAAGGCGCGGGATTGGGCTACAGACGGCCTGGCTTTTTTGGTGTTGCAACAGCCCGCTCCCCCCAGCCAGATCCCGGTGAATCAAGCACAGCAGCCCCTGGATGCATTCTGCGGCGCGGTGCGCACTATCCCTGCGGCCGCTTGCTGCGCACCTTCACCTTCTTGATCCGCTGTCCTTCGACACGGATGACCTCAAACTCGAATCCGTGCCAACTGACTTTGGCCCCTTCATCCGGCACCGAACTGACCAGGTCATAAATCAGACCGCCCACGGTGTCATAGTCTCCCTGCTCGTAGTCGGTACCGAGGCTCTCCTGCAAGTCCTCGACCAGCAGTGAAGCATCCACCAGATACTGTCCGTCAAGAAGCTTCACGAACGGAGCCTCTTCGGCATCGTGCTCGTCCTGGATCTCGCCGACAATCTCCTCGAGAATGTCTTCAAGCGTGACCAGCCCGGAGACCCCGCCGTATTCGTCGACGACAATAGCGATATGCTGCTTCTTGGCTCGAAACTCACGCAAGAGATCGCCGATGACCTTCGATTCCGGAACAAAGGAGGGTTTGCGAAGGTACCTGGAGATGACGAACTCTTCTCCCGGTTTGGGCATGTTGTTAAACAGGTCCTTTACGTACAGGATGCCGATGATCCTGTCGATGACTTCCTCGAACACGGGGAACCGGGAATGGCCGTCTCGGCGCACAATCTCCTGTATCTCCGAGAAGCCGGTGGATCGTTCGATTCCGGTGATGTCCATGCGGGGAGACATGATTTCCCGCACTACCGTCTGGTCGAGAAGGAAGATGTGACCGATCATTTCCTTCTCGTCCTCCTCAACGATGGCTTCACCGATACCGGCTTGCTCGGCCAGGGTCTCGATGGCGCGCTCGACGATCTCCTCTTTTTCCTCCTCGGTGACTCTATCTTCCTGGCTGACCCGACTGAGCCCGCGACGGTACAAGGCAACGACGGGAAAGAACGTATGATACAGGACCGAGATGAGCCACAGGTACCGGCTCATCGGGCTGCTGATGGCCCTTCGTGAATGCCGACGGGGGAGGTATTCCACGAAAGCGATATATAACAGCCAGACGAGCAGCAGGCCGGGCACGGCGGTGACATAGATGCCCGTTTCAACGACGGCGGCGAGCCACCTGAGCATGAGAAGAGCCAGCCCGGTGACGGCAATGAGAGAGAATGATTTGTAGAATGCCGCAATCTGCAGTAAAGCCCGCGAATCCGAGGCCAGTTTCTTCAGCAGCCGCTGCCGACGACGGGACTGACCGGCAAACAGCGACTCTACCTTCTCCGGGTCTATGTATACGGCCAGTGAATACAGCGACACCAGGTAAGCGCTCACGTAAAGGCCGATAACCAGGACAATGGACAGGAGGACCAGAATCATGACGCCCCTTCCTCCAGCCGCGAAAGGTAGTAATCTTCGCGCTGCCGCATGCGGGCGGCAGGACGCTTCTTCTCATGGTCGTAGCCGAACAGGTGCAGAAGCCCGTGGCCGATGAGCCGCAGGTATTCCCGCGCCAGGCTGGCCCCGTGCTGCCGGGCCTGTCTGGCGGCGGTGTCGACGGAGATATATATCTCGCCGAAGACGCTCCGGCGTGACTGCGGGTCGTCTATGTTGAACGAAAGCACGTCGGTCGCGCTGTCTTTTCCCAGGAATTCCCGGTTGAGCTTGCGGATTCGGCGGTCGGTGGTGAGTATCAGATTGACAGAGCCCTGCCACCCGGGATCCGCCTCCCCGTCGACAACAAGTTCGAAAAGGCGACGTATCTTTCCGGCGGGAAGACGGGTTTTGCATTCTCTGAACGTCAGCAGTCTCATCAGACCTTGGCTTTGTCTTCATGCGGGTATTCCACGCGACGGTGAAAGGCCGCGATAAGAACCTGGGTAAAAGCCTCCTTTATTCTGGCCAGGTCCTTCAGCGTCAGCGGGCACTCGTCCAGCTCGCCGGACTGGAAACGGTCATTGATAATCCGCTGAATGAGATTCTCAATACGGGCCGGCTTGGGATCATCCAGCGTGCGACTGGCCGCCTCGACGGCGTCGGACACCATGGCTATGCCGGTCTCCCGAGTCTGTGGCTTGGGACCGGGATAGCGAAACTTATCGATGGCAGACTCATCCGCGCCCTGTTCCCGCGCCCGGTTGTAGAAGTAGCTCATCACCATGGTCCCGTGGTGTTCCTCGATGAAATTGAGGACGTCGTCAGGGATGTCCGCCTCCTCGCCGAGGAGGCGCCCCTTCTTCACGTGCGAGGCCAGGATGAGAGCCGACATGGACGGCGTCAGCGAGTCGTGTTTGGACTTGATGCTGAGCTGGTTTTCGACGAAGTACTCCGGTATCTCGATCTTGCCGATGTCGTGGTAGTAGGCGCCGACACGCGCCAGCAACGAGTTGGCGTTGATGGTCTTGGCGGCCGCCTCGCTGAGGTTGCCCACAATGATCGAGTGATGATACGTCCCGGGCGCCTCGATGGCCAGCCGCTTGAGCAGCGGGTGGTTAAGGTCAGAAAGCTCCAGCAGGGTGATGTCCGTCGTGATCCCGAAAAGCGACTCGATGACCGGCAGGATGCCGATGGTCAGCAGAACGGACACCAGGCCGATGCCTATGCCGTAGGCCAGTTCGGTCAGGATCTCTTCGTTGGGGCTTAGCTTGAGGTTCTCGACCACTACGATCACAATCACGTAGGAGAGCACGACCAGGAGCATAATCCGGTAGAAGTCGGACCTTTTCCGCACCATTCGAGACGAGAAGCAGGCCACGATACCGACCAGGGCGGTCAGGAGGGTTATGGAAAAACTGAACCGATGCATGATGCCGAGCAGGAGGGCCAGAATGATGGTGGTGAGAATCCCCACCTCGGCGTCAAACAGGATTGTCACCATGATCGGCAGCACGGCTACCGGGTAAGCATAGATCGATTTCAATCCAAGCTGATCGACGAGATACAGCAGGAAAAGCTGCAAAGCAAACACGATGAAGAGAGCCAGGACCTTGGGATTGGAGTTGTATATCTGCCGCCTGAAATAATACAGAAAGAGGTACAGCGCGGCGAACGCGGCCAGCACGAGCAGGACGCGGGCAAGAAGCGGAAGCAGAGCAACCAGCCAGTGGCGGCCGGCCGTCTGGGAGTACAGGTAGCGGGCCATTTCCTGAAGGATTTCCTCCTGTCGCTCGGAAACCTTATGACGCGCGCTGACAATGACGTCGCCGGTGTTGACCACTTCCTTGACGTTCGACACCCGCGCCAGTTCGTCGGCCACGCGGCGATTATACTCCTCGGTATTGGGCCACAGGCAAGGCTGGATGAAGATCCGACCGATCAGATAGTAGTATTCGACGTCTATCGAGTCGACGGCGCTCAGGCGGTTCAGTGCCGTCAGCAGCCGGGCGTTAGCCAGGGGAACGTCGAGCAAACGGTTACGCTGGTATATGCTCTCGCGATCACCCTGCCTGACAAGTACCGACTTGTTGCGCTGTTCCGGAACCTCGCTCAGCGATCTCAGCACGCCGACATCGTATATGTCGTCCGAGTAAATGCGCTCCAGGCGGCCATGGAGAACGGCCACGTCATTCGTGTCGGTCAGGACCTTGCTGATGGCCGTTCGGCTCAACATGGGGAAGCGCGCCGAAACCAGATCGAGCCGCTCCAGCTCTTCGATGGAGTCGACGGGCACCGACGCACGAAGCGAGTCGACGAGAGCGACAAAGCGTCTCAGGCCGCGGTAGGTCGAATTGACGATGCTCGTGTCACAGTCAAGCACGAAGGGAATGGAAAAACGAACCATCTCCTCCTCATCGGCGATCTCGCGGGGGCTCTTGTATATCGTGATCTGGAACGGCGCGATGACATCGTCGGGAGCCAGTTCTCCGCGCCGGGGCATGTCGAGCGGATCATACAGGACTTCACCCGGATAGAGCAGGCCAATCAACGCCGAGGCCACCACCAGCATCGCCACCTTTGTGAGCCGCGAGCGGCGAGTGGGTGCCTGCTGCTGCCGGCTCTCGGTCTGGGCCCGCAACAGCCTCTTGACCTTCCGCTTGATTTTCAACAGAATAGAAAACATTTTAGCTGCACCGGCCCTGCCCTACTTCCGGCTTTTATGGTTCTCATACTTTTCGTACGCCCGGATTATATTCTGCACGAGGTGATGGCGGATAACGTCTTTTTCGCTCAGGTAGATAAATTCGATTCCGGGGATTTTCTTCAGGATCTTCTGCACCTTTACCAGGCCGGAGGCTTGCCGGTCGTTAAGATCAATCTGTGTTATGTCCCCCGTGATGACCGCCTTTGACCCCTCCCCTATCCGCGTCAGGAACATTTTCATCTGTGCGCTGGTCGTATTCTGGGCTTCGTCGAGCACCACGAACGCTTCGTTGAGTGTCCGGCCGCGCATGAAGGCCAGCGGTGCGATCTCCACGACTCCCATCTCGAGCAACTTGCGAATTTTGTCCGGCTGGAGCATGTCGTACAGGGCGTCGTAGATGGGGCGCAGGTACGGATCGACCTTGGCCCGGATGTCGCCCGGAAGGAAGCCGAGCGATTCGCCTGCTTCCACGGCCGGACGCGTGAAGACGATGCGATTGACGCGCTTGGCCTTCAATTCCGCCACCGCCACCGCCACCGCGAGGTACGTCTTGCCGGTCCCGGCCGGCCCGATGGCAAAGACGATGTCGTTCTTGTCGACTGCCTCCACGTACCGGCTCTGTCCCACGGTCTTCGGCCGGATCACCTTCCTGAGAGAGTTGGTCAGCAGCGCCTCGGTGGAGATTTGCTCGGCCGGGCCGGCGCCGCTCTCACGGACCATGGTGATCGCATAGTTCACGTACTGCGCGGTGATGATGTCCCCCTGTTTGATCCGCGTGGTCAGGTCACTGAACACGCGGAGAATCTGCTCGACCTCGCCAGGCTCTCCGTCAATCTGAATGACGTCGCCCCGGGCCACGATCCGGGCCAGGAAGTTCGATTCGATCAGCCTCAGGAGGCTCGCGCTCTGGCCGAACAGCAGCCGCGGATCGATTCCTTCAATGCTGAAAGTAGCGCTCTTTCTCTTTTCTACGTCGGGACTCACCGCTCACCGATCCCCGCCGCATCGCCCCCCTTGACGATCAGACCGAGCTCCTGAAGTTGCTCCGGGTCAATGGGGGCGGGGCAATTATCCATCAGCGAAGTGGCGTTGGTCGTCTTGGGAAAGGCAATGACGTCACGAATATTGGCGGTGCCGGCCATCAGGCAGACCAGCCGGTCAAGACCCAGCGCAATACCGGCATGCGGCGGGGCACCGTACTGCAAGGCTCGCAGGAGAAAGCCGAACATTCGCTCGGCCCGCTGACGGTCTATGCCCAGTATCTCAAGGACCTTTTCCTGGAGTTCGCGTCGGTTGATGCGCTGGCCTCCCGAGCCGATCTCCCAGCCGTTGACTACCAGGTCGTACTGCAATGCCTTGACCCGGCGCCAGGGATGACCGGGATCGGCCACCGCTATGGCGCTGCCGAATCCCTCGTCAATGAGCGACACGTGTTCCTCGAGGGGATGCGAAACGATATTGTGCATGGCGGCCAAACGGCCGCTCTCTTCGTCAAACTCAAACAGCGGAAAATCCGTTACCCAGAGAAACCGGTAGACGTCCGGGGGAATCAGTCCCTGCTGCCGCGCCAGGTGAAGGCGCAACTGCCCAAGGATTTTTTCAGTCGCCCCCGGTTTGTCCGAGACGATAAACAGGGCGTCCCCTTTCCCGGCCTTCGCCCGCTGGCACAACCCGTCCTTGACCGAGTCGCCGATAAATTTCAGGATCGGCGATCTGTCTCCCGATTCGTCACGAAGAACCCAGGCCAGCCCGCCGGCCCCGAATGCCTTCGCCTTCTCGCTGACCTCATCGAGCTGCTTGCGCGAAAGCGCCGCCCCGCCGGGAAGGACGATGCCCTTGACCACTCCGCCTGACCCGACGTTCTCGGCAAAAACGCGAAATCCGCAGTCTCGCACGTCATCAGACAGGTCGACAATCTCCATGCCGAAGCGAAGGTCCGGTTTGTCGACCCCCCACCGCGACATGACCTCATCATAGGTCAGCCTCGGAAAAGGCGATTCGACACTGACGTTTAGCACGGCCTTGAAAAGGTACGTCATCAGCTCTTCAATGACCGCAAACACGTCCTCGGGAGTGACGAACGACATTTCCATGTCGATCTGCGTATGCTCCGGCTGGCGGTCGGAGCGGAGGTCCTCGTCCCGAAGGCAGCGGGCGATCTGAAAGTACCTGTCGAAACCGGCGATCATCAGAATCTGCTTGAGCAACTGCGGCGACTGGGGCAAAGCGTAAAATCTGCCCTTGTAAATACGGCTCGGGACAACGTAATCGCGGGCGCCCTCGGGAGTCGAACGTATCAACATCGGCGTTTCTATCTCGCGAAAACCGACCGAACTCATGTGGTTTCGCACCGCCAGGGTTACGTCGTGCCGGAGTTTCAGATTGTCCTGCAGAGGCTTGCGTCGAAGGTCAAGGTAGCGGAATTCGAAACGGAGCTGCTCGCTGGCGTGCGGATCGTCAACGATCTCAAACGGCGGTGTCTCGGACTCGGAGAGGATATGATATTCTTCGGCCGCCACCTCGATTGCGCCGGTGTCCAGCTTCGGGTTGACACTGCCGTCCGGCCGCTCGCGGACCACCCCCCTGACGGCGACGACAAACTCAGCCCGGGAACGTTCAGCAGCCCGATGCATGTCCGGGGCGATGGACTCGGGATTCACGACGATCTGCGTCAGGCCGTACGTGTCACGGAGATCGATAAATAACACGCCGCCCAGGTTACGGTAGCCGTGTACCCAGCCGTTGAGGCAGACTCTCCGGCCGACGTGAGTCGGCCTGATTTCACCGCATGTATGGGTTCGCTTAAGCTCCGAAAATGGGGGCACCCAGTCCTCCATTAATCCGTCTATCTTATTGTATTATCGGCAATTCCCTCTGCCGGTTAAGAGCCAAGGGCCGCCTGGTTCCGGCCAAAAGTACGCTTTTTGAAACGGGAAGTCAATAGGATGCCGGGCCCGGCCACGGCAGACCCCGCCAGCCTGACCACACCAGTATAGTGTGCGTTCCTTCAGGATGAATCAGTCTCGCACGGTGGGCTGTCCCTGGCTTTGGCCACCGGAAGCGGACCGGCCGACCGCACGGCCGGTGATCGTCGCGCGGCGCGCGAATTCCATTCTCGTCGCATGCGCCGATTAGCGCCCTGACGTGCAATCAGGCGATGATGCAAGGATTCGATCCGATCGCTCTCCTTGACAAATCGCACCGGGTCTGCCTATAATTGGCTCAATTTGCATGGTCAAGCACCGATACATTTAGAATATGAATCTCTCGCGCTACCTGACAGAGAACGCAGTCAAGCTCGAAATGACCACCGTCATCGAAGCACCCGATGACGGGATGCCGGTGGAGAAATGGCGGCAGCGCGGCAAGGAACTGATCATCAAGGAACTCGTCGACCTTCTGGAAGGCGCATACCGCATCGGCAACCGGACAAAGCTCGTCACCGATTTTATCAACCGGGAGAGGAAAGCGACTACCGGTATCGGAAAAGGTGTGGCCGTCCCGCACATCCGCTCGATGCAAGCCAAAGATTTCATGCTGGGATTCGCGCGGTCTGGGGACGGGTACGATTTCGGGGCCACGGACAGCCAGCCGACCCATCTGTTTTTTGTCATGGCGGCGCCGCCTTATGATGACAGCCTGTACCTCAAGGCGTTCAGGGCGCTCGCCGAAATGCTGCAGTATGACTCCTTTCGGCAGGAACTGATGACGATTAAGTCGCCCGGCGAGGTCATCCGGGCGATGCGGGGAGCGGAGTAGGCGCCTCGACCGACACGCCCGCACAGCCGGGCGGCAAGAAAATCTCGAAAAACATCATAAAGCATTGAACATTGCGGGGCGGGCGCTCGTCTGAGAGACTGGACATTCAATGGCGCCTGTATGGCGGCCATGAGCAAGGGACGCCAAAGAAAAGTGGATCATCTGCTTTTCTAAAGTGCAACGGGTTCCTCCTGTCAGACTGGCACTGACTTCCCTGTCCTGTTAATGTCCCTTTGCCTACACGAGCCACTCGCGTTTACGCGGGTGGCTCGACTTCATGTGCATAGATTAAAGAATCGTACGAGGGCCGCTGTCCCTTGTCCCTCTAGACGCCTGCCGCTGTGACCGGGGACCTGCGGGGCAGATTACTGCCTCGGGCGGCGTTGAGCGTACCAGACACCGGCCAGAACCAGCAATCCGCCGGCAGCCGTAAACCGGCCAAAAGACTCCCCGAGGTAAGGCACGGCCAGGGCCGTGGTGGCAACCGGTATCAGGTACAGGAAAATCCCCGCTTCTGCGGCCCCCAACCTGGCTACGCCCTCCTGCCAGAACCAGTGAGCCAGGGCCGTACCGAACAGACCGAGAAACAGCAGCGCTATTATGGCCTCGGTCGACAGGTGCATGAACCTGGACCAGTCGGAGGTGAAGAGCATGATGCCAAGGACCAGGACGGCCGCCGGCAACAGAACGGCAACCGTCACGGCCAGTGGGTCGGAGGATCGGGAGACCTCCCGGGTAGCGATGGTGTAAAGCGCCCATGTGTGCGCCGACGCCATGATGAGCCAGTCTCCCGTTGAAGACAGCCAGCCGAGGTCGACCAGCTTGCCGCGGGAGACAAGCAGGAGTATCCCGACCGTGGCAATCACGATTCCCGCCATGGCGTTGCGGGATATCCGCTCGCGGAGGATAAGAAACGCCATCACTGCCATTACCAGCGGCGTCACGGAAATAATCCAGCCCGTGTTGGTCGCGGAGGTGTAGTTCAGCCCCGAAATCTGGATGAAGAAGTGAGCCGTGATAACGGCCGATCCAATAAGCAAACGGCGCCAATGGATATGAATATCCGGCTTGACCCCCCTGATCGATATTAAGATCAGCAGCACCGGCAGAGCAATCAGGAACCGAAGGCCCATCAGTTCGAAAGGGGTCACGAACTCAAGACAAATCTTGGTGGCTATGAACGTCCATCCCCAGATGACCACCGTAAAGAAGAGCAGCACCCGTGCCAGAATCATGCGTCGTGCTCCACGAGTTTTGTTCTTCCATAGCGCTGGGCGACACATACGCCAAGAGAGATCAGCAGGGCGCCGACCAGCAACCAGACCGTTATCGGTTCACTCAGAAGCATCCAGGCCCCCACCATCGTAATCAGAGGCTCAACGTACAGCCAGACCCCCACCTCGGCCGCCGGCTGCCGCTTAAGCCCCTCCGACCAGAGCCAGAACGCGAAGGCCAGACAAAAGACGCCGAGAAAGGCCAGGCTGACGGCCGTGGTCGTCTGCACGCCGACGAACTTGCCCGGGCCGGTCACGACCAGCGTGTACGGCACGAACACCAGACCGGCGATGCCGGTCATGTAGAAGGTCGCCACCAAGGGGTTCACTTTGGCCGTGATTTCCCTCGTGGCCACAGTGTAAAACGCCCACGTCACACACGAGCCGAGCACGATCACGTCACCCCGTGAGTTGATCCACCCGAGATTCACGGAATCACCGTTGTATACGAGCGCAAACACGCCGCTGCAGGCAAGAAGCAGACCGGCCCACTGGAAGGTGTTGAAACTCTCTTTCAGGTACACCCACGAAAGACCGGCTATGAATATCGGAGCGGTGGTCAGAATCCATGCCGTGTTGGAAGCCGACGTCTCCTTCATACCGACGGCCATGACCCAGAAGTGAAGGAATACGATCCCGGCGGCCACGATAAGTCTGCCCTTCATCCGAACCGGCCACACCCGCAGCCCTTTCGCCCGGATTATCAGGTAGAGCGTCGGCGCCGCCAGCAGAAAGCGTACGGATATCATTTCGACCGGTTCCAGCTCCCGCAAGACGACTTTTATGGCGATGTACGAAAAGCCCCAGAAGACAACCGGGAGCAGGAGGAAGACGGACGACCAGTTCATCCCGCCAGTAAACAGCACCACCGTCCGATTCGCAACTTCAATCCAGGGCCGGCCGCCCGGCCGAAGGCTCAGCGAAAAAGGCCCGCCGACAGTCGTCAGCGCGCCTTGATATCCGGTCCTGCCGCCCGCCAGATCTTTGCCGCCGGGCAGACCGGCGGTGACTCATCCCGTATCTAACCCGGGCGGAGCCGCCCGTCCTCAATCGCCCGACATATCGCGCCGGTGGAGGCTGTCCATGTACATCTGGAGATACCGATTCTCCACCTCGGTGGCTTCCGTCTGTACCTGAATGATATCCCCCAGCGAGACCAGACCGACCAGACGCTCCCCTTCGACAATGGGGACGTGGCGTATCCAGTTCTTGTCCATGATCCCGGCGATGTACGTGATCTCATCTTCGAGCAACCCGATAATCAGGTCGGCCGTCATCACGTCGCCGACCTTCAGCGAGTGGTAGTCCCCCTTTGTTTCGTAGACCTTCTTGAAGATGTCCTTGTCGCTGATAATACCGACGAGCTTGCCTTCATTGTCGACCACCGGCAGACACCCGATCCTGTTGCTGATGAGTAGATCCATCGCCTCATCAATCGCGGCGATGGCACCGATAGTAATGATCTTCCTTGGCTTGCGATCCAGGAGGGTTTTTACGAGCATATTCAAACCTTTCTGCAAATGACGATTCGAATGGTTCCCTGGCGACTGACTGCCGGAAAGATGCCTCCCCGTATGTTCTTGTCCGGAGACTACTTTACCAGACAGCGACCAGACAGGCAAAGGTTTTCAGCGAACCCTTTGTCGCCCGGCCGCATTCTTGCGGAAAGAAGGCCTGTAAAGAGAGTACGGCCGTGAAGACCTTGCCGCAACCAACATAAGTAAGATCGTACCCGTTGTCAATCGTTTGTCGGTGGGACACGATCAGACTCCGAAGCGTCCCGAAGCCCCGGAATTCACCCAACTATGGCGCAAGCCGAGCAGCCGACATCAGACCGCCGGCCGACGCCAGGGTCACTGACCCGGTCTTACCAGCTCCCCATCAACTTTAGCACGCCCACAATCAACAGGGCGATGATAATCACCGGGAGCACCAGCGACGCCAGGCCGGCCACAAGCCCGATGACGACGCCAAACACGCCGGCGATTGCTCCCACGCCCGCTGCAACCGTGCTGACGGCTACCGCCGTCACACCGCCTGCCGTACCGAGGAGCAGGCCGCATCCGCTGCTGCCCAGGATAAATGCGAGGAGCACTACAATGAAGATTATAAGGATCGCTCTTGCCATATGACTGTTTCTCCCCACGGGTCCCGTACGATCGGCCGGTCGGAAGTCGACCGGCATAGATTGTATACTAAACGTTACGGGTAACCGGACGCCCGGGTTGCATCAAGCGACGGGGCATTGAAACCAGACGAGCCCGCCGGCATTGCCGGCGGGCTCCAGGTTTGTGTGCACCCACCTCCGAGCCGCTCACGAATGATCCGGCGGACAGCCAGCTCGGACCGGGCTGACCCGCAACACGCGCCAGGGACTCCTTACCGCTGCTACCTTCCGGTCCTGACGGGTTTCAGAGGCTCGCGCTGCACGGGACCCGGGCGTCAACACCGCTTGCCCGGCGGGGTCAAACGGTCGCTAAACCCTCGGGTGGGAATTCAACCCCGGTATAGCGGATTCCGGGTTACAGGGCACCGCTAACTCCCCATCTAGCACATGGCTTTGCCGCCCCCGAGGACCGGAGGCGGCATCTCGATTTTTGTGGAGCAGATCGGGATCGAACCGACGACCTCTACGTTGCGAACGTAGCGCTCTCCCAACTGAGCTACTGCCCCGTACTTATGCCGGTCCCGAGTCAGGCCGGCCTCATCTCCAATTTTCGGGCTTATACAATAACACAACGGGCAGCAACCGCCAAGTGGTTTTTCAATTTCAGGATCTGTGAGCATCCGCGCCCGGCTGCCTAAAACACAATCCCTGCCCGGATCAAAAGCAGCGGCCCGATTATTATATCGACCTCGCCATTGGATCCCGTCGGCGTATACCAGACAGCCACTTCTGAAAGCAGGCCCAGACGGCTATCCGGGGCGACCAGCAATTCCATGCCGGCCCGGATTGCCAGGTAGTTCGAGCCTGTTAATCGCTCGGGGTTTCGTACGAAGCCGAACCCGACTGCCACCCCCGGTCGCAGGGCCACGCGACCGCCGGCGGGCGCCAGCAGCATCTTAAGGCCGGCGCTGATATCGATCAGCGTGTTGCCGGAAACGCAGGCTCCCGGCCCAACGTGGATATCCCACGACATATGGTGAAAATCAACGGCGAACCCGTAGTGAAACCCGCGACCCATCGGGAAGTCAAAGAAGGCACCGAACGAATATGTGCCCCTGGTTTCGTGCTCAACACCGTCGATCTTTACCGTACCGGGAGCCAGCCAGCCAACTTTGAGGCCGGCGAGCCGCTCGTCGGCTTCTATCTCAACGGCGTTGCTCCCGGGTGCCAACACCCATGCGTGCGCAATCAGGCAGAGAATCAGCAGGCGACCCGGTCCAAGGGCGCCGTTGTAGAGGAGCGGCAGTTTCATAGAACTACGCCAAATCGCAACATCCACATGGGACCCGCTGTGACCACGGCACCAGCATTGCCCCCGTCAACAGCCCACAGCCACCCAACTTCCCCCAGCACGCCGTGCCCGCTGGCGCTCAGGAGGGCCAATTCGCCGAACAGGCGAAAGGTCAGGTAATGCGTTGCATCAACGATTACAGCGTTATTGACCTGAATCTCTTTCATTATCCCGTATCCAAACCCGCTGGCAGCCCTGAACACCAGCCGGCCGTCCGGGGTGGCGAATCTCCGGCTCACGTGAGCACCGAACTCCAGGAGCATCTCGTTGGCATCGGGTGCAACCTGGCTCTTGACATCAGAAATGTCAATCGAGATTCCGAGTGACATCGCGGACCGGGACCAGACATCGCCAAAAACGCCGAGGCTGTAACTCTCCTCCGTATTAAGCGTGGTTTCGGAGTTGCTGTTGATCGGCTTGATTCTGACCTCGCCCCATCCGATCATCCCGACCTTGAAGCCGACGTATCCCCGGCGGCGTGTAGACTTCTCCTGGCCGAGGGCGTCGCATGGAGACGAAGACACCAGAAAAAGTGCGCCCAGGCCGGCCAGGCACAAAGTGCGTGCTGTTGCTGTCATCTTGATACCTCCCCCTTGTTTGAAAGCCACGTTCAGAAGTCAATAAGGGGCAAAAGACGAGCACTGTCAAACACCAATTGGTGTTCAGCGAACGGCCCGCCCCGCCGGGGACTCGCAGAATATCAGAGCACGTAGCCGAGGCGCAGCAGCACCGCCGGCCCGATCGATACGTCAAGTTTGCTGTTGCCCCCGACGGGCGCGTGGAACACCCCCAATTCGATTATCCATGCACGCTGCTTGGGCAGGAGAAAGTGAAGCTGCACGAGGACCTTAATCGTCAGGTAGCTGGTGGCGTCCATGAACGTGATATTGGCCAGATGACCCAAGCCGAACGCGATCACCGGTCTGAGCAGCATGCGAGCCCGCGGGAATTCGTACGCGTACGCGACCGGCAGGGAGACGTCCAGAAGAAACTGCTGCTGGCCGGCGGCCTCGATGTTATGCCCGTCAATCCAGATACCGGAGTAGGCGTGACGCGTGAACGGGACCTCCCAGAACAGTCCCAGGGAGAGATCAATCATGGACTGAAGGTTGCGTTCCGCCCCATAATCAATGGTGGCCCGGCCGATGATACCCGCCCTGATCCCCACCAGTCCTTTGCTTTTCGGGGCGTAAGGCAAAACGGCGAGGACACTGACAGACGAGAGTAATATGACAGCGCTGATCGCGGCTGTTATCCTCCTGGCGCTGTCCATCTCGACTCCGAAGCGATCCGTACCTGATAGTCCTCATCGCTATGACGACTGCTGAAGCCCCTTTGTCAACAAGGAACTAGCTGCCCGTGCGGCAAAGTGTCGTCAAAATATGATTCCCCCCGAAGGTGTTTTTCAGTATATTCCGGCACCATGAGCTACCTGGTATTTGCCCGGAAGTACCGTCCGCAGACGTTCGAGTCCGTTGTGGCACAAGAACATGTCACCCGCACCCTGCGCAACGCGCTGAAGAACGACCGCATCGGCTCAGCCTACCTCTTCTGCGGACCGCGCGGGACGGGCAAGACGACGGTGGCCCGTATCCTGGCCAAGGCCACAAACTGCGTCAACGGTCCCACCGAAACGCCGTGCGGGGAGTGCCCCGCCTGCGTCGAGATCACCGCCGGTTCATCGCTGGACGTCCTGGAAATCGACGCGGCTTCGAACACGGGCGTCGACGACATCAGAACGCTCCGCGAGAACGTCCGGTACCTCCCGACCGGCGGCAAGAAACGGATTTACATAATCGACGAAGTCCATCGCCTCTCCGGCTCGGCTTTCGATGCTTTGCTCAAAACGCTCGAAGAGCCGCCGCCGCACGTGATATTCGTGTTCGCCACGACCGAACCGCTGAAAGTGCCGGAGACAATCCTTTCGCGCACACAGCGATTCGACTTCCGGCGCGTCTCGGTGGACGACCTGGCGTCGCACCTGAAAAGTATCGCCCGGCAGGAAAACCTCCGCGTCGACGAGGCGTCGCTGAACCTGCTGGCGCGCAAGGCTGACGGTTCGGTCCGCGATGCCCTGTCGCTTCTCGACCAGATTGCCGCCTTCGCCGGTGACAACATCTCGGAAATCGACGTTGTCAGCGCCCTGGGCCTGGTGGACCGCAGGTTTCTGTTCAAATTCGTGACGTCCGTGGCAAAGGCGGACAAGGCCGAAGCCCTGCACCTGATCAAGGAGCTCTTTGAGGGCGGCGTAGACGTCGGCGATTTCGTGGCTGAACTGCTGGACCACCTGCGGTCCTTGCTGGTGCTGGCCACCGACGAGAACGCGGCCGAGCTGCTGAACCTGCCGGACGCGGAATTGAACGAGTATAAGACCCAGGCGGTGGACTTCACGGTGGGAGATGTCCTGCGCCTGATGAAGATGGTCGCTGACCTCAATGCCGACCTCAGATCCGGTCTGGACCAGCGTCTGCTTCTCGAAATCACGGCCGTGAAGATGGCTGAACTGGAATCAACGGTGCGACTGGAAGAAGTGCTGGCCCGAATCTCGTCGGACGCGGAAGCGCCGGGGGCCGCCCCGGCCGAGGATACCGGTCAACCCGATATATTCGCCGAACCTTCTCAAAAAAAAAATCCCTTAGGTCGAGCGGCTGGACAGCCGCCCGTCCCGGATGAGACCCGGCCGACCGCCGATCCGTCCGCCTACTCCCGGTCGATCAATCTTGCGCAGGTGAAGGCCGGCTGGGAGAATTTCCTGGCCTACCTGCGAAACGACAACCGGATGCTGGCATCCCAGTTGAGCATGGCCGTTATCCGTTCAGTTCAGGATAATGAGCTGGTCCTTGTCTTTTCCGGGGCCGTGGAACCGTCACTGCAACTGGTCAGCAAGCCGGAGAACAGCGGCCTGATTACCAGGCTGCTGCGAGAGCACTACAAGGCCAACCTGCGCCTTACGGTTGAGAGGGACCGCAACAACTCGCAACCTGCCGGGGATCACGACGAGGGCCCGTCCGCCGGGATCAACTCCGGGGACCTGGTCAAGCGATCCCCGCGTCTGAAGAAACTGTTGAAACTGGTCGATGGTGAAATCATAGGTGTAAAAAAAATACAGTAGCGTTCAAAATGGCAAGCAGAGGAGCATATCTATGACAAAGGGCGGTCTGGGCGACATGATGAAACAGGTCCAGAAGATGCAGAGCAAGATGGCCCAGGTGCAGGCCGAGCTCGAAGCCGCAGAGGTGGAGGCCTCCGCCGGCGGCGGCATGGTGAAAGTGACCGTGAATGGCAAGAACGAAATCCTGTCGATGTCCATCGACCCGGAGGTTGTGAACAAGGACGATGTCGAAATGCTCCAGGACCTCATCATGGCAGCCGTCAACCAGGCGCGTGAAAAGGTACAGGAACTGCAAGCTGAACAGATGTCGGCTCTGACGGGCGGCATCAAAATCCCGGGCATAAGCCTTCCCTTTTGAGATGCGCCTGAACCATGTTTGACTCCGCGGGATCCGTAGAACGGCTCGTCAACTGGCTGTCCCGCCTGCCCGGTATCGGGCGCAAGTCGGCCGTCAGGCTGGCCTTCTATATCCTCAAGCTGTCGCGGGAGGAGGCCTGCGAACTGGCTGACCTCATCCGCGAGGTCAAGGACAAGGTCAGTTTCTGCTCCGTCTGCAACAACGTCTCCGAGACCGACCCGTGCCGCGTGTGCACCGACGCCAATCGAAACAGGAGCGTCATCTGCGTGGTGGAGGAGGCAACCGACGCCGCCGCCATGGACAAAGTCGAGGGGTACAACGGCCTGTTTCACGTGCTCGGGGGGCGGCTGTCCCCGCTCGACGGCATAGGCCCCGACGATCTCAAGATCGAGGGACTGATAACCCGCCTCAAGGACGGGGTCACGGAAATCATCCTCGCCACCAACCCGAACGTCGAAGGGGAAGCCACGGCCGCGTATCTTTCCGGATTGATTAAGCCCATGAGCGTCAAAGTAACGAGAATCGCGCGGGGCTTGCCGGTCGGGTCCGACCTCGAGTACGCCGATTCGGTCACTCTGTCACGAGCCCTCGACGGCCGCCAGGAACTATAGAGAACGACATGACTTCACGCTCCGTTCACACCCTGGGTCTCGTTCTGCTGGCCGTAGTCATGCTTGCGTGGTACTCGGGGCACGCCTTCCTCGCCGGATTGTTCGAGAACAACTGGTCGTTCAGTCACTGGGGGTACCTGCCCGGGTGGTACGGCTACCTGTGGCTGGTCCTTCTGGCGGCGGCCATGTTGCTCGTATGGAGATTCGCCGCGCGCCTCGGCAGCGCCCTTACCTCCGGGCGCGTCGTCGTCATCGGCCTGATCGTGCTCTTTGTCCTGTTTGTTCTGTTCCGTTTCGATTCCATCGTGTACGGCGGCGGAAACCTCCGCGTGGCCCAGATATCACAGGTTCCCAGGATCATGTTTCGCTGGTTCGAATTCGGCGCCGTGGGTCTGGCTGCGGCCGTCTACAAAGTGATCCTGCCGTTTGCGGCCAGAGCCGACACGGCGGCAGGAATAGCCTGGCGCATCATCTCCTTCGGAGCGGCCGCGGCATCACTCGTGGGAGCTGCCCGGATCGTGTCGGAACTGACCGAAGACCGCGCCCGTCGTTTCTTCTGGTTTGTCATCCTTCTCTTTGGACCGCAGACGATACTGTATCTCGGTTTCGTGGGCGTGGAGCCGCTGATCGTGGCGGTAACCATCTGGTTCTGTCTGCTGGCCGTGCGTCTGGAACGGCAATTCCGTCCCGGCCGGCTGGCGGCCTTGTGGGGAATCGTACTGGGCGGGATTATCATTCACTATACCCTTGCCTTCCTGGTCCCGGCCGCCGTCTACCTGACTATCGCGACTCCCGGCCGGCAGAAAGCGCGATCCCACCTGGCCTTCCTGTTCTCGGCGGTCGCCTACGTGGCTCTGGTCGTCCTGCTGTATCGCCAGGCGCACAATTCACTGGAATTCTCGGCCTTTATCCTGTTCCCGGTGGCCGGGCCGCCTCACACCGACTACGGTCTCTTCTCACCGAGGAGGATCGGGGATATCTTTCAGTTGTTCTTTCTGTTTGCCCCTCTTGCGATAGTCATGAAGCTCGTTGCCTTTGCGTCGCGAGTCTGGATGAAGCCGGGCCCGGCCGGCATGGCGGCATGGCTCACGGCCGTGGCCGGGGTTACCGTGGTTTTTGTTCTTAACCCGGTCGACTCCATTGTCGTTGACGCCCCGCGACTGGTCGCCTACCTGACCCCGTTCTCGTTCCTGTTTGTCCTTGTCCTCAGCCGGCTGAACAATGACAGCATGAGGTCGCTGCGGCTCACGTCCGCGCTGGCCGTCGCCTGCGTTTGGTTACCGCTTGCCTACGCGCCGGCGTACACGGCGATTGACCGGGCGGCGCCGTACGCGGAAGACTATTTTGACAAGCACGATGCCTTTCACCGTATCGGCGGTTATGCCTTTCGTGACGCCTACTTCTACAACCGGGACTTCACCAAGGCCGACAAGTGGGAAGTGGACCTGCCGATAAAATCCCCCGATATCCTGAACCTCCGCGGGTGCACGGAACTCGCGGCCGCGGGAAAGGTTAACGACGCGCTGCCCATCCTGCATCGCATTATCGCCAGGCATCCATACTGGCTCGAGCCGAGGGAGATAACGGCGGCCGTTCTGTTAAACGATGGTCAGCCGGACCTGGCCAAACCCCAGATTGACACCTGCCTGATGCTGGCCCCGTACCGCAAGAACTGTCACTCGAATCTGTACACCTACTATCGTAATACGGGGCGTGTGCGCGAAGCGTTCGCGGCCATGGAGAGGGCGCTGCGGATCTTTCCGAACGACAAGGACATTCTTGTCGACCACATGTTCCTGGCCAGCCGCACCGGTCAAGTTGACCTGGCCGACTCTGCGGCCTCCCGGCTGCTCGCCATGGATTCGACCCTGGCCCAGCCGTACCTGGTGAAGGGGAACCTTGCCGAGCGCAGAGGAGAGTTCAGGCGTGCGACCGAATGCTATGAAAGGTTCGTCGTTCTTGCCCCCGGGGACCCCCTGGCACCTTTGGTGATGGAGCGGCTGGAGGAACTCAATCAGCGACTCGACGAGAACTAGCCCGGGACGCGCGGAAGGCCAGGCGCGACAGGCCGTCCAGAGCGGCTACCTTGTACGCCTCGGTCAGGGTCGGGTAGTTGAACACCGTATCGACAAAGTAATCGATGGTGCCGCCGTAAGTCATCACCGCCTGGCCGATGTGGATTAGCTCGTTAGCCCGCTCACCTATGATATGCACGCCCAGCAGGCGGCCTGCATCAATGTCAAAGATCAGCTTGAGCAGACCATCGTGATCGTTGATGATCTGGCCGCGGGCCAGCTCAAAGTATCGGGCCGTGCCCACCTCGTACTCGTGCCCTTGGGCGGCCAGCGATTCCTCGGTCTCGCCCAGAATGGCGACCTCGGGAATTGTCCAGATCCCGAAAGGCAGGAGGTTGTTCAAACAGGCAATGTCGTCCGACCTGAAGGCGTGCACTGCCGCAAGACGCCCCTGGTCCATCGACACGGAAGCCAGTGACGGGAACCCGATGACGTCACCGACCGCAAAAACGTTCGGCACCGCCGTCTGGTACTTCTCGTTGACCTTGATAAGACCCAGGTCGTCCGTCCGTATCCCCAGCCCCTCGAGCCCGAGGGCTTCAGTGTTGCCGCACCGACCGGCAGCGTACAGCAGGCGGTCGGCGACTATTCGGCGGCCGGCTCTCGTCAGCGTGACAACCTCGTCGCCCTCCACCGAGATCTTCTCAGAGACGTCCGCGAGCACAAAGGACACACCGTACTTGCGCATAAGGTACATCAGGGCATCGCCGAGTTCGTGATCCAAAAACGACAACAGGCGCGTTCGCAGATCCACGATCGTGACCTTGACGCCGATATGCGAGAAGATCGAGGCGTACTCGCAGCCGATGACGCCCCCGCCGATGATCGTGAGTCGGTCGGGGATGCGGTCGAGGTCTATAATCGACTCCGCGTCGTATATATACGGGCCGTCAAAGTCGATATCAGGCGGTCGATATGATCGGGTGCCGGTAGAGATGATGATGGCTTCTCCGGTCAGGCTGCGGGTGCCGCCGTTGCGGCCGTGCACGAGAACCGTATGTGGATCGACGATTTCCCCGGTGCCGTGAATGACCTCAATGCGGTGGCGGGCCATATTCTGCGCGATAACGTCCAGCTCCTGCTGGACCACCTGCCCTTTACGATACATCAACTCCCGGACGGTGAGATCTGTTCTCATTGCCGCCGCGAGGCCGTAAACCGAGCGCTGCCGCAACCCGGACATGTAGACAACGGTTTCCCTGAGGGTCTTCGACGGAATGGTTCCGGTGTGCAGGCAGACGCCCCCCTGCACCGATTCCCGCTCGACAATGGCCACCGACCTGTGCATCTTGGCAGCCTGTATAGCCGCCTTCTCACCGGCCGGCCCCGATCCGATGACGATGAGATCGAAGTCTCGCTGGACCATGCGTCGTTATTCTCCCGCTCGTCCTGGTAAAAAACAGCCCGGCGGAGTGCCGGACAACCGGATTGTCAATCGGCAGTGTCCTGGCGGTCGGAAACGGCGACGGGCTCTCCCGGCAGGTCTTCCGGCCGCCCCAACTTCTCCAGGTTCAGCCGAATCTGTCGCAATTCGGATCGGGACTTCTCGAGAGCAGCCGTCAGCGACCGAAGTGAAGCCTCCATACGCTCGTGAAGCCGTTCCAGGCGAACCGACGTTTCCGTGAGTTCGTTAATGCCTGTAACCAGCCAGCGGTTGCCGCGCTCGACGGAAGCCTGGGCCAGGCTCACCTCGGAGTAAACGGCAGCCACGGAGGCGAGAAAGCCGTAGAAGTGTCCCGGAGAACTGGGAATGATTTTCTTCGACAGGGCGTATTCAAACGCCGAGCCGTCCTTGTCGGCGATAAGCTGATAGTAAACGGCCTCGGCCGGGATATACATGACGGCGAAATCCGTCGTCTGCTCGCCCGGCTTGAGATACCGGGAGGCAATGGCGTCCACGTGCTTTTTCAGCGTCCGCGTAAACTCTCTCCGGGCGCCAGCGTCGTCCGGTTGCGCTACCAGCCGTTCATAGGATTCCAGCGGGAACTTGGCGTCGACCGGCAGGAGCCTGTCCCCCAACCTTACCACCGCGTCGACGCGCAGACCGTCGGGGAACCGGTACTGTGTCTCGTAGAGGGAGCGGGGAAGAATCTGCCCCAGCAGGTTCTCGAGCATCAGCTCGCCCACTCTGCCGCGGGATCGCGGCGGTCGCAACAATTCGGAGAGCATCTGGACGTTCTTGCCGACGGAGGCAATGCCGGCTGCCTGCTCGGTAAGTTGGCCGAGCTTGTTTTCGATTTCGCCGAAAGTGGACATGCGCCTGTCGATGGCGCTGGCGCCTTCGGCGAGTCGTTCGTTGACGATTCGGTTGGCCGAATCAATAGATTCGCGCAGCGCCGTCAGTGATTCGGCCTGCCGGCCGATCAACTCAGCCTTCAGCAGTTGCATCGCGGTGTCAACGCGGGACGTGTCCGCCGTGCGCGAAAGGCGGCTCACGCGCGCGATCAGCCACAGGGCCAGAGCCAGATTGAGCAGGACAACGGCAACGATTACGAGGCTGGTGATCTCCATGCCTGCTCCCAGCGGCCTATTCCGGCAGCAACACGCAGTCCCCCCGGGCCGGCATCCGGCCGTCCACGAGGTCCCTCCGGAATTTTACGGCAATGGTGCGGGACTCGCGGTCAAAGTACTCCTCTGACGGGGATATTCCCCAGATGTACTTGGCCAGAAGTCTGTTGGTGGCGTAGTCGTACAGCCCGGCTTCGTTCTCATCGAAACGTACGGCGTACCGGTAACCTTCAAAAGGACGGCGATCGTCAAATTGCTCCGTAAACAGAACCGACGGCTTCCCGTCCAGCCGCTTATCATGGCTGAAAAGCAGGCTGCCCTTCACCGGCTCTTCCCCGGCTCCAGCAAAGACGCACCCGAACCATTCACCGTTCCGGTCGACGCTGAACCGCTCGCCGCTGACGACACCGCGGCCGCGGGCGACTCTTCCGGGCAGGGCGGCCGCCCGGGTGATCAGGTTTTGATCGATGTAGCGCTCGAATTCCGCTTTCAGTTCCTCCCAGTCGCCGACCCCCGCAGCGCCGGCAATTGTCTCCTGAACCTGTTCGGTGGTCAGTGCCGAGAGAGTCTTGAAATCTCCGGAAAGCGCCAGGTAGAGGTCAAGAAAGTTGTCCTGTCCCATCCTGTCGATAAGGAAGAACGCGAACACACCCACCATCGGGTAGGCAATGTCGGCACCGGTGTGCGCTTGAAAGCCCTGCAACGTGAGGATGGAATCCAGTTCGATCAGTTTTTCCCGGTGCAGAAAGACGCCCAGGTCCATGAGTGCCTCTGCATTCTTTCCCCACCGGCCTCCGTATGCCACGGCCACTCCCTCGGCGACGACGGGCAGCGTATACAACGGCAACCGCTGCAGTTTGATGTTTACGAGCAGGTGAACGAGTTCATGCAGGTGCGGGAAGCTGGCGGAGATGATATCGTTGGAGGCCTTGTCGAGCACGCCGCGCGTGGCCTGGCCGGTTATCGTCGCCACTCCCTGGTCGGATGAACAGTAAAAGAACTCTATCTTTTTGTCCTCGATCCGCCTGAGATCGTCCCCCGAAAGATGCAGCGTTCCGGCCAGGCCCTCCACCAGACGGTCGGCTTCCTCGAGGACAGCCTGGTGAATGAACTCCTGCCTGTCCGGATGGACGTGGACACGGAAGTATCGCGACTGGACAATCGGCCAGTCCTCGGCATAGTAATCCTGCGGGTAGCAGAACCACTGCCAGTCGCCGTCGGCTCTGGTGTAGTAGAAATGTTCCACCAGTTGGTCATCGATGACCTGCGAGTAGTGAAGCCTGAAGTAGCGGTCGCCGGGCAGACTCTCCACGTTTTTGGCCGCCGGCATCATATAGTTGGTCATGACCGCGAGATCCTGAACAATGGGAGACACGCAGTCGATTTTCAGCGGGATCCCCGTGTACTCGATGTCGAAGCGGCCCGCGCGCTCCTGTGCCTCGGGTGTCCACATGAGACGCGCGGTCTCGAAGTTCCCCGAGGACAGCACGTCAAAATAGTCGACAATAACGGTCAGCGAAAGATTGCTGCGGGCGGATGCCGAAAGCGCCGTCACGATGCCGAGGGCGAGATATATCGCGGAGCGTAGAAGTGACTTCATCATATTCCTGTGCCGTTCCCTTCGTAGCCGATTCGTCAGATCAATAATACATTCTTATACCGTCAAAGTCCAGCCGCGATAAAAAAAGGCCCCGATCCTGCCGGGGCCTTTGCAATCTGGCCGAATCCGTTAGAAGGCAAAGCCGACGGAAAACCGCTGCGCGGAATTCAGCCGCCCGAAGTCCTGCCAGGAATAGTCGATTACGAGCGAAGCATCCGAGCCGACCGAGGTTCGCAAGCCGCCGCCGAAGGAGAGTGTTTCCTCCTCGTAGTTCAGCTTGTAGCCGCCGCGCAGGAAGAACTTCTCGGCGAAACCGTACTCCGCGCCGATGCCGCCCTGCTGATTGTTGTCGTTAGGGTGCTTCATCTCGGCCGAGACGGTCAGAACGGAGTTCTGAGCCATCTCGAGGTCGTAGGCAACACCGACCCGAAACACGAGGGGCAAGTCGTAAGGCGTTGTCTTCAGTTGAGCGTCAAACGGATCGTTGGCACCGTCACCCAGCAGTTCGTCGTAGCGCACGTCGGGCCCGGAAAACTGCAGTTCCGGTCCCATGTTGGAGATGCTCATGCCCAGACGCAGCGAGCGGAAGCCCGTGTACAGAAGGGTTCCGAAGTCAAAGGCGAAGCCTCTCGATTCCTCCAGGTAGATCTTTTCGCCGACGTACTTGAAGGAGGCGCCGAAGGCGAACTTGTTGGTCAGGTGACGCGCGAAAGAGACTCCGATGGCATAGGAACCGGCGTCGTAGCGCTCCCCCGTACCCTCGGGCATATCCGCCCGCGTGACCTCCTGTTCGTCCATCGACAGCACCGTCGCCGAGGCGCCGAAGACACCGACGTCCTCGAAGTTCTTGGCGATGGCCACATAGTTCAGGTCGACGTCGAGGATCCAGTTGACGTTGGTAAAGCTGACGGCGGCGTTTTCAATCTCAGCCAGGCCGGCCGGGTTCCAGTACATCGCGTACACGTCGTTGGCACAAGCCACCGAGGCCTCCCCCATCGCCTGGTACCGGGAGCCGACACCGATCTTGAGAAACTGCGCTCCGGCGGAACCAACCTTCGACTGTTCAGCGGAGGCTGTCCCCACCAGGGCGAACACCAGCAGAAAAACGACTATTTTTTTCACGCTCCAGCCTCCTTTACTTGATGACGGCGAACCGTCCCAAATGCTCGCCATACGGCGAGTCCAGGTGATAGATGTAAATCCCCGACGCGACCTGCTGCCGGTCCTGCGAAAGCAGATCCCAGCGCGCCGTGCCGGAAACACCTTCATGCTCTATGGTCTTGATGAGGTCTCCGGACAACGAGTAAATCCGGATGGTGCACTTGTCCGGGATATTCTGGAACTCCAGAACGGGCTCCGCGCCCGAAAGCTCAATCTTGGACCAGTTGTGCACAAGGTACGGATCCGGCACAACCCTGATGTCGTTCAGGGAGGCTTTGGCCGTCGCAACGCTGATGCCGTCAACCTTGAAGGTAAAAGCGTCGGCGGGGCTGTTCAGCGGACTACCCTCGATTGTGAACACGTCTCCGACGGCCGGATTGTAGACGGTAGTGTCGAAGCCGAACATCCAGTTGAAATAGTACGGCCAGGCGGTGACGAACGGATCCTCCATTGGGTCGTACGGATAGTTTACGACAATCAGCAGGTCCCGGGGATCCCAGGCACCGTCGAGCCCGAAATCGTACACGACCAGCGACACGCGCTGGTCAGTGGTGGTGTTCCAGACCTCAAACGGCACCGACCAGGCCGTACCCTGGCCGAGCGTGTCGTTGAACGCGCTGGCCACCGTCGAGTTACCGGTGTACCGGAATTCATACGTGGACCGGTAGTGCTCGCAGCCGAAATACACGCCGTAGAAGTACTCAATGACCACCCCGTAGAATGCTCCCGGGTCGGCCACCAGGGTTGCCTCGGCGCCGCCCAACTCCGTCTGTTCCATGTTCAACGGGACCCGGTCGGCGTCGCGGACGACCACTCGCAGACCCTCGGCAACCTCGTACAGGCCGGGGTCACCCTCAGAGCGGGTCTGATTGGCCAGGACGGTGTCTCCCGTGGTCACGTTGATCAGATGCCAGTAAGTACGTGCAGGAGTATCCTCAAACACGACCCTGTAGTCGGCTCCCAGCAGGGCATTCCGGTCGAATACGGTCGGGATAACGTTGCCTGCCGACGGCGAAACGACCCCGGAGTATTCGTGTGCCACCGTACCGGCGGCCTCGTAGAACCCGGCCGGGTCGTCGCGCGGCGTGACGGCCACCACGTTGGGCACTCCGCCGGCGACACCGAACCCGGATTGCAGCCAGTCAACGCCCAGGTCAATAGCCCCGGTGTCATAGGCCACGAGCGTATACCAGTATTCAATGCCGTTGAACAGGTCGGTGTCGATGTAGCTGTGCTGAATCGGATCGCCGGGGGTGCTGACCCAGTAGTCGCCGATGGCCTCATAGTCGACCGCCAGGCAGTTGTTATCGAGGTCCTCGACCACTTCGCCCCAGGTTCTCCCCTGGTTGTCGCTGCGGTAGAGTTTGTAGCCTCGGAAATCGTTTTCGCCCGACAGCGGGTCGGTGCCGAATTCCGCCGTGTCGTCCCATTTCAGGTAGACCTTCTGGTCACTGGCCTCGACGGTCAGTGTCGGCGTTGGCGGCGGTTCGGGACCGACGAAGTAGTTGTCATATAACTGCTGGGCAAGCTCCGCGTTGTCCCGGAACTCGAGACTGTCCTCACCGGCCACCAGCGCGTACACGACCCGAACGGTCTTGCCGGCCTCCAGCGAGATACCGCGAGTGCACTGGATATAGTACTGATCGGTAGGCGGCAGTTGCGGGTCAAAACCGGCCGAGTCAAGAAAGCGGAAACGACCTTCATCGGTCTCCGGCACCAGGCCCCAGTCGCCGGTTCTGAAACCGGTCATACCGATGTCGTCCGGCGTCTCGAGATATTTCGTGCCCATGATGCCGGTCTCGGTTTGCCAGCCTTCATCATAGCTGTCGTAGTCGTAGGTCCAGGCGAGGTTGGCGGCCGAGTCGTAGGCCACCAGGTCATGGAGGCGTCCGTTCTCGCCCGTACCGTCGGGACCGCCGACGTCAAGATCGACGTAGAGTCCGAAAGCAAAGTCGGTGTAGTCGATCGCCGAGGTGTTCGCAATGTCGAGGATCACGAAAACGAAATCCTCGTTGTAGCAGTAGTTCCACTGCAAGACGGTGTGGGTCATCTCGAGGCCCATCAGCGAGGAACCGCCGGACGCGTCATTGAAGCGATAGTGCGACTCCTGCAGTGAAACGGGTCCCCCGGGGAAGAAGATCATGTCGCGCGGATTGTAGTTCTGGGTGCAGACCCAGGCCGCGGAGTCGGCGTTCCACACGCGCCACCCGTGGGCCGGGTTGCCGTTGCCCAGCCCGGTGGTGTCCTCCAGGTTGTAGTCGTAATAGCGCGTCGTGTCGGTCGACAGCAGAATCTTCTGCTGCGGAACGCTCGAGATCAGCGACGGAAGACCCTGAAAGTCATCGTAGGTGTTAGCGACCAGAGTGTCGCCGCCGGCGTCAACGGCCCCCATCCAGTACTTGATTTCACCGATGTAGTCGTGCCCGGAATTGCGCGGCCACTCGCCCGAAGGCAGTCCGTAGTATTGGCTCCCGCCGATGTACCCCCAGTTGTCGACTGTGGTAAGGATGTTACCGCGGTCGTGAATGATCTGGTCGATCGTCAGGGGCGAGGGGAAGAGAGCCAGTCCTCCGGTACCTCCGGTACTGCCGGTGTCGACCCGCGGGGGCCTGGCCGAGATCGGCTTGGCGCTCACCGGCGCGGCCTGCAACAGGACTGCCACCACCAGCCCGAGCGCCACCAAATATGTCATCATGCTCCTTTTCATACTTCCGCTCCGTCAAAAGCTTAGCTCAAACCCCGTTCTGATAGTCCGCGGCGGGGAATAATGCTGTGGGTCGTGATCATACAACCGGTTGGCCTCATCGATCTCCTCCTGATTGGTCGCCAGGCTGCCGGAGACAGACACGGCGTCGTTGTCAGGAAGACCGGTGCGGCTGAAAACGTCGATCACGTTGCGCCGGTTGAAGACGTTATCTACCTCAACAAAGAAGGTCAGGATCTGGCTGGCGCCCGTCCGGAAGTCCTTGTTAAAGCGCATATCGACACTGTAGTAGGCGGGCAGCCGGCCTTCGTTGCGTTCTCCGAACCGGTTGCCGTCGGCATCGGTCTTGGTGTAAGGCAGACCGGAGCCGTAGTAGCCAACCATGGAGAAACCCCAGGCACCCGGCAATTTCAACCCGAACAGGTTGCCGCTCCACTGCGGTGGGACGTGCCAGTCCGCCATGGCCGTGACCGTGTGCCGCTGGTCGAAGTCAAGCGGGTACTCGGTGACCGGCAGGATAGTGTCCGAGGTGTTCAGGTTGTAGTACGGCTCCAGGGCATTGGACCCGTTGCCGCTGGCCAGCATATAACCGTACGAAACGGACCCGCTCCAGTGGGCGTCGCCGGGCAGCTTCTCCAGAGAAACGTCAAATCCCTTGACTGAGCCGTAATCGTCGTTGGTGAACCGCGTCACGGTGATCGTACTGACCCTGAACGACCGGGCCGACACCAGGTCCTTTATGTCCTTGTAGTATGCCGTGGCGTCCAGGCGGATGTCGTCGCCGATCAGGTGATCGAGACCCAGTTCATAGGAGGCGGTCTGCTCGGGAGCCAGGTCCGGATTGCCCAACAGCGGCAGGCCGGAGGAGATGTCGCCTTCGGGGTTGAAGTACAGAAACCTGAAGGTCGGCATCTGGTAGTACACTCCGTAGTTGAAGTGCATCACCGTCTTCGTCGAGACGGGGAACGAGACGCCCAGGCGCGGCGACCACCTGGACTTGGGATCGGCGTCCTTGTAGTGCGCCACCGTGTCCTCCGGTGTGGAGTTGTACTCGATGTCGGCGTCACGATAGTCGTAACGGAGCCCGACATTGACGACGAAGGCGGCGTACTCAATCTTGTCCTGGAGGAAGCACGACGCGTACAACGGGTTGGCCTCGTACGTCTCGTAGTAGGGCTTGGTATTATAGAACTGCCGGAAGTCCTTGGCGATGTCATACTGGCGGTATTCGAATCCCGCCTTGACCTGGTTGTTCTTGTCGACCTGCTTGACCAGGCTGCCGCTCAACGAACTGTACTTCGTCTCGCGAAACGAGTAGGTCGGTTCGAAGTCATCGCCGGTGGTAAAGCCGAATATCTCATAGGGATCGGAGTTGTCCGGGTTGTTACCGTAGTTGTCCTCGTGGATGGTCCCGTCGTAGGTGCCGTCCGCATCCTCTGAATAGCCCGGCCACCGGCTCCAGTGAACGTCCATCAGGTGTCCCGGCGCCGTGAGCGTGCGCGTCGAAAACCGGTTGAACGCGGCCGACAGGATGGTACGTTCGTTGAAATGGTAGTTTCCGGACACGCCGGCCAGGTAGGCTCGCTTTTCGAATGACGGCAAACCGTCAAGGTTGAAGTCATACGACCGCCCGTTGACGTCTCGATGCGTGTACAGGTCGCCATTGGAGTCGAAGAACGTCACGTTCGACTTTAGTTTCAACCTGGGCGTCGGCTGCAACGACAGCTTGGCCGCCGTCGTGTAGCTTGCCTCCCGGTCATGGGGAAGGTGTGTCCGCTTGTCCAGGTACTCGCCGGCGGCGAAGAAAGAATATCGTTTGCCGTCAAGTCCCGGCACCGGCCCGGAGACGTCGAAGCTGAGCGACCGGTTGCCGTGCCGGTCCATTTGGCCCCAGTCGGCGTCGCCGACGGAGTACGTGTGCGTGAAGCCCTCGTAGGACCGCAGGCCGCCGCGGTAGGCATGGCCTCCCTCTCGCGTAACCGCGTTAACCACGCCCGAAAGGGCCTCGCCGTACTCAGCGGTGAACCCGCCGGAAGTCAGCGAAAGCTCCTCGAGAGCGGTCGGCATAATCCGAATGCCGGCTTTGTTCACGAACGGATCCTGTACCGAGAACCCGTCGAAGTAGTATGAAATCTGACCGGACCGCCCGCCGCGCACGTGCAGTTCTTCGCCGCGGTCGACCACCACTCCCGGGTAGTTGGTCAACACGGTCTGAACGGTGACGATATTGGGCAGGTTCTTCAACCGATCAGCCGTGAAAATGCTGCGCGACGCCGTCAGGTCCCGCCGAATAATCGGCTCGGACGCGTACACGACCACCGCCTCCCCCAACTCGACCGCTATTTGGTCGAGATTGAAGTCGACCGGAGTTGTTAGATCGACGAGTATTCGTACTTCCTTCCGGGTGACCGTTTCAAAACCGACGTGGGTGGCGACCAGGTCGTACTTACCCACCGGGACGTTGATAATGAAGTACTCTCCGTCCTCGTCAGTCTTGGTGGCCAGGCTGGTGCCCGCAACGCGAACCGTCGCTCCGATTACCGGCGCCCCTGTGTTTCCGTCCTCCACCGCACCCGAGACTTTGCCGGTCACACCGGCTTGCACCGGTCCTGCCGCGATCACCAGCAGAAGTGTCAGGGTTGCGGGAAGGAAGTTTGACAACCGTCTTTTCAAGGCTTCCTCTCCAGTATTTCAATGGTTCCGCTTGTATTCGTCCACGTTGACAAAAACTCTCACGGTGTCGAATGATGATTGTCGCAGGTGACTATCTGTGAAGATCGGATTACCGGGGAAAAACTTGACTCTACCTTATACGGTTTTTTCGGGCGGTTGCCGACTTCGCCCGGAACGCTCGGGGTCAATTAAACTTTTACCGATTTATCCCGATACCTATCCGATAGACAGGGCGAGCACTTATCATCCCGGAAACCCGGAGTGACAAGGGCCGGCGCAAAAGGGATCTGGTTACCTATTTTATGGTGCCCCTCATTGGCTAGCAACTGGACCAAAAGAACTCTTGTGGGACTACTGTGTCTTGCCGTGCTGGTCGTCGGCCACGCCCGGGAGGCGCGGGCACAGAAAGTCGCGGTTCTGACCACGGACAGCCTGATATCAACCCTGCGAACCATCAGCGGGGCCATCAAAGTTGTCCAGAGTCAACACCCCGAAGCTGTTTTTATACAGTACCTTATATCCCCGGATTCGGCCCAGTGCAGCCGCCAGATCGACTCCGTCAAAGCCGCCAGGCCGGCCATCATTCTAACGGTCGGAAGCGGCGCCACGGAATGCGCCAAGGATAATTTTACCCGGACACCGATCGTGTTTTCCGCCGTCATGTACCCGGTCGTCTCGGGTTTCGTGGAATCGCTCGTGAACCCCGGTCACAACATAACCGGCGCCTCTCTGAATATCCCGGTGAACATCCAGTTTCGGAATTTCCGGAAGATCATTCCCAAGCTCCGAACCATCGGCGTGCTCTATTCGAGCAACACGGCCAAGCTCATCCCGCCGTCGAAGGTGGTGGCACAGCAACTGGGGCTGGACCTTGTGGCGCTGGAGGTGAACGACCAGAAGGAACTGCCGCGGGCGCTGGATTCCCTGACCGGGGTTTGCGACGGAATCTGGTCCGTGGCCGATCCGAACCTGTTCAGTCCGCAATCGACGAAATTCATCCTGCTGCATACGATCCGCCGGGGAGTCCCCTTCATGGGTTTTTCCCGCTACGTGGTCGAATCCGGGGCTCTGTTTGCACTCGATTTTGACTACAAAGCGGTCGGCCGACAGGCCGGGAAGACTGTCAATCGGATACTTGAGGGAACGAACCCGGGTGGAATCAGCATCACTTCGCCCGACATTATCTGGTTTCACTACAACGAGAAGACGGCCCGCCATATCAGCGTTACTATCCCGGACGACATGATTGCGATCGCCAAGGAGGTATACCGATGAGCCTCTTTGGTCGCCTGATTCAGGTCAACCTGCGGACGAGGTTCGTCCTGCCGATTTCGGCGATGGTGGTCGTCAGCATGCTCATCACCAGTGGTTACCTGCTTAAGCGCCAGGATGACGGCTTCCGGCGCGAGCTGGAAACCAGCGGCAAAACGATGATACAGATGCTGGCCATGAACGCTGAAAGCGGTGTCCTGTTTGAGTCCACCCACGAGTTGGAGGACCTCCTGCAAGTGCTGGCGCCGTTCGAGACGGTCGAGTTCGCCATCGTCATCAATCTTGCCGGGGACGTGTTATCCCGGACCGGTAATTGTGCCATCAGTCCGACGGTATGGAAGGTCCGGGACCTTGCCGGCGACCAGCAGGTCGAGACGGCCAAATCGTACGTCACGGATTCCTCCGGGCAGGGGATTCTCATTCTGACAGCGCCCGTGCTGACCCAGCGCGAGAGGATCAGCCGCGAGAATCTCGGCATCACGAGCGGACTGGACAAGTCCATCCCCTACTCGTACGAGCCGGAGCTGATCGGCTACATCGCGCTCGGTCTGTCGGAAGAAAGCGTCAACCGGTCAATCGCCGAAGGGCGCATCGTCGTCATTGTGCTGGCCCTGCTCATCGTCCTGACCAGCATCATCCTGGTCACCTTCATCGTAAGTGCCATCACCAATCCGGTCACGGAACTGGTGAAGGTCACCGATCAGATAAGCCACGGGGACCTGAGTCGGAAGGTGGAAATCAACCGTAACGACGAGATCGGTCACCTGGCCAAGACGTTCAACAAGATGATTGAGTCTCTCAAACAGTCACGAGACGAGATCGAGCAGTACAATCGGACGCTGGAAGAGAAGATCATTGAACGGACCAGGCAGCTCGAGGAGGCGCAGGCGCAACTCATTCAATCCGAGAAGATGGGCGCTATCGGTCAGCTGGCCGCCGGAGTGGCTCACGAGTTGAACAACCCCCTGGGCGGGATTCTCGGGTACGCCCAGTTCACCCTCGAGAAACTGTCCAAGAACGTCCCGGAAAAGACGACGACCAAAGATATCGCCAGCTACGTGAAATACGTCTCCGATATCGAGGCCCAGGCGCGGCGCTGCAAGACCATCGTGCAGAACCTGCTGAAGTTCTCGCGATCCTCGCGGACGGTCGATTTCGAGGAAATCGAGGTGAACAGGGCGATCGAGGAAACGATCAGCTTCGTTGAACATCAACTGCGCATCAACCAGGTTGAACTGATCGTGTCGCTGACGCCGGGCATTCCGACAATTCAGGGAAACATCGGGCAGCTTCAGCAAGTGTTCACCAATCTCATAATCAACGCCATGCACGCCTCCGAAAAGGGAACCGCCATCGAGATCGTCAGCCGATATTCTCCCGCGGTCGGAGAGTTCGGCGGCGCCGTCGAGCTGCTCTTTATCGACCACGGACATGGCGTATCAGCAGAGAATCTCAAGAAAATCTTTGAACCTTTCTTTACGACCAAGGAGGTGGGCAAAGGCACCGGGCTGGGCCTTTCGGTCAGCTACGGTATAATCCGCGACCATGGGGGCGAAATTCTCGTCAAGTCCGAGGTGAGTGAAGGCACGACCTTTACGGTTGTTCTGCCGGTACAGAGATCGCCCCGCTCGTCCGATACAGTAAGGGAAAGCGAAACCAGTCTGAGGGGTTAGCCGGGTACCTGCATGAGTACGGAAAACAGGCACTCAATACTCGTAGTCGATGACGAGGAGATCATCCGCGATTTCCTGTCGGAAGTACTGGAAGATTACGAGGTTACACTGGCCTGCGACGGTGATGAGGCTATAGCCAGGTTGAGGCAGCGCCGTTTCGACCTGGTGATCACCGACCTGCGCATGCCGCGAGTCCCCGGAGAAGAAGTGGTCAAGGCAGCACAGGAGATCGACCCGAGTACACGGGTGATCGTGATCTCGGGCTATTCCAGTCTCTACACGGTCAGCCGATCGGTTGCCAGCGGTGCGTGCGCGTTTTTGTCCAAGCCGTTCAGCATCAAGGAACTGATCCAGACGGTGACAACTGCCCTGGCCTAGAAACGGTGGAGCGATGGCAAGAATACTGATAATTGACGATTCGCTGGTGATGAGAAACCTGCTGACGGATTTTCTCACTGAACTCGGCCACGAGGTAGATGTATCAGCCGACGGCCCGGAGGGGCTGCAAATGGCCTTGAGCAACGATTACGACGTCTGCATTTGCGACATGCACATGCCGAAGATGCACGGTTACGACGTCATGAAGGAGATTACCCCGCAAAAACCCGAACTGCGGCTCATTTTCACTGATTCGCTGCCCGACTCACTTTCGGAGAAGGTGCACCGGACCGGCCGACACCACCTCCTGAGAAAGCCGTTCGAACTGAACCAGTTGCGGGAAACTCTGGACGCGATCCTCAAACCCGTCAGGAAAACATGAGTCTGTCGCAAGAACGGACATTCCGCATTCTCGTCGTTGACGACGAAGAAATCGTGCTTTCGCTGGTCACGGACGCGCTGGAAGACGAGGGGTGGGAGGTAGTCACGGCGTCCAACGCAGACGAGGCGCTGCGCCAGATGTGTGGCGGGCCGTTCGACCTGATACTCAGCGACATCCGTATGCCCGGTACGGACGGCATTGAACTGGTGCGGCGGGTCCGGGAGCAGGCGCCCGACATAGCCGTCCTGTTCATGACCGGCTACGCCAACCTCAGCTCCGCCAAGGAGGCGATCAAGCAGGGGGCCATTGACTACATAATGAAGCCGTTCGAGTTGATGGAGATCCGCCAGGCCGTGCACAGCGCTGTCCAGAAGAAGCTCGAAGCCGAAGAGCGCAGCCCCGACCACCAGCTCAAAGGGCTCTCCGATCTGAACTACATGCTCTTCCACGCCGGTGACCGCAAGTCGCTGATCGTTTCATCGCTGAAGTTCGCGCTGATGCACCAGCACGCCGACCACGGCTCCATTCTGTTCGTCGACCCCGACCAGGATCGCTTTATCATGGTGTCGATCAACGACGATTCCACCCAGGAGCGGTCTCTGGCCAAAGAACCCCTGGCTTCCTGCCTGGATTCAGCCGAATCCGACCTGTTGCGAGAGCCGGTCATCATTTCCAGCTTTGAGGAACACCCGGTATTCAAGCATAACCCGGACCCGAATCTGAAACCTTACCTGTGCCCTGACTGGATGCACGAGAATCTGCACATGGTGGTCGTCCCGGTGACGCGCGCCGACGGGTTCTATGGCATGATCATGCTGGGTTTCGAGGACGACACCGTCAAGCTCTCCGGCCGAACCCTGCAGTTTCTGGCCATCACCGCCAGCCAGCTGGCCATCACGCTGGAAAACCTGTCACTGCTGGAACAGTCACGCCAGGCGTACGCCCGTCTCAAGGAACTTCAGGATGAAACCATCGAGTTGGAGAAGATGGCTACGCGCGGCCAGATGTCGGCGGAGATCGGCCACGAACTGAACAACTTTCTGGGAGTAATTGCGGGCAGCATTTCCCTGCTGGACGTCCACCTGAAAAAACAGGACCACCGGGAGGCGAGCCGGCACGTCAAAACAGCGGCTGAGACTATCGAGAAGATAAAGACGTTCACGGCCAACCTGATGGATCTCCATCCAATCTCTTCCCGCAAGGAGATCCTGTACTTCGACCGCGTTATCCGGGAAGTCATCGAGTACCTGACGCCTCAGCGGCGGTTTCGAGACGTTCAGATCGACATCATAGAGCTGGCCGACGAAATCCCGTTCCAGGCCGATGCCATGCAGATCCAGCAGTTGCTGTACAACGTTTTTAACAACGCCGCCGACGCCACTCAGGAGAAGGGCGACGGGCAGATCGCCGTTTCCGTGATGACCGATCCTGAGCGGGAATCGTTCCGGGTCACGGTCTCCGATAACGGCGTCGGGATCGAGCCGGAACTACTGGAGAAGGCGTTCAGCCAGCGCTTCACGACCAAGCCGACCGGCCACGGATTCGGACTGGTTGTCTGCCAGCGGATAATCGAGAACCACGGCGGCGAACTGTCGATCGACTCGGCTCCGGGCGAAGGTACCACGGTCACTATCGACCTCCCCATGGCGGTCCGAGTGCCTCAACCGGCGTAGCCGCCCCAGAGCGCCCCTCAGAACTTCCTGCTCCCCCGCTGCGTCAACGCTTCTCCCCTGGCACACAACGGACACTCTTCGGGGGCCCAGCTGTCAGCCGCCACGGTAGCCAGCGGATGGAACGGGTAGTCGAGGCTGACGGTGCCCCCGGAGCGATCAAGCAACTCGCCGACCGCGACGATATCGGCCTCGTACGTTTTTACCAGATCGATGACCTCGAAGACCGAGCGCCCGGTGGTCATCACGTCATCAACGATTATCACCTTCTGCCCCCTGGCAAGCGAGAAGCCGCGTTTGAAGATCCGCCCGTGCTCTCCGGGCTCGGCATAGATGGATTCGATGCCCAGGTACCTGGCAACATCGTAGGCGATGATGATCCCGCCGGTTGTCGGGCCGACCACCGTGTCTGCGTTCAGGGCCGCAAGCTGATCAGCCAGTTCACGACACATCCGTGTGCAGACGGTGGGGTTTTTCAGCAACGTGAATTTCTCGTAGTAGACGTCTGAATGCCGGCCCGAGGACAGCTTGAAATGCCCGCTGAGCAAAGCCCCCGAGTCTTTGAAAAGCTTCAGAATCTCGTCAGTAGTCATGTTTCCTCCACATGGCGGGCCAGGCAGGCGGCGGCGCGACGGGTAATCCGGCGCCGGGGGCGGCCCGCAGCCCGTTTTGGCACGGAACATACCCAACGGGCCCGGATGTGGCAACTACCCAAAAAAAATATTGCATCTTAAAAAAGTATACGCGTATTATACTAACAGTAGAGAGAAAAGCGGAGAGAGTTGAGTCATTTGAAAATCTCTAACACCTCTCCCATGAAGGTTGTCTCTTCATCGCTGCGTGCACGCCGTGACCCGTTTTTCGAAACGGCAGCGAACACTAAATGCGGGAAGTGGCTGTAAAAACCCTTTACCGTGTAAAGCTGGGAGTTTTTCAAATCACGACGCTCTCTCCGTTAAAAGTATGAGCCGCCCCACGGGCGGCTCTTTTTGTCTGCGGGGCGTTCAAAGATCGGTGCTGCGGGCGGGATAGGGACGGGCGCGGCTGCGGGTAACCTTATACGGACCGGGGTCGGAACGGATCCGGGTCGATCACGTGCTTGATGGCCTTCTCGTAGTCCATGGTGAAATCGACCGGCTTGACCAGTATGAAATAGCACTCGGCGCCAGCCGAGGCCAGGTAGAGACGGCTGCGTTCGATCTCACAGACGCCTTTCTCCCGGGTCACCCCGACCCCCGGCTCGAGCACAAAAACCTCGATCAACTGGCGGATGTTCTTGAAAACCTCGGCAAACGACCGTTTAAACTGATCAGAAGTGGAACCTCCCACGAAGTTCCCCTCGTTGTCCAGCCGGAAGACGTGCTGCACGCCGGAAATGGCGCACAACTCGTCGTAGAGAGTGACCGGCCGCCTCTGCGGCCGGGAGGGCAGGCCGACGGAAAGCGGGATTCCGGATGACTCGTTTCTGATGATGGCCAGGACTTCCGTGTGCTGACGCTTGACGGCTTCCTCCACCTTCTCCTGCCTGGCCAGCGAATCGATGGGCTTGTCGAGCCCCCGCTCGATCTTGTGCACCACCTTCCCACCGTCGAGTATGGTGGTGGTGATACGCGGTAACGGGCGGTGGGCGTATTCGGTCTGCACTTGCAGCGTAATGTCACGCCGCTTGATAATGGACGTCCGACCCGCCGGTATGTACGTGCTTGCCGCCATAATACGAACCACGAAATCAGCGAATGCCTCTGTTCGTTACTATATCGGCAGAATTAACAGCTGGAATAACCGCAGGACAGGCAGAGGTAACAGCCGGCATCGAACTTCATGGCCGACGCGCACTCAGGGCAGATATCGGCCGCTTCCCCGTGCTCGAATGACCCGGCCGATGGCCGGCGGGAACCGAAGTGCTTCTGCAGCACCTGCGCAATAGCGTCCGGGATGGAGAATACCCGGCTGCCTCCCGAGAAAACCTGGGCCGAGCCGCCTATCCCCCGAAGTTGCTTGATTATCTGCTGCACCGGAACCGACGAACGAAGGGCGAGCGATATCAGCCGGCAGATCGCCTCCGTATCGGCCATAGTAGTGTAGCCGGATCGGCCGATCTGCGCGAAGACCTCGAAAGGCCGGCCGTCCCTGACGTTGATCGTCACGTACAGGTTGCCGTACCCGGTCTTGATCTTTTCAGTAAAACCGCTCAGAACAGCCGGTCTTCGGGCCACCGCCTCACTCGGCTCCGGCCCGACGCCGGGAGGTGCCGCGGCGGTATCAACCCCCGAGGCCGAGGTGGCCAGAACCTGGTCCGGGCGTGAATAGTCGCGGTAAATAGTCGCCCCTTTGCACCCCGTCTGGTAGGCCAGCTCAAAAGCAGAACGTACGTCCTCGCGGGTGGCACTTTCCGGGAAGTTGATGGTCTTGGAGACCGAGGAATCGCAGTGCTTCTGGAAAACCGCCTGCATGCCAATATGATCCTCCGGGCTGACGTCGGCCGCCGTCACGAACAGCGACCGAACCTCCTCGGGGATATCAAGCAGATCGGCAATGGAGCGCCGCGACGAAATCTGCTTCACCAGGTCCTCGGAATAGAAACCGCCGTCGCGGGCGGCCTGCTCAAACAGCCGGTTGACCTCCGTCAGCCGGGTACCGTCCATGACGTTTCGTTCGAAGGCCAGCGAGTAATACGGCTCGATCCCGGAGGAGCAACCCGCAATGATCGAGATCGACCCCGTGGGCGCAATCGTCGTCACGGTGGCGTTGCGCATGGCCAGCTCCTCGCCCCGGTAAACCGACCCCTCCCAGTTGGGGAATTTCCCTCGAGTACGCACCAGTTCCGAGGACTGGTTTCTGCCCTCGGTCTCGATGAACTGCATGATTTGCTCGCCGAATTCCTGTGCCCGGGGGCTGTTGTACGGCAACCGGAGCCTGACCAGCATGTCCGCCCAGCCCATCACCCCGAGGCCGATCCGGCGGTTCTTCCTGGTCTGATCTTCGATCAGGGAAATGGGGTACCTGTTCTGGTCGATGACATTGTCAAGGAAGTGCACGGCCGTATGAATGACCGAGGCCAGGCGTTCCCAGTCCACGGCGTCGCCGGGATGCGCCGGGTCATAGGCCGGCGGCAGCGGGTCCCTGACAAAGCAGCCCAGGTTTATCGAGCCCAGGTTGCACGAGTCATAGGGCGGCAGAGGCTGCTCCCCGCAGGGGTTGGTCGATTCAATCACCTCGGACGGCGAGGTCGGGTTCAGCCGGTTCATGCGGTCGACGAAAATGATCCCCGGCTCGCCCGTACGCCAGGCATGGTCGATAATCTGCTGCCAGACGTCGGCGGCGCTCAGGCAGACCTCTGTGTCGTCGATACGGTGAGTCTTGCCCGTGTGCGGATTGTGCAGGGCGTAATCCCGCCCCTCGGCAAGCGCCTCCATGAAAGCGTCGGTGACGGCCACGGAGATGTTGAAGTTGGTAATCTCGCCGGGGTCATCCTTGCAGGCAATGAACTCGAGGATATCCGGGTGGTCCACCCTGAGAATGCCCATGTTGGCGCCGCGCCGGGTGCCCCCCTGCTTGACCGCCTCGGTCGAAGCATCGAACACCTTCATGAACGACACCGGTCCGGAGGCCACGCCTGAAGTCGAGGCCACCACCGAATTGCGCGGGCGAAGGCGAGAAAATGAAAACCCGGTCCCGCCCCCGGATTTGTGTATCAGGGCGGCGTACTTGTTGGCCTCGAAAATCTCCTCCATGGAGTCGCCCACCGGCAGGACAAAACAGGCCGAGAGCTGCCCGAGCGGTTTGCCGGCGTTCATCAGGGTCGGCGAATTGGGCAGAAAACGCAAATCCGCCATGACGTTGAAAAACTCGACGGTGGTCTGGTCCACCTGCCGGTCGTCAGCGCCGTAAGCGCGGTCGGCCTCGGCGATGAACTGCGCCGCGCGCAGAAACATCTCCTTCGGCGTCTCGACCACGCGCCCCTCGTTATCCCTGCGAAGGTAGCGGCGACGAAGGACGGTCAGGGCGTTGTCGGTTAGTTCGACCTGTTCTCTCATGGCTATACTACACCTATCGGAAGGGCACTCAGGCGCCCTTATCCCTGTCCATATTATAACGAATATCCGGGCCGAGAGGGGATCACTTTTCAGAGGGTCGCGCCGCACGAAGCAAGGCCGAGAAAAGACCGCCGGCCTGATTAAAGCGGCTCCCGGCTCTCGTGGACTGTCTGCCCGCGCCCTACTCCGCCGGGAGCAGGTCGGGATTGGAGTTGGCTATCATGTCGAGGTAGCCCAGGCCCTTGAGGCCGTAGTAAGCTTCGCGCCGCGAGTAAACCTTGTCCTGAAGGGCCCGGTCCAGAGTGATGAACTTGTAACCGGCGTTCTCCAGGGCGCCCAGCAGTTCGTCGAGGTAGACGGCGTTCAGCCGGTTGGCGCGCAGGAGCAGTATGTGCCGGACCGGCCGCTTGACCAGATCCAGGGCCAGCCGTTCCATGCGCTCCAGCTCGTCCAGGACATGGTTGATGTATTCGTTGAGAAGTTTGTCAAAGGCCGCCGAGTCCGGGACTTTGCCAAGTTTGTCCAGCGACAGGTTATACAGGTAATCCTCCGGGATGACGGTGGCATGGACCACCGCGACGTTCTGATCCGCCAGGAAAAGCGCGGCCTGCTTTTTCCCCTCGACCGTGGTGCCGTAATGAAGGTACGGGTACCGGAAATACCGCTTTTTCTGCCCGAACCCGGAGAGCATCGGCTCGATTGTCGCTATGCCGCGGCGAATATCCTCGATGAAGGCCTCGATCCCGATGTAGTTGTAATCCTGGTTGGTGAAAGTCATACTCCCCAGGGTGTGGCCGTCATTGAGCCACTGGCCGAGAATGTCAAAGGAATCCTCGATCCCTTCTCCAACTATAAATCCGGCGGCCTTGACCTTGTGCCGCTTGAGAGCATCGAGGATCAGGTAGTTGACCGCCTGGCGGTCCACCTCGCCGAAGGACCGGGCCGCCGGCAGTTCATCGAACGTGATGCAGATCTCCTTGTTGCTCTTTTTGCCGTCGCGGGATGCCGTTTTCTGAGCCAGCACCGGAAGGGCGGTCAGAACGCACGGAAGAAGCAGGATCAGCAATCGCCTGGTAGCCGCGGGCCGGAAATACATCAGTTCACCTCACCTTCTGGTACGCCGTAAAAACTGGCAGGTACGGCACTTCCCGGTCGCCCAAGGGCTGCCCGGGCCGGGGCTGCAAAACCCCAAGTAGTAATGCGCAAACAACTTAAGAGTGGCGCAACGACCCGACGTAACAATAACCGCGACGTTGTGGCACAAGAAACAGGGGCCGGAGTGCATTTCGCGAGTATGCCGGTGTTTTCCACACCTTGATTTTGCCCGAAAACTCCCGCCAATCAACAAAAAAAGCGAGCCGATCCCGGACCGGCCGAAAGGCCGGCCTCGGCATTGGTTCCGGTAACCCCTTGCGCTGAAACGTCTTAATGCCCAGAACTGTTTTTTGTTGACTTTTTTGTTATAAGCTCTTCACAAGTGGCAAACTTTTTCGTATATTGAGTCTCTCCAAGCGCAGGCCTTCAGCAGAGGTGAATCATAAAGACTGATGTTTGAGGGAGGAGTGGTATGAGCAAACGGGTAATTATTGCTGTCAACAACATGATATTCACTTCCAAGATTATGTCGGTGCTGGACAGACTGGATGCGGAGGGCATCAAGGCCATAAGATCAGATGACATTTTCAGCAAGGCTCATGAGCTGAAGCCCGATCTGATCATCATTGACCTGAACCTCAATGGAATTGAGGCACCGTCACTAATCAACAAGTTGCGCTCCTACAATGCCACCAGCAAAATCCCGATTGTCTGCTACTCACCGCATATGCTTGCCGATCAGATGAAGGCGGCCCTTACCGCCGGTGCCAACGAGGTATTCCCCAACTCGAAAATGACCTCGCGGATGAACCAGATTCTGGGCAAATACATTGAGAATTAGCCCCGACGGCCGGTAACAGGAAGATTCGGCGAATATACGACCGGCGGCCCCGCAAGGGTCGCCGGTCGCGTTTTGCCTGAGATTCTACGGGCAGTCCGCCGGCGGGGTTTGAGTCAGGTAAAGGTAGTCGATAAGCACCGTCAGGTCGGCGATATCCACCACCCCGTCAGGGTCGCCGTCGAGGTTGGCTTCCTCGATACACACCGGCGGAGTATGGCTGATAAACAGGTAATCGATCAGAAATGTCAGGTCGCCCAGATCGACAAATTCATGCTCATCCCAGTCTACATTGCCGGTGATCCCGTTGCAGCACCCGGCGCCCGCAAGAGGAATACCCTTCACCGCATTCACGGTCGGGGCGGTCTCCAGCGGCGAACCTCCCACCGCCATGGAGCCGCAGTCATACGCCGTCACCGCAATCCAGTAAGGAACACCCCCCAGCAAGCCGGTTATGGTGTATTCGTACTCGTAGTACTTGAAGTAACCATCACCGGTCAGGTACTTGCTGGCGGAATCCGGCGGCACGTCTTCGGAGCGCTTGTACGGCGGCTCAAGTGCGTCAGCGAACCGCTTGATGAACGGGGTCTCCAGCCCAAACTTGGCCGCATTAGCACCGAACGGCTCGAAGTACATGATCGTGCCATCGTGCAAATGCGGGCGGGTGCGGGGATAGTCCAGGGGGTACCAGAGTCCATCGTCACAGCCGGCGGGGGCGTAATGACATCGAAGCTCGTCCAGTGTCCGCGGCGGTCCGAAGAGTTCCCATCCCATGACGTCATCCCAGACGTAGGTGAGGTAATCCTCGATATCGTAGGTAGCCAGCTTTGAAAAGCTCGACGCTGACTGATTCGTTGCCAGGTACGCGTTGTAACCCTCAAAGTCCTTGTTGTGAGAAAGCGCGTCGAAAGCCGTCTCTGACAGGTGGCCGTTCCAGTGGATTATCAGACCTTCAAAGATCGGCTCGACCCGGACCACCGGCGGCGGCGGCGGGCTGGCCGCCCGGAAATCCGGCACACCATCCCCCTTGCGCGGCGTAAAGATGGTATCGTCGCCGACCACGCAGGTGTCAACCCGACCGGCATAACCGTCGTCGTCAGAATCGTAGCCGGGGTTGTCGTAAATCCAGTCCGCCCAGATGGCGTTACGGGCCAGGTCGGAGAAGTCGAGGTTTTCATAATAGGCGTCCGGGGCCGCCGGGAGGTTGTAATCATTGCCCATAACGGTGTGGAGGTTTTCACCGGCTACGTAGGCAAACGACAGCGGCAGGCTCTGACCGGGGTCGATATCGAACGGCCCGAACGAGAGCAAATAACGCGTGTCAAACCCGGTCGACAGATAATCCTTAATATACGGGTTGGGAGGCAACCAGATCGGATCGTCATCGCTGATGCTGGCCGTGTAGATCTGATCGTAGTCAATCTCGCCGTTGCTCAACACGTGATACTTGTTTCGATCTCCTTCGGGGGTCCCCATTCCACCCGTGCCGAAGTCCCGATACGTCGCCCGCGCCTGGGGCCCGAAGTCAATCCACGGGTCCATGTTGCTGATCCACCAGTTAAACGACACATTTGGCGACTCCGTGGGTGCGCGGACAATACTCACGCCTGTCACGTGGGGCACGTGCAGGCTTGACGGCTGCAGCAGGTCACCTTCGTTGTCAGCTATCCATGCCAGGTTCACCACGTCGCTATCAGAACACTGCTCCGGAAGATACTCCGCCGGGACGCGGCGCAGGAAGCCCGAGATATCATCCTGAGCCCCGACGCCACCACTGAAAGCCTCTGAATGCACGTCACCGTCGACGTAAATACCCAGGTAGAGCTTACTGAGCGGCTCAGTACCGATATTCCTGATCTCGTAGTCGAAAAGCACAAAATCTTCAGCCACCGGGTAGCTCCACGCGTAGGACCGCTGAGTGACCTCGACGTTTAGTGGGATATGGGGTCTGCCGTCCATGAAGTCATAACATAAACCCGTCACCCCGAAGGTGAAGGTATCCGCATACACGGCGATATAGTCCTGTTCGGAGACAGCCCCGTAATAGGCGGAACTGGTCGGGTCAACGGTGGAACGATAGACCATTTCGCCGAAAGGAGCCTCATCAGGGTGCAACTCGGCACAGTATTGCCAGCCATCCTCCCCCACTGAGACGAGCGTATCGGTGCCGACGATCGCGCCGATCCAGAAAGCACCCCCGAAGAGATATCGTGTATTGGATCCTTTAGGGTACTCGCACGAGGGCACCGGTTCTCCCGTGAAGCAGTCCTGCTGAGTAAAAGAGAACTGGCTGCCAAAGGTGCCCAAGTTGGTTACCGACAGGGCGATGTTGCCCACGTTGTGCGCCGCTGTGCAGTACGCCGGACTGGCCATGGCGGTGCTTGGTGTCTCACGCCCGGGTGCGGGATCGGCGACCGCGCGCCCGAAAGTGACCGAGGCGGGCAGAGAACACAGCGTTGCCGCGACTATTAACGGTCTGAAATGTTTCATTTGCTTTCCCCCCGAAACAGGTCTGCTGGATTCGTTACGGGTGATGCCGGCGGCCCCAATGATTGTTCTCGCTTCGCGTCATTCTCTTGCTCCGCCAACCTTCGGAAGTATCGTTCGCGCACCTGTGACTGATTAACCGGAACCGGGGCATCCGTATACCTCGTGGAAAGGGGAGGCGTGACCAGGTACGGATCATACAGCCAGGACAGCACGGTGTCGATGACCGTCTGCGCGGCTGATTCCTCCAGGGCGAACGGCGTGAACATGAAGAATGCGGTTCTGAACAGGCCGCGATTCAACCGGTGCGCCACGTCCCTGCCTTCAAACGTATACTCAGGCCCGAGGAAGTGGCCGCCGGGATACAGGGAGGCATAACTGTACATCGGTTGGACATCCGCGCCAAGCTGATACCAGTCCACTTCCGGCATGGCGGCCAGCGTGTCTACCCAGGGATAAATGTACTCCCACCTATATCGGCGATGAAGCAGCGCCGAGTCCACAGTCAGATCGGGCCACTGTTCCTCGTCATAGCTGTGCGCACCGATGAAGTCCTCAATTCTGCAGCCCGCCTGCACCTTCATCCGGGCGTCAAAATAGATGTGCCATTCCCACCCTGAGAAGACCATCTGCTCGACACCGAAGTAGAAGCTGAAACCCTCAGCGAGGTTCGGAGGTATGGCGGAGAAAACGTCAAACTGCGGCGGGGCTGCCTCATCACCGTATATTAGCGTCCGGCCGCACATCCAGGCGTTGACACCGGCGTCGATGACGGTCAACACATCACCGCTGATCGCCCACCATGCCAGACATCCGGGGAGGACATTGTCGTCGACGAAGACCACCGTCTTGTACGCAAGCACTTCACGAAGCGTAACCCCGATTCCCATAGCACTATTAACGACCCGATAGTCGCGAGTTGGTTCGTAGTCAATCGTCAATCCGCTGCTGCCGGCCCACGAATCGAGGGCGCGATCCCAGAATGCTCTTGCGCTGTCTCTGATACAGGCATTGATAGAAAACCCCTGCTGAAGGTCCAATATGCCGACGTCGTGCTCATAACGCGGATCGATGACCCGGCACGCTTTGAAATCCGGAGTGGGGTCGTACAGATTGGAGTCGACCACATCGCGGGCGCGCACCCAGAAGATGAAATACTCCTCCCGGGTGGTGTCGTCCGAATCATAACGGTAAACGTCGTACAGCGTGTCAGTCAGGTCGAAAACCCAGACGTCGCCCGGACCGTCCCCCTGCGACCGCAGGGCCACACGGTCAAAGAGCGGATCGTCGACAAAATCCGGATCGTCGACATCGAGAACCGTATCGAGCCACCCGTACACATTCGCCCCCGTGATGGTGTCCACGAAGACCGTGTCGCACGTGATGACAAAGCCGACCGAATCGTCCCCGATCGGCACCGGGACGCTGTCGCAGACGATAATGCCACCCCCCTCGCCGAAAAGGTATACTTCGCCGGTGAGGCACCGGAAAGCAGGTTTGATGAATCGGTCGGTCAGTTCCTCCCAGGTGCTGTCGTGAATGGTATCGGAAACGTACGGGCCGTACAGGCGCCATTCGCATTCAAACGGCGGCGGGTAGTAGGGGTGGTCGACCAGATCAAACGCCTCCCAGGAGATGGGAATCCCCGTTACGGGTGAGCCGGGCGCAGGGGCATCGATATACGGCCCGACCGGGAAATACAGAATTTTCGTCCTCGGAGGGCAGTTCGGCGGGGCCGGGCAGGGCGGAAGATCGGAATGGGTAATGAATAGATGATCTATCAGCGCCGTCAGGTCGCCGATATCAATGACCCCGTCGGGATCCCCGTCGGTGTTGGCCTCCTCCCGGTTCGGCAGCCGCGCGTGACTGATGAACAGGTAGTCAATCAGAAACGTCAGGTCACCGACATCGACAATATCCGCGTAGTCGCAATCGACGTTGCCGACCATGCCGACACAGTAGCAACCGGGAAGCGCACCCGGATCGTCCGGCTCAGCCCGCGCCGGGTCGGCGATAAGCAGTATGACCGTGATCAGGCCCAGGAAAGGCCGTACTATCCCTCGGCTAACGAAATGCTTTGTCACAATACTCCCCCTTCGGGTCACGAACTTCCGCCCTGACCGGACGGGCAGTCCTCGACTGAAAAACTCTAGCCTTTCTGTCTCAGGTACTCCAGGCGGGCTGTTGCGGTGATTTACCCTCTGGCTGCGGAACCCCCAGCTCAACCTTCTACATCAATCAGACGAATCCACTCATGATCTGTCGAACTCGTTTCGTAAGACCAGATACCTTGCATTGCAAGGATCGACTTGCCCGGGCGATGGATACACGAAGGAGTAAAGTCGTTGCCCCGCTGCTATCATATTATTATAACCATAACCGTAGGAATGTCAATCAGTTTGTATGACGAGCAAACGGCCGTGCGGCACGCGGCGACAAGAAACAGCCCCCGGCGGTCAGGCGGCCAAGGGCCTTATCTATATGCGGAAGGCGGGACTCGAACCCGCACGAGTTGCCTCACTACCCCCTCAAGATAGCGTGTCTACCAGTTCCACCACTTCCGCAATCGATATCAATCACAGATTACTACGTGCTAATTGCTGTCCGGCTGCGGCGGCAGAAGATCGACCGGCTGGTCCTGCACCGTGGCCCGGGCGATCGAATCCTGTCTCGTCGCCTCCTGCGCCGCCTGCTGCTGCTGGAGCATCCGCTCCTGTTCCTCGGCCATTTTGCGGGTCACGACCGACTCACCGGTCTGCTGCACGTCGGTCGTGGTTCGCGTCTTGGCCGACATGAATGCCAGAACCCCGCAATTGACCATAAACACAATCGCCAGCACGGTGGTCGCTCTGGACAGGAACGATGCGGCACCCCGCCCACCGAACACGGCGCCGGAGAGACCGCCGCTGAACGCGGTGCCCGCCAGCCCGTCTCCTTTGGCGGACTGCATCAGCACAACCAGCATCAGGGCGATGGAAATAAGGACATGGAAAACTACCCAGATGGTGAACAAGTAATTCGCCTCCGTTCAAACTGCTTCAATAATCGCTCTGAAGTCATCCGCCTTGAGTGACGCCCCGCCGACCAGCGCACCGTCAATGTCAGGCTCCCGCAGGAGCCCGGCGGCATTGTCGGGCTTGACCGATCCGCCGTACAGGATGCGGACCGCGTCCGCAGCTTCGCCGTAACGGCTGGCGAGTCGTTGCCTGATAAACCGGTGCACGTCCTGCGCCATCTGCGGCGTGGCCGTGCGGCCCGTGCCGATCGCCCAGATCGGCTCGTAGGCGATGACTATTCCTTTCAATTCATCGACCGTTAACTCTGAAAGTGTACCGTCAATCTGCCGTCCCACAACCTGCTCGGTCTCGCCCCTCTCCCGCTCCTGCAGCGATTCACCGACGCAGATGATCGGGATGAGGCTGGCTTCGAGGGCACGCCTGGCCTTGGCGTTGACTATACGGTCGGTTTCGGCATGGTACTGCCGTCTTTCAGAATGACCCAAGATAACGTAGCGCACCCCCACTGTCAAGAGCATCTCCGCGCAGACTTCCCCGGTATACGCACCGGGCCCGTGGGCCGACATTTCCTGGGCACCCAGCGCGACAGCCGAACCGGACAACAGACGATGTGCGGCTTCCAGGAACGGGAAAGGCGGACAGATTACCATGGTCGCCTTCTCGTTGCCTGACAGCCCGGCCAGCAGTTCCGTAATGAGCGCCTCGGTCAGGTCGGCGGTACCGTTCATTTTCCAGTTACCGGCAATAATGGGTTTTCGCATATCAGACCACCCTCGCCTTGGACACGTCGGTCAGCGCGGCAACGCCCGGCAGCGTCTTGCCTTCGAGGAACTCCAGCGATGCGCCGCCTCCGGTCGAGATGTGTGTCAGCCGGCCGTCCAGCCCTTGCTGTGCGACGGCCGCCGCGGAATCGCCTCCGCCAACCACGGTAGTCGCGCCCTCGTCGGTCAGATCGGCCAGCAGCCTGGCCACGGCGGCGGTGCCGGCGGCAAACGGCTTGCACTCAAAAACCCCCATCGGGCCGTTCCACACCACCGTACGCGCACTTCTGAGCGCTTCGGAAAAGAGCGCAATCGTCGCCGGACCGATATCCAGTCCCATCATTCCGTCCGGTATCTTGTCGATATCGACCACTTCGGTCGGCACGTCTTCGGAAATCTCCGGGGCCACCACGACGTCGGTCGGGAACACCAGCCTCACTTTTGCCTGGTCCGCCCGCGAGATGATCTCCCGGGCCAGCTCAACCTTGTCCTGCTCCAGCAGGGAGTTACCGATAGGATACCCCCGGGCCTTGCTGAAAGTAAAGGCCATGCCGCCGCCGATCAGCAGGATGTCCACCTTGCCCAGCAGGTTCTGTATGATGTCAATCTTGCCGGATATCTTGGCCCCGCCGAGGATGGCCGCGAACGGCCGCGCCGGATCGGTGATCGTCTGCGCGAGAAATCGGAGTTCTTTTTCCATGAGGAACCCGGCGGCGGCCTGATTGAAATAGCGCGTCACGCCCTCGGTCGAGGCGTGCGCCCGGTGGGCCGTGCCGAAGGCGTCGTTGACGTAAATGTCTGCCAGGGCGGCCAGTTTCCCGGCGAACTCCGGGTCGTTCTGTTCCTCGTCGGCATGGAAACGCAGGTTTTCGAGCAGCAGGCAGTCGCCGTCCTTCATCCTGTCCACGACGTTGGACGCCTCCGGGCCGATGCAATCCTCGGCAAAGAGCACTTCCCGCCCGAGCAGCTCCGAGAGCCGCTCGGCCACCGGCCGGAGCGACATCTCGGGTACAGGTTTGCCTTTCGGACGGCCCAGGTGCGAACATGCGATGACCCTGCCGCCGTCATCAAGTATCTTGCGGATGGTGGGCAGGCTGCTGCGGATTCGCCGGTCGTCGGTAATGTTCCGCCGGCTGTCGAGCGGGACGTTGAAGTCGACCCGCAACAGCACCCGGCGGCCGCGAAAGTTGATATCCGAGACGCTTAGTTTGCTCATTTGGACGTGTCCTTTCCCGGCTACATCATCAACATCATGTCAATCATGCGGCAGGAGAAACCCCACTCATTGTCGTACCACGCGAAGACCTTCGTCAGCCGACCTTGCACCGACGTCAGGGCCGCATCAAAAACACAGCCGTGGGGGTTTCCGATGATGTCAGTCGAGACGACGGGGTCCTCGCAGTATTCAAGCGTCTTGGACAACGGTCCGGACGCGGCCGCCTTCTTCACGGCGGCATTGATCTGGTCCACCGTCGCTTCCTTCTCTAGGATAACGGCGAGATCGACAATCGATCCGTCCGGAGTAGGCACGCGGATGGCGGCACCGTCCATCTTGCCCTCGAGCTCCGGGATCACCTGGGAGATGGCGCGGGCGGCCCCGGTAGTGGTGGGGACCATCGACAGGGCGGCGGCACGTGCCCGCCGCAGGTCCTTGTGGGGCGCATCCTGCAAACGCTGATCGGCCGTGTAAGCGTGGATGGTCGTCATGACACCGGTCTGGATGCCGAAGTTGTCGAGCAGCACCTTGACCATCGGAGCCAGGCAGTTGGTGGTGCAGGAGCCGATTGAGATGATGTGGTGCTTCGATTTGTCGTACTGGTCGGAATTGACGCCGAGCAGAAACGTACCGTCGTGCCCCTTGGCCGGGGCGGAGATCAAGACCTTTTTAGCCCCCGCATCCAAATGCTTGGCTGCATCGTCGCGCTTGGTGAACCGGCCGGTGCATTCCAGCACGACCTCGGCGCCCAGCGATTTCCACGGCAGCCTGGCCGGATCCAGCTCCTTGAGAACCGGTATCTTCTTGCCCTCCACAACGAGGCTGTCACCCTCGAGGCCCACTTTGCCGGGATAGCGTCCGTGGATCGAGTCATACTTCAGCAAATGCGCCAGCGTTTTCGCGTCCGTGATGTCATTGACACCTACAACGTCTATGTCGGTGCCGCGAGCCGCCCTGAGAACCAGCCGGCCGATCCGCCCAAACCCGTTAATGCCTACCTTCATCGAATCCTCCCGATCCTGAACTCCAAGATTTACGATTCCATATCGAACAGGTACTTAACGCCCACAGTGAAAGTCAGTGACGACCAGTCGTTGACACCGATAATGGCGCTGCCGAACCGGATCGGCATATACTGGGCATTGAACTCAAGCCCGACAGCGGCGGCCACGGGCCAGTCAAATCCGCCGCCGACGACAAAGTCAAAGGACGTTTCTGAGGCTTCCTCGTAAAAAGCGGCGAAACCGGCGTATTGCCCGCTGGCATACTGAATGTCGTGCCTGGCGTGGTAAATCCCGCCACCAACCGAAAGGTACGGGTGATACTTCGGATTTAAAGCCGATAACGGGTAGTACCTCAGTCTCAGCAGAACCGGGTACACGATGAGACTGCCCGAATAGCTGGTGCCGGACTCAAGAAGCTGAATGTCGCCGCGGCTGACTATGCCCGCCGAGAGTTCGCCGACCAACTGCGTCATGATGCGGTAACCGAAAAACCCCTCGATGTAGAAACTGGCCGAGTTAAAATCGTTGTTGAAGATCGAGGAGCCCAGCGTGTCGACGGTCATGGGGATTTCGCCGAGGTTCCCCCAGACGCCGATTCGCAACCCGGCCTGATGACGGTGGTTGAATGACTCCCTCGGCTCCGGACTGCTCTCACCGGCCGCCGCGGCGCCGACAGTCAAGAAGAGTACTGCCAAGCATAGAAAGAAAGCAACCCCCACCGGGACCATCCGCCCGCAGAGACGTGAATACATGCAGTTTGCCGCCTTGTTGAAACTTCCGGACATATACAAAATCTAACCCTAACTTGCTCCCGCTCAAAAAGTTATACCGCCCGCTTCCGGCGAGAGGTACAGAATCCTAATATATCCTCCGCAACAATAGTGTCAAGTCATTTGGCACTCTCGGCACGCTCATAGAAGATGAGCCGGTTGTTTCCAAAATCGAATAAAACACGGAATTGTTCCAGGAGAAGATTACCTATGCTGCCGGCCAGCTCTTCCGAACCGGAAATACCCTCACCGCCCTCGGGCAGCAGCACCCTGAGCGACTCAACGCGCACGTCCCCGAAAGCAAACGATGCGGCATAGGCGCTTCTTCCCTTTACCGACCCGCCCAGTCCTGAGAGCGTCCGGGATATGGGACGTATGTCCTGAAGCTGCTGATCCAGGTTGTGCCGTTCGACAAACGGTGCGTGCACCATGACGCCGAAGGGGCTGCCCAGGTCGATCAGGAAGTCCCCTTCGGTTCCGACCAGTCGGGCCTCAATGGTGGGCACGTGCATCGTCAGGTGGAACGGGACCTCGCTGCCGCCGGCGGGAAGTTCCCGGCTGCCCGGCTCATAGACGGTCAACTGTCTCCCGGCATAGTCGATGAGAACGGGAAAGCGGGAAAGAAAATCGAATCCGAGGACACCGCCGAACGGAGTGCCGTCGCTGCCGGCACGACCGATTCCTTCCAGGTTGACGGCGCCCGCCACCTGATCCAGCAGCGTCAGCGGTCCGATGTTCACCGAGTCGATTCGCACAAGCGTAACCTCCCGGTATCCGCCGATCCCTTTGGCCGGGAGAGACCCGACCGAAGGCAGATTGAGATCGGACAATATCGGTTCGTGGAAGACATTGGCCGAGGCGCCGGAATCCAGGATGAAACGCGCTCTCTTCCTGCCGTTCACGGTGCCGGTGACATAGATGTGTCCGAAGCTGAAGTCAAACGGTACCGTGACGGAGCGGACATCGGCCGGGAACCTGAAATCCACCTGACCGGCGGCAGGCTGCCTGAACAGGGCGTCATCAAGCGGTTGGTCAAAGAGGACGCGCCCAACGCTAAACTCAAGGACGAGCGGTGCCCCCACAATCTCGGCCCGCGAGAAGAACGGTATCCGGATGCCCGATACATCCCGGTAATCGTCGGCCGTGGTACGCGTCTGGGTGTTGTCGAGCCAACTGATCATCAGCCGCTGCAGGCCGGTCTCAACGTCCAGGTAAACCAGCACGGTGTCGGTGTTCAGCGGAACCAGGGCGATCTCGTGGCAGGTTCTTCCGTCGATCACGGCCGTGCCCCGGTACTCCCTGCCGCCCGGCATGCGGTCGTCGAAAAGGAACGAATAGGATTGAAAGTACGCCTGGCCAAGCAGTTCACGCTTCTCGAACCCTTCCAGTCGCGAAGTAACGCCGTTGAAATCTCTCTGCCAGGCCACCTGACCGTCGTATGCATGAACAATGGAGACGGATCCCAGGCTCAGTTCGAAGTACACACGGTCCGGTTTCGCGTACACGGAAACGAAAGTTCCCTGCTGACCGTTGATAGATACCGTTCCCTCAGTCCGGTAGTTGTCGACCGTGGCCAGCCGTTCCAGGGCGGTGCGGCCGCCGATCGATACGATCAGGAGAGAATCGAGATTGACGGCTTCAGAAAGCGACGGGCCCAGGGTCAGGGCAAGGGCTGCCAGTATGTGCCTAAGGCGTGTTTTAAGCATGGCCGACCTGCCGTTTATCGGGCTTGACGTCCCCGACCGGAATAAACCCGCTATGACTAATACTCCTGCCACCGGTAGTCAGCCGAAACAATCAGGCCGATCAGCGCCCATGAGAGCATGAGTGCCGTGCCCCCATAGCTGAGAAACGGGAGCGCCAGGCCGGTCACCGGCATGAAACCCAGTGTCATGCCGACATTGATCACGAACTGGAACAGAAGAATACCCGCGGCCCCCATGACCACCAGGGAGGCAAACCGTGATCGACACCGCACCGCAATCCGCATCGCCCGGTAAAAGATGAAAGCGAACAGAGCGAGGACGACAAACGCTCCCCAAAGGCCCAGCTCTTCACCGAGCACGGAAAAAATAAAGTCGGTGTGGCGTTCCGGCAGGAAGTCCAGCCTTGCCTGCGACCCGCCCAGGAGGCCTTTCCCCCAGACGCCGCCCGAACCAATGGCGATTTTGGACTGGATGATCTGGTAGCCCGCCCCCCGGGGATCACGACCGGGGTCAATGAACGTCAGCATGCGCAGCTTCTGGTAATCGGCCAGCCGTCCCCACATGTACGGAGTGATGATGCCGAAAGCCAGGTTGGCAATCACTGTGAAAATACCGAAGAGCATGCCCGGCCGCAGGAGAAACAGGAAGACCAGCAGCACGGCGAAGTATATCGCCCACGACAGCCAGTGGAAGGCCGTCACCAGCGACACGATCGGAGAGAGAATCAGCAACAGGTACCACGGCGACAAACCGGACCAGAACCAGAGCACGAACAGGATGATCGGGAATACCAGCGACGTGCCCAGGTCGGGTTGGTTGACAATCAGGGCCGCCGGCACGGCCGTCAGCAACGCCGAGACGGCAAGGCGCCGCTTGGACGTCACGGGCAGTTTCGTGTAGGCCAGAAAACGAGCCAGGGCCAACAGCAGGGCCAGCTTGGCGACGTCCGAGGGAGCCAGGTTGATCGCACCGAACGAGAACCACCGCGCCGGACCGCCCCCGGACCCACCGACCATGAGGACCAGGATCAGGAGAACCAGTGCAGTCCCGTAGAATACATAGGCCGTAACGTCGAACAACCTCAGGGGCACGTGGATAACGGTCGCAAAGAGAACCAGGGCAAAGACCAGCCAGAGCATTTGCCTGAGGTGGTACGCGCGCTCAAAGGGGCTGGCGGCGTGATGTTGGGCCGACATGATCAACAGAACGCCGGTCAACGACAGCAGCAGGGCGGCGATGATCAGTTTCCAGTCCAGGTCGCCGTATTTCAGCATCACGGTTCCTCCCGGTCACCGGTGGCCAGGAACTCGTCGCTGCTGCGTTCCTTCATCATGTAAGCAGATATAACCCGCTTGACAACCGGCGCTGCAATCTCGGACCCGTGGCCGGCGTTCTCCACGATGGCGCAGACAACGATTTCCGGCCTCTCAAGAGGCGCAATGCCGACGAACAACGAATGGTCCTCACCGTGTGGATTCTGCGCCGTTCCGGTCTTGCCGCCAATCGTGTACTCGTCGTTGCGCAGGCTGCGCGCCGTCCCCTTTTCACCCTCGACCACCAGACGCAGCCCTTCGTTGAGGTCGTCAAGCGTCTTCTGGGAAAACGGAAGGGTGAACGCGACGCGGGGGGGCACGGTGACGGTCTCGCCGTTCAGCCTGGAGATGGCCCTGACGATATGGGGCTGGTACACGATCCCCCGGTTGGCCAGACCACAGAAGAACTGGGTGAGTTGAAGCGGCGTGGTAAGAATCTCCCCCTGGCCGATGGCGTTGTTCAACACCAGGGCGCGGGTCCATTTCCCCGTGCCGTAACGTCCGTTGTAGTAATCACTGTTCGGGTTGAGTCCGGCGACCTCGTTGGGCATATCCACCCCCGTCACACGCCCAAAACCGCACTTGCCGATGTAATCGCTCAGCAGGTCGACACCGAGTTTAAGACCCGTCTGATACAGATACACATCGCACGATCGCTCTAACGCCTGGATCGGCGTCAGCGTGCCGTGACCGCCTCGATCCCAGCAACGAAAGTTACGATTGCCGAACCGCATGCTGCCATAGCAGGGCATGAAACCCGGGTCCTGAGCAAAAATGCCTTCATCGAGCCCGGCCCCGATAGTCACCAGCTTCAGTGTCGAGCCGGGCGGATACAGGCCGGACAGCGGCCGGTTGATAAGCGGATTGTTCGGATCGTTGCGCAGCGCCTGCCACACTGAATCCGGAATCACGGAAGAGAATATGTTGGCGTCGTAGCCCGGGTACGACGTCATGGCCAGGATCTCGCCCGTCCGGGGATCCATGGCCACGATGGCACCGCAGCAGAATGTGTCCAGAGCGCTGACACAGGCCTGCTGCAGATCCAGGTCAATAGTGAGCGTCAGGTCGCTGCCCGGTATCGCCTGCAGCCACTTTTTACCTTCGTACGGCCCGAGAATCTGTCCTGAAGCGTACACCTCGATGTAGGCGGTTCCCTCTACGCCTCGCAGCAGGTAATCGTACTGTTTCTCCAGACCCTTTTTCCCGATCATGCTTCCGAGGCGCAGATCGGCCAGCCCGGCCTTGCCCAGTTCATCCTCTGATACCTCGCCCACGTAGCCGGTGAACGACTCGGCGTCCAGCCCGTCAGCGTACTCGCGCACCCGTTCCATGTGATAGCTCACTCCGGGGAACCGGCGCGATTGCTCCTCCAGGACCGCCAGCATTTCGAACGGTATGTCCTTCTTGACCGCCGCCGGCTGATACCGACTGACCAGGTTGCGCCGAACGCGTTTGCGGATTTCGGTCGTATCCAGCCCGATTACGGTGGAGAGGTTAAGCAGACTGACCCCGGCCACCTCTTCGGCGGGCACAACCGAGACGGTATAGGACGGCCGGTTGTCAATCAGGACACGCCCACTGCGGTCGTAAACGATCCCCCGTCGCGGCACCAGAGGCACCACTCGAATCCGATTATATTCCGACTGGGCGGCCAGTTCAGCGTGGTTTAACACCTGGAGCTTGATCAGGCCCCCGATAAGAAAGAGCAAGAGGGCGGCAACTACCAGCAGGCTGGTCTTCTCTCGGCCTGCCAGCGAGAGCTTGAAACGGTCCATTTTGCAACTCAGAAAATGGCTTTAAGCTTCTGATACGTCACCAGGCCTTCTTTGAAGGCAAAGAACAGCATGGCAAGAATGCTCGTGTACACGGCCCCGGTCAAGGCGTTGGCGAACAGGAGATACGGAAATCCGCCGGCCTGATCGATCAGCAGCACCAGTACATTATGAAGTAGTATGCCGCAGAACATCAACAACAACTTTGCGAACAGGGAGTCAAGATTGAGGCGGGCCCGCACGGTGTAAGCGACCTGCGCGACCAGCGCAAGGGCCAGAGCGTGCCAGCCGAAACTCTGAGGCAGCCCCGCCGCAAGCACCAGACCGGCGGCAAAGCCGAACCAGACGGAGATCACGTCGGACTTGTAAAGAGTTACAGCCATCACGAGAAAGGCGGCCAGGTTGATGCTCACCCCGAAGATGGAGGTGACGTCGCGCCAGATCACCTCATGCATGCCCAGCACGAAAAGGTACAGTATGTAAGGTATCAGTCTCATCTCATGTCCGGCCGCAGGATGAAGAGTTCTTCAAGGGAACTGAAGTTGGCCGCCGGCGTCAGCCGGACCTTGCAGAACGGCTCGTCCTCGGGCCGCCGGATCGAGGCTACGGTGCCTACCACCAGGCCCGCCGGGTAGATTCCCCCGAGACCCGACGAAATAACCAGTTCCCCCTCGCTGATCTGTCCCTGAATGGGGAAATTGTCGAGAATCATGCCTTCCGAGGCCACGTATTTGACGATACCCATTTCGCGGCTTGAAGTGACCCGGACGGCCGTCCGGTTGGCCGGATCGGTAAGCAACTGGACCGTCGCATTATCCGGCATCACGGCGACGATTCGCCCGATAAGACCTTCCTGGTTGATCAGCGTCTGGTCGACAAACACCGAATCATGGTAACCACGGTTGATAACCGCCGAGACCGGCATACGCTCTCCGGATACTGACAGGACCCGGGCGGGCAGCAGTTTGTATCCGGGCGGCGGCTCAAAACCCAGCACGGAGCGCAGCCTGATGTTCTCGAGCTTCATTTCCTCCAGCTCAGACAGCCTCAGGGAGGCCTCGACCAGGGATTGGCGAAGGCGATGATTCTCGGCGTTGACGGCGCTGAGTTCTTCGACGGAGCGCTTGATCTTGGCAAACGGTTGGTAGAAAACGACCAGCGCGGTCTGGCTGACGTACCCGTTAAAGCGCTGGCTGCCGAAAGTCAGGAGGGCAGAAAGCACGATAACCGCAATGAAGTGAACGTTGCGCCAGTGTCTGGACAGAGTGCCGGAAATCCATTTCATACCGCAGCCGATCCCTGCCGAGCGGTGGTTACTTCACGTTGTCCATCAACGCCAGGACATCACCCGGCGAGGTGGCCCGCATGAGCTTCTCGCGATTCTCTTCCGACTTCATCAGGTACGACAGGCGGGCCATGACGTTGAGGTGGGCGCCGATAGCGTCTTCCGGGGCCGCAATCAGGAAAAGCAGATGAACCGGCTTGTGGTCCATGGCATCGAAATCAACACCTCCCTCGCTGCGGCCGAATGCGATGACAATGCCCTTGGCCGAACTCGTCTTGGCGTGCGGAAAGGCTACGCCGTACCCGACACCGGTCGTGACCAGTTTCTCCCTTTCCCTGACGTCGTTCATCAGGGTATCATGGTCCTTGATCATATTCGACGTCGCCGCGAGATTAACGAGCTCCATGATGACGTCGTCTTTCGCCTTGGATTTAAGACTGAACGCCACCAGACTTTCATCGCAGAACTTGGAGAGTTTCATCAGTCGCACCTTCACTCATTGATTTTCTCGGCCTCTTGAAGCAACAGAACGGGGATATCATCGGTTACCCTGTACCTGAGCTTGCACGCCGTACAGGTCAGGGAATCGTTGGCCCGGTCATACTCCAGCGGCCCGTGACACTTCGGGCAGGCAAGCTTGTCCAACAGCTTTCTCGACAGCACCATACCGGCACGTCCTCTATTCCTTGAACCGGCCCATCCGGCGGTACTTGGCCAACCTCTCGGCCAGCAGCACATCAACCGGTTTCCCCTTGAGTTCTTCAAAGACCGCCACGATCTCAGCCTTCAGTAGAGCGGCCGCCTCTTTGGGATCGTTGTGGGCTCCGCTGGGCGGCTCAGGAATTATCTTATCGACCACCCGAAGCTCCATCAGATCCTCCGATGTCAGCTTCAGCGCCTCGGCGGCCTCCGGCGCCTTGGCCGCATCCCGCCACAGGATGGCCGCGCAGCCTTCCGGCGAGATGACGGAATACCAGGCGTGCTCCATCATGAACACGCGATCACCGACGCCGATGCCGAGGGCGCCGCCGGAAGCACCTTCGCCGACGATCGCAATGACAATCGGCACCTTGATGGCAAACATCACCTGGATGTTCTTGGCGATAGCCTCGGCCTGCCCGCGCTCCTCGGCCCCGATCCCGGGATAAGCGCCGGGCGTGTCAATCAGCACGAGAATCGGAACACCGAACTTCTCGGCCAGGTAGAACAGTCGGCGCGCCTTGCGATACCCCTCGGGGTGAGCCATACCGAAGTTGCGAAACAGCTTCTGTTTGGTGTCGCGTCCCTTCTGCTGCCCGACTATCATGACCGGGTCACCATGCAGCCGGGCGAAACCGCCCACCACGGCTTTGTCGTCGGCGAAACACCTATCCCCGTGCAACTCGACAAACTCGGTGGTCATCATCTCGATGTAGTCGAGCGTGTAGGGGCGTCTCGGATGGCGGGAAAGCTGCACCCGCTGCCAGCGCGTCAGGTTGCTGTATATCTCCTCGCGGAGACGGTGCAGTTTCTTTTCAAGTGAGGTGATCTCGCCGTCAAGCTGGATGCTTTCACCCACCGAGAAATCGCGCATGTCGGAGATCTTCTTCTCCAGTTCGATTATGGGTCGCTCGAAATCCAGATACGGTCCCTCACTCATCGTACATATAACTCCCCTGGCGGTTGCTGCTCCCGTCTGCGCTAAGGGCCTGACGGCCGCTTCCGCGAACGGCTCAGAGTGGTCATAAAGATATAGAACGCAACGGAAATTACAACCATAAAAAGGACCAGAAATCCGAACACCCAGCGGCGATTGAGATAGATCATGGCCACGGTAAACACGCCGAAGGCCAGCGACAGGCCGTAGAACAGAATGACTACGGTGCGCGGTGACAGGCCGGCCAGCGACAGATAGTGAAAAAGGTGACGGCGGTCGGCCTTCATGAGGCTTCTACCGGCTACCAGGCGGCGTGACAGGGACACGACCGTCTCGAGGATCGGCACACCCAGGGTCAACAGCGGCAGGTACAAAGCGGCCGCCGTCAGGGTCCGGATGGGCACCAGCAATGAAATGACGGCAAAGTAGTAACCGAGCTGCAGCGAACCGGAGTCGCCCAGGAAAATGCGAGCCGGGTATCGATTGTACCACAGGAACACGGCCAGGAATCCGATCAGGGTGCAGGCGAAGATAACCACCGGCTGGACACCATAAATAGTACCGACTGCAACAAGCGTTCCCGCACCGATCAGCGAGACTCCGGCCGCCAGACCGTCCAGACCGTCGATCAGGTTGATGGCATTACTCAGGCCGACCACCCACAGGACGGTGACCAGTATGGACAACGGGCCAATGCCCACTGAGCCGACGAAAGGAATCGTCAGCGGATCGATTTTCATGCCGCCCATGTACAGCATCAGGCCCGCGGCCACCTGGGCCGCCAGCTTGATCCACGGCGACAGCGGCGACAGGTCATCCGAGAGACCGACAAGAAAGATAATCAGGGCACCGGCCAGCACGTACGGCAGGACCGGTAACTGTTCCCCGAGAACGTCGGGAAACAGGAGGGCCGCTATCCCGATCGCGAGCCAGAAAGACACGAACATGGCCGCGCCGCCCAGAATCGGCACCGGCTTCTTGTGCCGCTTGTGATGCCCCGGACGGTCCATCAGGTCGTACGCGACGGCAATTCGCATCGCCACCGGAACCAGTACCGCCCCCGCTACGAGACCGATGCCGAAGACCGGAAGACCGATTTGCCACCACACGGTCATGCTCCCCGTCTTGGTTCCGGCAACAGCGACGTCAGCAGGAAATTGGCGGCCAGAAGAACCGGAAGGACGAGACTGGCGTAGGTGCCCGGCTCGTGTTTACGAAAGTACTTCCAGACCGATCGGTGGTGATGCCAGCGACGGCGGAGGCGACCGGCGTTGCTGCCCTTCCGCCAGTGATGGACCCCCCCGGAGGCGGGAACAAACACATTGACGTAGCCGTCGTTCACGAGACGCAACGAGAGGTCGGTATCCTCCATGTACATGAAGAAACGCTCGTCGAAACCGCCGACGTGCCAGAAGAGGTCCCTGCGAATCATGGCCATCGTCCCGGCCACGGCATCGACGATCGTGGTCTTGTGAAAGTCAGGCATCGTATAACGGTGCGTATCCCGTTTGCGGGCTGTCCGGGGCAGGCGCGCAAAGAACGACCCCCGGGAGAACAGCAGGTTTTCGACGGTGGGAAACCTGCGGCAGGTTGCCTGGAAGGTCCCGCTGGGGTGACGGAGACGCGCCCCGGCCAGACCGATCCGGTCTTTCCGAGCAAAGACGGCCAGAATATTCCTGACTCCGTCAAGATCAACCCTGACGTCGGGATTGAGGAAAAGCAGGAACTCTCCGCCGGCGATCCCGGCCCCCTGGTTGCAGGCGGCGGCGAACCCCCGGTTGTCACGGTTTGTCAGGACACGTCCACCGGGGAAATGCCTGGCCGCCACGGTGGCGGAGTGGTCGGAGGAGTTGTTGTCAACAACGATTACTTCGTGTTCCAGATGATGCAAGGCCGCCTTCAGACCTTCCAGGCAGTCTTCCAGCAACGGCATCGAGTTGTGGGTAACGATGATAGCGGAGATTCTGTTCTCAACTGCCGACACTGCTACAGATCAATTCAGCTTGCCGAATATCGCCTTGAGGCGCAGCCACCAGACCATCCACATGGCCTCGCGCATGATTTTCTTGGACATTTTGGAGGTCCCCGCCACCCGATCAATGAAGATGATCGGTATCTCCTTGATACGGAACCCCTTCTTCCAGACGCGCATATTGACCTCGATCTGGAACGAGTACCCGGAAGAATGCACGCTGTCCAGGTCGACCGCCTGAAGCACCTCCCGGCGAAAGCACTTGAAGCCGCCGGTGGCGTCCCGTATGGGCATGCCCGTTAGTATGCGCGTGTACACGTTGGCGTAATATGAAAGCAACAGGCGGGTCATCGGCCAGTTGATAACGTTGACACCGGAAATGTAGCGCGAACCGATCACGAGGTCATGATTCTGAATCTCACGCAGGAAATGCGTGATGTATTCCGGACCGTGAGAAAAATCAGCGTCCATCTCAAAGATGAAATCGAACTCGCGCTCGATGGCCCACTTGAAGCCGGCGATATACGCCCGACCCAGACCCTGCTTCCTTTCCCGATGCAGGACGCTCACCTTGTGCTCTTCGGCGGCCAGCTGGTCGGCGATTTTGCCCGTACCGTCCGGCGAGTCGTCGTCCACGATCAGCACGTGGATCCGCGCGTCGAGCGGAAGCACGGCATGTACAATCTTCTCGATGTTTTCCCGTTCGTTGTAGGTCGGAAATATGATGAGGGCTCGCTGGGTGTGTGCCATGGTGACTATTCGCCTGTTCCTTTTGGCCTGGACCGCCAGGCGTGAAAACCAATAATAACGAGTAGATACAGACAAGTCAACCAGGTGACCAGCCGTCCCGTCCGGTAACGTGAGGAGTCGAACTTGAAGAGCACCTGGCGGGCACCGGCGGGCACCGCCACCGCCCGGAGAGCGCCATAGGCACGCAGGAGCCGGGCCGGTGCACCGTCGACAAACACCTTCCACGCGTCGTAATACGTGTCGGTCAATACGAGAATCCGGTTGGCCGTGCACTGAAGGCCCACGACGACGGAATCGACGGCATGATCGATCACCCAGGCCGAATCGGGGCCGGGCACGTCGGAAGCTACCTGCAGATCGGGCATCTCCTCCAGGTAGACTACGCGTCTGAGGTCCTCGGGGCCATCCAGGACGTTCGGGTAGATCTGCTGCCGATCATTGAAAACCTGGAACCTGTCGACGAGGTATGCCCGCGGCAGGGCATTATCGTTGCGGAAAACGCGCACGGGACCAAGGTCTGCCTCGAGGGCCAGCGGCGCGTCGCCTAAGAAATCAGACGGAAGCTGCCGATCCGCCGGCATGACCAGATAGCGCGTGCCCACGAGGTTGAGATACCGCGGCTTGTTAAGGCTTGACTTGCTCAGATCACCGAGCAAGTTGTCATACCATCGCAACTGGTTGCCGTGGTAGCCCACCGGAACCTCGATGTGATGATAGGGGAGGTCGTTTCCTTCGAAATTCAGGAGGTTGAGCACGCGATAGCTGCCGGGTTTGCGGGCAAAATAATCGGTCATGGCGTTGGGCGCAAAGTACCGCGCGTACGTGCTCTCCTCGATAACACTCACAAAACGCGAATCGAAGCGAATACCGGCTATGACCGGGATGGCCACCAGGGCGAGCAGTACCCACGTTCCCGTGCGGCCGGTACGGTAGGTCCATACGCCCACGGCCACCAGGGCCGCAAAGAGAAATCCGAGCCAGGCCCCACTCTGAATGGCCGGCAGATTCATCAGAGCCAGGTCAAACCGGCTCGTTCCTGTACGCACCATCGTCGTCGCCGCCTCGCTGTAAAAAAGCGAACACCAGGCCTGGATCATCCCGCGGCCCGCCACCGTGAACAGGAACGCCAGCACGAGCATTACACCCGGCACCGCGAACAGAAGGTAGTCGAAACGTCGACCGGTTTTCCCCTTGGACGAGGGGGCGGCATCCCGCACGAACTGGATGCCCATGCCGGCCAGGAGAGCAACTGAAAACGAGAACAAGAACATTATCATCGACGGCGCCCGCAGCGACGAGACCTTGGGAATCAGGGCGTAGAACAGCCGGAATAACGGCGTGGTCCCTCCCAGGGCGTAGAAAAGGGCAAAGAGGGCCAGCCCGCTGAAGAAGTACGCCTCCCTCCGGCGGCAGAAGCAGGCGCCGAGCAAAGCCAGAAAGAGCGGCACCAGCCCGACCGTCTCCGAGTTGTCCTTGAACGCGTTCTTGCCCCAGTAGACGGTCCGGGCCTTGCGGGAAGACGCACCGCTAAACTCCGGGATGACCAGCGAAAACGCTTCCTCCTCGTGCATCGACCATGACGTCGCCCACTGCCACCCTTTCTTCGTCTCCGCCCGTGGGGAGAACTCGCTCGTGTAAAAGTAACCGGGATAGAACTGGATGGCGGAAAGCAACAGCCCGACAACAACGGCATACACCGTCAGAAGCCCCGGCCTGACGAGCGGCCCGAGGGATCGCTTCCGTCTGAACAGTACGACCAGTTTGAATACCGCATACAGGGCCACCGCCCAGAGCGTGAAATAGGACATCTGCGGGTGCGGCGACAGAATGATGACGCCGATCACCAGCCCGAGAAGCGAAAAGTTGAGAAAGGATTTGCGTTCGAAACCGCGGTCGAGAAAGAGCATGACGAGGGGAAACAGAGTAGCCACGAATATCTTGCCGTCATGTCCGGGCGCCACCAGCGAGACGAGATACCCCGCGAACATGTAACAGACCGCCGAGAAGAGGGCGGCGATTCGTGACAGCTTGAACTGGCGCGCCGCCAGGTACATGAAGAGGCCCGCCAGGAACACGTGCAGTAGCAGGTTCCAGCCGAGCATGCGGCGAAGCGGTCCGAAAAACTTCAGCACCGAAAGCGGGTAGAAGATGTCGCCGTGGAAGGCCTCGACGAACGGCATACCCCCGAATATGTATGGGTTCCACTGAGGGACGGCACCGTATTCCCGAACGTAGTCGACGTAGAAGGAGCGGAAGAAATACCCGGCCTGGAGCGTGTCGGAGCCGTAGAGCATCTGTTCTGAAAAGACAAAATCGCTAAACAGCCAGATTACGGCCAGAAAGAGAACGGCGAACACGACCAGCGGAAAAAAGGGCGAAGACTCCAGGCGGAGAGTTTTTGACGTCCCCTGCGCGGCGGCGGTTGTCGCTTTTCGTTTCTGAGCCAAGCCTGTCTCCTGCCTGCGGTTACTTCCTGACGGCCAGCGCTATGGCGGTAGCCAGGGTCTCAATAACGATCGTCCAGATGCGGGCCATTATGGCTACGGCGGCGCCCAGAGGCCCGATGAACGGCATCAGAAACGCGCCCATAACCAGCTCCCTCGGACCCAGACCACCGGGAGCAAAGAGCATCAGGTATCCGACCTGGTACGAAACGTTGTAGAGGCCAAGACATACAATAAACCCAGGGCTGGACGCACCCATTACGGCTCGGATGAAGAGCCAGAAAGCCGCACCGTAGACAATCCAGGCGATAAAATAGCCGAGAAAGATAACGGGAGCAACTTTTTTATCCCCCGTGAAGACGACCGGAGGACGGCCGGCACGCCGCAGAAGCCTGTTGCCCAGATTGAGAATCGGCTGCAGCCACAGGATGATGGCGGCACACCCGGCCAGAATGAGTACGGCGATCACATAAACCGAGGCGCTGCCTACGACAGCGGCCGGTGCGCCCGCCACCTGAGGCTCAATCAGCGCGGCCAGGACAAAAACCAGCAGTGAGGCGGGCACGCAGAACACCTGGATCATCACCGCTGAAGCCGTCGTGGTCTCGGGCGGTATCCCCTGCCGGCGGGCCAGGTAAAGCATCCCGAACACCTGCCAGACCTTGCCCGGAATATACCGGCCAAGGTTCGAAAGGTACGCGATGCGAAAAGCCATCATCGGCGTGACGCGATGACCGAAACCGCCGATAATGAGCTTCCAGCTGCCGGACAGTATTAACAGCGCCACAAGACCGCCCAGGATCGACAGGCAGAGCATGGGCACGTCCACCTGCCATTCATAGTCCTTTATGTCCGTCCAGTGGCCGGCCACCTGCCTGTACAGGAAATACAGGATGACGACCGTAAGAGCCAGCTTGAGCAATCTCACCAGGTGTTTTTTCATCGCCATAAGCCGTGCGTTCTCCGGGTCCGAGAAGCTAAGCCTCCGCGCCGGGTTGAGGCCGGTCATGGCGCTGCGGCGTTTTCCCCTGGCGGTAATCGCGCCACTCGCGCCACGTGGGAGTGGTGAAATACCGGCCTTCCCCCTGCGGCCGCCGGGATATCGACTCGATGCCGTCGCGGCGGACGGCCTGGATGAACGCGGCCAGCGCCCCGATCCCCTCGGTCAGCATTTTTGCCCTTAACTGGGCGGGATTTTCGTCGTGAACCGGCGTGAAATGCTGGAGCACAATGTCACCCGCGTCGAGTTTCGGCGTCATGAAGTGCAGCGTCCAGCCGGCTCTGTCGTAATCCCGGCAGAAGAGCGTCCAGAACTCCGACTTGACACCACGGTAATCCGGAAGGATACCGGTGTGCAGGTTCAGAAAACCGTTCTTGATCCGCTTGAGCGTCCGCGCAGTGATATAGGAGGTTCCGAACCCGACCACGAGATCGTCGTCAGCGAACAAACAGGTGTTGATGTTTTCGACCTTCTCATGGCGCGGCATGGGGAGGTCGGGCAGGCTCTTTCGCCCCTGCCGTTCAAACCAGCGATTGAGCAGATACCCAAAGAGGAAATTCACGGGTCCGGCGCTTTTCAGTTTGCGCCAGTAGAATTTCCGGGACGGTCGGCCGGTTTCGATGATGACACGGTCGAGGCAACCGGTGTCGAACAACCGGGCGGCCAGACAGCGCCCGTAGATGGAATCATGCGTTACCAGAATCACGTTCATCGAAAAGAACCCCGGCCAGCTCGCGGATATTGACAAACCGGACGGTGAAATCGTGCTGTCCGGCCAGACGCACCAACGTCCGAATATTCAACTTCAAATTCTCGTAACTGTACAGGTACCGCCGCCAGTCACCCAGGGCGGAGACGATCTCGTCAATGTGAAAATAGGTGACAAAGAAATCAGACCCGGTTCTGAAGAAATCCCTCAGCAGCAGGCGGTACAAAAACGGCGCCGTGGTCGTTGTCAGCATCACGCGCTCGGTGCGAAAGCGAATCGACAGCAGCCTGTTCCTGAGCGTGTACGTCGGAATCATCCGGACACCGTGCCAGAGGCTGGGACGGTAGGCGAAACGCGACCAGTCCGAGGCGTCCGTTCCCTTCCGGCCCGCAAAGCGGTAACGGGGCAGCGGCGAGTAGTCAACCCGCACCCCGGCCTCGTACAGGTGACGGATGGAGAAATCATTTTGAAACGTCCAGCCCATGTGCACCAGGTCCGGTCGCCCCAGCGCCTCCGAACCGAGGCGGATGTTCGCCAGGATATTCTCCTCGGAAACGTCCTGGCGCCCGTCGCGGTCGAAATAGTGCAGGTGCCAGGCCAGGGCACAGCCGCGGCCGGCGGCTTCGTCCCACGTCTTACGGTATCGCTCGTAACAGTAGGCGGCGCTGCCGTGGAAATCACGAACCTGGGAATCGGCCCGGATGTTGAACGTCCACTTGACGTCCTTCAGGTCAAACAGGCGCGGGATGGCCTCGATGCCCCGCCAGGTCAGCTCCCGCGGGTAGCTGTCCCGGTCCGGATCGCAGTCCACACCTATCGCTACGTACAGCTCTCTCATCGTATCATCAGTTCGGATACAGACTGCACTCTCATGCCGTTGCACGGCAGACTGCACAATGCCGCAGGAATGTACTTTTTTTCTTATACCGCTGGCAACGAAAAAGGTGGCTCGCGCCTCGAGGACCGGTCACTGTACAGCGGGCCGTCGTCGCGGTAACGTCTCTAGACACTGCTCAGCCGGCCCTTCGAGTCAAAAAAAAACCGCCGGCGGGCGGTCGCGACGGACGCAAAGGCCACTGCGGATGCGCGGCGCCTACGTCGTATCCTCGTTCCGGTGCTTGCGTTCCTGGTGCGCAGCGCCGGTCTTTTTTCGAAGGTCAGCGATTTCTTCCCTGAGGGCCGTAAGCCCCTCGGCCATAAAGCCCATCATGAACAGGCCCATGCCCACACCGATCAACAGCACCGTGAGGGTCAGCAGGTTGCGCTCGCCATGCCCCGCGATGTATCTCAGGTAGAGGGCAAAAAGGCCCACCAGCACACCGAGGAGAAACATGAGCGCGCCGGCCGCACCGAAATACAGCAACGGCTTGGCCAGAAACGTGATCTGGAACTTGACCGCCAGCATGTCGAGCACGCCTACCGGTATCCGCCAGACGGAAAACTTCGTCTTGCCCCATTTCCTCTCGTACACCGGCACCTTTCTCTCTTCGATCCGAAAGCCCTCGTTGGCGGCCAGTACGACAAGGTAGCGGTGCCAGTCGCGGCGCAGGAAAATGCTCTCGACCACTTCACGTCTGAACGCCTTGACGGAGTTAAGGTCATGGACGGCCAGGTTGAAGATCCTGCGCGAAAACCAGTTGTACACGCGGGAGACGAAACGCTTCTTGTATTTGCCCTGCTTCCAGCCGGTGCAGATGTCAGCGCCACGGGCGATCGGCTCCACCAGGGCGGGGATGTCCTCCGGAAGGTACTGCAAATCAGCGGGGTAAAATATGAACACGTCGCCCCGGGCGGCCGCAAACCCGGTCTGGAGTGCCTCGGTCAGGCCGCGGTTGCGCTGGTGCGAGGCGAACCGGACGAAGTCGTACTTGCGCGCATTCTCCATGACTTTCTCGAGGGTGCCGTCGGTGGAACCGTCGTCGACAAGGACCAGTTCCCCATTGAACGGGGCCGTGCCGAGCATCTCGCCGTACAGCCGGCACAACTCGTCGATGTTGCCTTCCTCGTTCAGCGCGGGAACGACAGTCGAGACGAAGAAATCGTATTTGGGCTCCGCTTGCACGTCTGTTAGTCCCTGTCGAGGGCACCAGGATCAGTTTCTGATAATCCTGTTTCCCTGGTATACGCCTTTTTGCTTCATGTCCCGATATGCCAGGACGCGTGTCTTCGCCGGCAAGTCGGTCGTTATTACCGTTCCCGATGCGATATCACAGTCATCGCCGATCTTTACTCCCGGTTCAAGGACGACACCGCCGCCGATCCGGCACCGGTTTCCGACCCGGACCGAGCCGGACAGGAAACACCCGGGGCCGAAAAGGTTGCTGTCCCCGATAACGTTATGGTGGTTGATCACGGTGGCCGAAGAGATCACGTTGTTGTCACCGATACTGGCGAACGGCTCAATAAGACTATGGTCAAACACGAAGTTGCCGACTCCCATGGTGATTAACGGCGGATTATCCCTGTACAGGCAGGCAAAGTCAAAACGGTCCCGGAACCGGTCGAACAGGTCGCTCCTGAGTTTCATGTCTTTGCTGAAGGTGATAAAGAGATCATACTTCTCGGGATCAAGCTTGTCAACGTCGCTGAACTTGCCCAGGCTCTCGATGGTGCCGGGCGACAGTTGTATATTGAGTTCACCGAGGTCGATGGGCTTGCTTACGTTATCATCGACAAAGACGATATCCCTGTAAATGGGGACGTTGCCAATGCTGTTCTGAATCTCGGCGATCCTGTTGATAATGTAACGGGCGCCCTTCCCGCCGCCGATCAGGCACAGAGTCTTGCTGCCTTTACCGGAGCCGCTTTTTACCATTATCCCAACCTGCAAACGCTGCTACTGCGTTATATCGCTTTCACACTGTATATCGTACAGATTCTTGTATTCCCTGATAATGTGCACCGGCTCCGACCAGTCCGACTCGTCATTCCCCGACGACGCCGTTGCCGCGCCCCCGTTAATTATGGCCTCGTACACCTGCTTGACGTTGGTCTTCAGATCCAGGTCGTGAAGGCACGCGTGGGGAATGGCCTTCAGCAGCCACGACATGTCCTGGCAATGCGTGGGGCCGTACATGCGGTCGTCACACTGCATGGTCCTGATTATGATCCTATGATCCTTCTTGTGGTGCTCCCACATTTTGCCGGCGACGTTCACAATCTGGTCGACCGTCAGCGTCATGAAATCCGAGAACATGATTTCAACGATGGGAATGTACCCCTTGAGGGCAAGCCCGTTGGCTACGCCCACCATCATAGCCTCGGATATGGGCGTATCAAGAATGCGGTCGCCGAATTGTTTTGTCAGGCCCCTCGTTACCTTACAGGCGCCCCCGTAAGGATCGCGGATCGACTGCCCCACCAGAACGGCATTGGGGTACGTCTCCAACAGGTATCTCAGGACTTCGTGAATTCTCCGCCTATAGGTAACCATGAAACGCCTCTTCGACCATCTCCTTGACGTGGTGAAATTCGTCGGGATCATAGGAGGAATGCAGTACATCCGCTTCCTTCCTCCATTCAGCCGTTCTCTCCTCGGACGGCCTGTAGCGTTCGGTGTCGTTGCAGCTGTGGCCGCACAGGCGATTGGTATCAGCAATGATCAGACTCGGCCTGAGTTCGTCAAGCCGTTTCAGATGATCCCTGGTGGCGTCAAAAACCTGTTCAACCGTTGCGGATTCGTCAAAGACCGTTTTCTGTACGTCAAAAGCGGCACTCAGCCCGCTGCCGACGCGATTGGCATAACGTGAACTGTGGGAGGTTCTTGACATGGAATACTTGTTGTCAATTATAACGAAGGTTACCGGCAGCGACTCCTCGGCGGCGTAATTGAGGGATTCATAGAAGATGCCTTCGCCCAGCGTACCATCACCGATGAAACACAAAATGCGCCGGTCGGACTTCTCCTTTTTCAGCGCCGTGGCGGCGCCGATGGCGACGGGAGTCATGGATCCCTGGATGCCGTTGCTCATGAAGGCGCCGGGATCATACAGGTGCTGCGTGCAGCCGTCGAACACCTGCGTTATGAGAGAGCTGAGGTTATTCGTTACCGCCAGGAACTGGCCGTGGCTTCTATGGTTGCCGAGAACCCAGTCGAGCTTGTTCAGGTCGCGAAAAGCTTCCACCACGCCGACGTCGACACATTCCTGGCCGATAGAGAGATGAACCGTGCCCGTCAATTTACCAGCCTGAAAGGCCCGAAGAAAACCCTCTTCAGCATATCGATTGAGAAAGATCTTCTCTTGCAAAGTCATGCCTACTCCAGGAAAAAACCGTAAAGGGCCGCTACCGATGTACAGGCGGCGCCGTTTCTTCGATACAGTATACCAACATACATCGGCGGCGGCCGTTCCCAAAAGCTCCGTCAGGTTTTGACTGTCCACAAACCAGCCGGCGGATTCTCCCTGATTATACAGGTGAGAGCCTTCATATTTCAAGCCGGGAGCGATTCTACCAGCCTCCCGGCAGCCTGACGACGCGTGTCCATTGCAAGGAACGAAGATCGCCGGCCATATTCAACCGCTTTTTTCCGTCAATCAGCGACTTACAAGCTACATGTCGGCAACCGGCGCCCATCTCGCCATCAGCCGCGGCGCCTCTTCCCTCTCCGACCCGACGCCCGGACCCCGCCGCGACCGGGGCCTTGGCGCCACGCCGGTCCCGCTCCGGCCGGGCAGGCTGTCGGCCGGCCGCGAGGTCGCGGCTCCCGGCCTATGTGCGTGCAAGATAGTCAGATACGTGAAACAACGGGTCCTCGCCGCCGAAATAGCAGCGGGGTTTCGGCCGACCTGCTGCGAACGCAGGAACAAAGACTGAGTTAGTCGATGTTGTATATGATATCGCACCCGCGAAAACGGAAAACCCAAACGTGGTTTGAGGAGGAAGCATGATTCGCAAGACCAGTTGGCTTCTTGTTGTCATCGTCTCGATGCTTGCCGTCGCCGCCACGGCCGACGACCACGGCAAATCCAACCCGGAAGGCACGACCGAAAAGGCCGACCAGAAACGCGTGACCCTGAACGGCACCCTCGTATGCATGGGCTGTGATCTCAAGAAGGCCGAGAACGCACGCGCCGAATGCAGCGAGTACGGCCACACGCACGTGCTGAAGACCGAGGACGGCCGCTATATCAACCTTCTGGAGAACAAGTACTCCGCCGACCTGCTTCAGGCCGACAAGTACCACAATAAGAAGATGGAAATTCACGGCATCCACCACGCCAGCGCCAACGTCATAGACGTCGAGGCTTACGCGCCCCAGGGTGGCAAGAAGATGTCCTGGTGCGATCACTGCAAGGGCATGGATGCCTGCATGGCCAAGTTAGAATAACGCGACCTTCGCTAAAGAACCGCGGCATCGCGGTTGTTTTAAGCACACAGCTGCCGGACCACAGGTCCGGCAGTTTTTTTTCATCCGGGCGGCGGGAACGGTCTCTACAAGTCAACGTCGAGTATTGTCTCGGAGGTCTCGTCCGCCTCCGCGATCACCGAGCCGTCAGAGGCCAGCACGGCGGACCTGCCGCCGAATTCGTTCACGCCGTCGTTGCCGATCGCGTTTATGCCCACCACCGGGCACCGGCATTGTCTCGCCCGTTCGATAAGCAGCCGCGACCAATCGCCTATTCGCACGCGCGGAAAAGCCGCCGGGACAAAGAGCGTTTCGACCTTCCGGCGCCTCAACTCAGTGAATAGTCCCTCAAAGCGGATATCGTAACAGATGGCCACGCCGACCCGCCCGAAATCCGTCTGCCAGATTCCGGGTGACGTTCCCGCCGTGTACACCTTGTCCTCGTTCATGGCTGGAAACAGGTGTACCTTGGAGTACGTAAGGTACCTGCCCTCGTAACAGTACAGGTACACGTTTTGCAGGCGTGCCTCTTCATCCCGCACGGGCAGGCCGCACATTACGCGCAGCCCGTAGGGTGCAAACAACTCGAGCCAGCTTTCAATCGGCTTCACCGCCCGGCGGGAATACAGGCACCCGCTGACGGCCAACTCACCAAAGCAGATCAGCTCGATGCCGTCCTCCCGGGCGGACCGGAGATACGCGGTCAGGTCACGGTTGGTGACGTCCTTCTGGACAACGCGTGTTCTCATGACGGTAAAGTTCTGCGGACCGCCCGGCAGCTTTCCCTCTGCCGCCGAAAAGGGCCGGCGCTAAGCCTCCTCGTCAAAGACCACCCGGCCGCCCAGAATCGTCTTGACCACCTGTCCCGAAAGCCGCCGTCCGACAAACGGGGAATTGCGCGACCGGGACCGGAAGCGGTCGGCCCGGACGATCCATTTCTTGTCCGGATCGATGATGGTGATGTCGGCTACGCCACCCTCGCTGAAGTCTCCGCCCTGCAGCCTGAAAATGCGAGCCGGATTCACGGTCATCTTGCGGATGGCGTCACCCCAGTTCAGGTAGCCTTTGTCGATAATGTGAGTCTTGACCAGCCCGAGCGTCGTTTCAAGGCCGATCATGCCGGAAGGCGCCCGGTCGAATTCACAGTCCTTGTCCTCGTCCGGGTGGGGGGCGTGGTCGGAGGCAATGCAGTCAATCGTTCCGTCCACGAGCCCCTTTATCACGGCGTCACGGTCCTCGGCGCTGCGGATGGGCGGATTGACGCGAAGGTTGGTGTCGAACTTCTTCCCGATCTCGTCATCCGTTAACACAAAGTGGTGCGGGCAGGCCTCGCTGGTGATCGGAAGGCCCTCGGCTTTGGCCTGGCGAACGGCCTCGACCGCCCGTCTTACCGAGAGGTGATGGATGTGCAGGCGTGCACCGGTCATACGGCACAGGGCGATATCGCGCAGCACCGCGATCTCTTCGGCCGCGGCCGGTCGACCGGTCATGCCCAGGCGGCTGGACTGGAACGACTCGTTCATCACTCCGTCCGCGCACAGGTACTGATCCTCGGCGTGCTGGGCCACCGGGATATCGAACATCTTGCAGTACTCGAGGGCTCGGCGCATGATCTCCGGATTCTGGACATAGTTGCCGTCATCAGTGACCGCTACCGCCCCTACCTTGACGAGGTCGCCGATCTCGGAGAGTTCCTTGCCTTCAAGGTTCTTTGTAATGGCTCCAAAAACGTAAACGCGGGCGTCGGCCGTCTTGGCACGATCCTGAACGAACTTGACGGCTTCCTGGTTGTCGATACTCGGGTTGGTGTTGGGCATGCAACAGACGGCCGTGAAGCCGCCGGCGGCCGCCGCCCGGCAGCCGGTCTCTATGGTCTCGGCATCTTCCCGGCCGGGCTCACGGAGGTGCACGTGAACGTCGATCAGACCCGGCACGACCAGCCTGCCGGCGGCGTCGATAATCTGGTCGTGGTCGAAAGATCGGAGCATTTTGTGGAGGGCGGCGGATTCCTTCTCGACGCGCGCGATCCTGCCGTCCTTGATGAACACGGAGGCGTCCCGGCCGAAACCGAGTTTGGGATCGATCACCTGCCCGCCCGCAATCACCATGTCATACTTCCTGGAGGTCATGTTCACTCCTCTCCTTCCTTACGCCCCGACAGCAGGTACAGCACGGCCATTCGCACCGCCTGGCCGTTGGTCACCTGTTCGAGAATGACGGACCGATCGCTGTCGGCCACTTCGCTCGTGATCTCCACGCCGCGATTCATCGGCCCGGGATGCATGATGGTATAGTCCTTGTTAAGGCCTCTCAGACGTTCCCTGGTTATGCCGAACAGGTTCGTGTACTCGCGCTGCGACGGGAGCAGCCCCGCCTGCTGCCGCTCAAGCTGGATGCGCATGATGTTGACCACGTCGGCGCCGTCAAGGGCCTCTTCGATGTCGGTGTAGGCGTCGCAGCCGAATTTCTCGACCTCGGAAGGAAAAAGCGTGGCCGGCCCGCACAGGGCAACCGAGGCGCCCATCGTCCTGAGCCCCCAGATGTTGGAGCGAATCACCCGCGAGTGTTTGACGTCACCGACCAGGACCACCCGCAGGCCGTCCAGCCCGCCGTACTTCTTGTAGATCGTATACATGTCCAGCAGCGCCTGCGTGGGGTGCTCGTGGGAACCGTCCCCGGCGTTGATGATGTTGGCGGCCATGCACTGAGTAAGATAGTACGGCACCCCGGGCGAATTGTGACGCACCACGACCATGTCGATCTTCATGGCCTCAATGTTCTGCACCGTGTCGCGCAGCGATTCTCCCTTGGCGACGGAGGACGTGGACTTGGTGAAATTGACCGTGTCCGCCGAAAGGCGCTTCTCGGCCAGCTCGAACGAGATGCGCGTGCGCGTGGACGGCTCGTAGAAGAGGTTGAGAACCGTAATGCCGCGCAGGGTGGGCAGTTTCTTGATCGTCCGATCAAGCACTTCACGGAAGGTGTCGGTGGTCCTGAGGATTTTCTCGATGTCCGTGCGCGGAACGCCTTCCAGTCCCAGCAGATGTCGCGAAGAAAGCCGGCTCACTTTTTCGCTCCTTTCTTGGAGGCGGGACGGCGCCCGCCCGTACCCCCGGCGCCGGTCTCCCCCGCCTTCGCCTTCGGGCGCTTGCGTTTTCCGGTCGCCGATGACCTACCGTGGAGAACGTACACGCGGTCGGCTCCCTCCTTTTCAAGCACCTCGAGCACCACCTGGTCGGCGCGATTGGTCGGGATGTTTGCGCCCACGTAGTCAGCCTTGATCGGCAGTTCGCGATGGCCGCGGTCGATAAGCACCGCCAGTTGAATCGACCGGGGGCGCCCGAAATCGATGATCTGATCCAGGGCGGCACGAACGGTCCGGCCGCTGAAGAGAACGTCATCGACCAGGATTAAATTCCGATCGACCACCGAAAACAGGATCTCGGTGCGCTGGATAACCGGCTGGTCCAGCTGGGAGTGCACGTCGTCACGATACAGCGAGATATCCATGAAGCCGACCGGCACACGAATGCCCTCGAGCTGCTCGATCAAGTCGGCGATTCGCCGCGCCAGGTGTGCTCCGCGAGTCCAGATCCCTATTATGGCCAGAGTTTCAGCTCCGGCGTTGTGCTCGAGAATCTCGTGGGCAATCCTGGTCAGGGCACGGCTGATTTTCTTCTCGTCGAGAATTATCTCAGGTTTATGCGGCAAGGTTGATCCTCCCGTTAGAATTGGAAAACGGCTGGCAGTCAGGTCCAGGTTGCAGATGTGCGGAAGAGCGGCTTTTCAGGTATATCAACGTATTCATCGTTCTCGACCTTTTGTGACCTCACGGGATCACATTAAAAGGCGTTGGCCGTTTACGGCCGGCACCGGGCGAACGACAACTGGGCGCGGCAGGGGTCCTCACGACCCGACCGCACTGCCTTAGACTAAAACGATCCGGACACAGAGTCAAGCGGTCGCTCGAAAAAAACGGGGTATTAACCCGGTCTCTCCGGCAGGTTAAACGTACGCGAAAACGGCGACACGACATCCCGGCATTCGTCGCGGGCAAACAGGTCGTCCACCGTCGTTTCGACCGCTTCGCCGTTCCCTTTCAGCCACAGCACCCGGTCCGCCACGGCTTTGATCAGATCCCCTTCGTGACTGATCACCACCAACCCGACGTTGCGGCTCTTAAGCAGCCGGGACAGCGCGAGAAAGCGGCTGACACCTTCAGTATCGAGACCGCAGGTCGGCTCATCGAAGACGGCAAAAGCAGGAGCCATCGACAGCACTGCGGCGAAGGCCAGCCGGCGTTTTTCCCCCATCGACAAAGTAAAGGGGTCCCGTGTGCCGAATCGCGCGGGATCAAGATCGACCAGGTCAAGCAAAGCGGCAAGTTCCTCCGGCGACAGGTGCCGACCCATGTTTTTCGGGCCGAAGGCGATTTCCTCCTGGCAGCTTGACAGGAAGAACTGCCGCTCGGGTTGCTGGAACGACCCGACCACCTGCCCGGTCACTCCGGCCCCCGGCAGAGACTTGCCGTCGCGATCTATCATCCTGACGATGCCTTCCACCGGTTGATATATGCCGCACAGAAGGAGTCCCAGAGTGCTTTTGCCGACACCCGTCGCACCGATCACGGCGAGAACCTCCCCGCGATTAAGAACCAGGTTCAGGTCCCGCAGCAGTGGTTTCTGAGCAGCATACCCGAAGCCGACACCTTCAAGATGAATAGCCCGCAAAGTCCGGCCGTGAGGCTGCGCGGGCGCCGCAAGGGCAGCCGGCAGGGCCTTCGCCGACGCCTGGCTGTCCGTAAGGCAGAGGCGGGCGCGGTCAACTACGGCGGCATCCGCGAACACTTCGCCCGGCCGGCCGTCGGCAACTACGCCACCTTCGGCCAGCACGATCAGGCGGGGATAACGGGCGGCCACCGACGGATACTGGGTGATGCGAACCTCGATCAGGCCCGGCTGGGAGGTCCTTATGCGGACCAGTTCCTTCTCCAGAATCCGGCGGCCGGGAACGTCAAGAAATGAATCCGGTTCGTCCAGGACGAGCACCGGCGGCCTCGAGACCATCAGCGCCGCCAATGCCACCCGCTGCTTCTCTCCCCCGGAAAGCTCGGTCGTCAGCCGTCGGAGCAGGTGCTCGATCTGAAAGGAACGGGCGGTTTCGGCGACCTTCCGCTCCATCTCACGGCACGGCATGGCCTGATTCTCCAGAGCAAAGGCGATCTCCTTTTCCACCAGCGTGGCGACCATCTGGTTGTCGGGATTCTGGAAAAGGACGCCCACGCGGCTGCGGCCGTCACGCTCGCCGGCCGGGCACCCGTTGACCGTGGCCGAGCCGCCGTAACCCCTGACCAGGCCCGCCAGAATGTGGGCCAGCGTCGTCTTGCCGGACCCGTTCGGGCCCATGATACAGACTGACTCCCCCTTGCGCAGGGTCAGGTTCACATGTTCGAGAACCGGCGGTCCGCCGCGACCGTAACGATATGAGACGTCCTTGAATTCAATCATATAAAACAGACCGACCCCTTGACGGCAGAAGTCGGTAGACTATGACAGAGGCCGCCGAGTCAGCCGGCGTAGTTGACATCCTGCAAGCGCGATGCTTTGGTTTCATCCAGGCGGCGCACCGGCGTGGAATGAGGCGCCGATGTAACCACCTCAGGCGACTGCTCGGCCTCGCGCGCAATCTGCTTCATGATCGCCGCGAAGTGCTCCAGCGTCTCCCTGGTTTCCGTTTCCGTCGGTTCGATCATCAGGGCCTCAGGCACGATCAGCGGGAAGTAGTTGGTGGGCGCATGGACTCCGAAATCCAGCAGTCGCTTGGAGATGTCCGCCGTCCTGACGCCGAGTTTCTTCTGCCGATTGCCCGAAAGAACAAACTCGTGCATGCAGTGCGAAGTGTACGGCAGGTCGAAATCGTGGCGCAGGAGCGCCAGCAGGTAGTTGGCGTTGAGGACGGCGTTCTCCGAGGCCCGGAGCAACCCGGCACCGCCAAGGGTCCGGATATACGCGTAGGCGCGCACCATGCTCGCGAAATTCCCGTAAAATGAATGGATGCTGCCGATCGAATCGGGCCGATCGCTGTTCAAAGACAGCTCCCCTTCCTCATTCCTCTGCAGCACCGGGTACGGCAGGAACTTCTCCAGCTCGTCGACGACGCCGATGGCCCCGCCGCCCGGCCCGCCGCCGCCGTGAGGCGTGGAAAAGGTCTTGTGCAGGTTGAAGTGCATCATGTCGAACCCGATGTCGCCGGGGCGGAAAATACCCATGTTGGCATTCAGGTTGGCTCCGTCCATGTACATCAAGCCGCCGCCACGGTGAACAACCTCCGCGATTTCGGCAACGTTGCTCTCGAAAAGCCCCACCGTGTTCGGATTCGTCAGCATCATCCCGGCCACGTCGTCAGTCATCACCTCGGCCACCGCCTCCGGCGATATCATCCCCCGTTCGTCCGACCTGACCTGGACGGTGGTGTATCCCACGGACGATACGGAAGCCGGATTGGTGCCGTGCGCCGAGTCGGGAATAATGATCTTGCTGCGGTTGGCGCCCCGCTCAAGGTGACAGGCGCGCATGATGAGCAGCCCGCACAACTCACCGTGAGCGCCGGCCACCGGCTGGAGGGTCACGTGCGGGAAGCCGGATATCTCACTCAGATCGCGGGCCAGGTCCCACATAAGTTGCAGGCTGCCGACGGCACTGCTGCACGGCGCCAGCGGATGAAGACGGGTGAACCCCGGCAGCGCCGCCGCAACATCATTGAGCTTCGGGTTGTACTTCATCGTACACGAACCAAGGGGGTAAAAACCCCGGTCGATGTGGTGATTTTTCACCGACATGTTGACGAAGTGACGCACCACCTCGGGCTCGGCCATTTCCGGCAGGGCGGCATCCTCGGTACGCCGGAATCCGGCCGGGATGGCCGAGAGGATCTCCTCCTCGGTCCGCCCGGTCTCCGGCAGCGTGTAACCCACGCGACCGGGCACCGATTTCTCGTAGATCAGAACCTTTTCTTCCACCGTAGTCACTTACCTCGCGCGCCGACACAACGTTCGGCTGGCACCATGCTATTTATCCCCTGCCGCCGGGTTCTTCAGTTTCTCAATCTGACTTTGCGCGTACTCAACGTCTTCAGATTCCGGGTAGTGCTCGATGTAGCCCTCGAAGGCCTCAATGGCCGTAGCCGTATCGCCTTTCTGGTGATAGATTATGGCCTTGTAGATTTCCGCATCCTGGGCGTACATCGTGCCTGCGAAGTCTTCGGCAATCCCGCTGAATTCCTCGAGGGCGCGGTCATAGTCCCGGTCGCGCCGGAACAGGTCGGCGATGGCCGTGCGCGTCTCCCCGGCCAGCGAGTCACGCGGATCGCCTGCCTCGAGCACGCGGGAATACCAGGCCAGCGCTTCTTCGGAACCGCCGCGATACTTGTACTTATCCGCAATCTCGGAAAAGAGGGTACGGTCCGATTCGGTCTCGGCCCGACGCAGCAGGTCGTCGAGCGTCCCTATGCCGTTGGCATAGTCGCGGATTGTCTGGAGGAACTCCTCCGCCGGCTTGTAGCCGACAATCCGGTCGATCTCCTGTCCGTCTTTGTCCATCAGGACGGAGGTGGGATATCCACGCACGTGGTACTGTTGGGCCAGGACGGTATCAACTTCAGCATTGACCTTGGCCAGCACAACGTCATTAGCAAAGAAATCAATGGCAACACTATCTACGAACACGACCGTGTCCAGCATCTTGCAGTACTTTCACCAGTCGGTGTAGAAGTCGATCAGAATGTTGCGGTTCCCGTCCGCGGCGGCCGCCGTCGCGTCCGCAAAGCTGGTGTGAAACGGCGCCATGGTCAGGCCGGCCACCGACACGCGGTCCTTTGTGGCCGTACACGACAGCCCGGCAATGGCCAGTACCGCCAGAACGCCAATGATGATCACTTTCTTTGTCATGCACTTCTCCAATCTCGTAGCAGTTGATCGCTTACCTGTTATCCAACTCCTGAAAGTCATCTCCCAGCACGGCCTGGAGAATCAACACCGCTTCCTGTTGGAACTCCCGAGGAACCATCAGCACCTCGTTGCCATCGCCGGAGCGCGGCAACGCCGCCGATACGGCCGTGACCGACTCACCGCCGTCGAACGATGAAGACAGCACAATCGACGGGATGTTGTTCGAGTCCAGGACGCCTTTGGCAACGGTGGATTTCACCTCGCCGGCCACCTGGCACACCCGTACCCAACTGTCGTCCGGCGTCTCCGCCGCCGCCTTCAGCCACGAATGAGCCATGAGCGGTTCATGGCAGTCGGGACAGACCGTTTCGTCCGGCCGAAACTCGTAATTGCATTTCGGACAAATGGGCATTCACTTCTCCTCACGTCGCCAGCTATCCCCAAGAGTCATGTCCAAAACCTCGGCGGCCTCCTCAACGTGCACCGACGGCACGGATACCTCGAAAAGGGCCGACTTGCTGGAGTAAAACGGGTGCAGCGGCACTCCGATATCCCCGAAGAAGCCCGATTTCGAAATAACCACCGCCGGAATCTCGTACGATTTCAGAACCTCCCTGGCAAAATCAGCGGACACTTTGTCGACAATCGTCCCGAGCAGAACCCACGAGGCCTCCTCATCGGTATCCGTGCCTTCCCGCAACTCCCTGCCGCAGATGGGACACTGCGAGAGGCTCTCCTCCCACTCAGTCCTACAAACCTGACAATACACCACTGCCTGCCAACTCCTTCAGGCCGTCCACGAGCTTCTCGATATCGGAGGGGGTTCTCAACTCGGTGAAAGCGACAATCAGGCAGTTTTCCAGCCCCTTATACCAGCGACCGGCGTTGATCCCCGGCAACACACCGTGCCGTTCGATCATGCTCTGGACCACCTCGATAGCCGGACGGGGAGTCCTGATCGCGAACTCTCTCACGAACGGAGCCTGTGAAAACGGCGCGTAACCTTCCAGGGCCAGTATCTGACGGGCGGCCAGTTGAGCGTTTTCCGCTGACAGTAGAGCCACCTTCTTAAGCCCGGTCCTGCCCATCAGGCTCATGTAAATAGCCGCCGCCGTGGCGCACAGGGCTTGATTGGTGCAGATGTTCGAAGTCGCCTTTTCGCGGCGGATGTGCTGCTCGCGCGTCTGAAGCGTCAGCACAAATCCCGTCTTGCCCTCTATGTCGGTCGTTCTTGCGGCCAGGCGCCCCGGCAGACTGCGAATCAACTCTTTCTTGGCGGCAAAGAATCCCAGCAGGGGACCGCCGAAAGACATGGGCATGCCCAGCGGCTGGCCCTCGCCGACCGCGATGTCCGCCCCGTACTCGGCCGGTGTTTTGAGCACGGCCTGGGCGATCGGGTCGACGGCAAGCACCAGCCTGCTCCCGACCTTGCTACTGGCGTCACGTACCGGCTCGATTTCTTCGAGATGACCAAAGAAGTTCGGTTGCGCGACCAGCACACAGGCAGTCTGTTCGTCAACTGCATCGACGAGCCGGTTCAGGTCCGTGACCCCGTCCTTCATCGGCACCGTCACAACCTCAATACCCCGGACGGGAAGGTAAGCGTTGACAACCTGTCGGAAGAGCGGGTTGACCGTGGCCGAGAGGACCACTTTCTTGCGGCGGGTCACGGCCGTGGCAATGATAGCCGCCTCGGCAGCCGCCGTGGCGCCGTCGTACATCGACGCGTTGGCGACCTCCATGCCCGTCAGGCGACAGATGTGAGTCTGAAATTCGTAAATAACCTGGAGCGTACCCTGGGCAACTTCGGCCTGGTACGGGGTATAGGCCGTCATGAACTCGGGACGGCCCAGAAGGGCCGTGAGGGCCGAGGGAATGAAGTGATCATAGACGCCGCCGCCTGCGAAACAGGTCAGCCCCTGCTGATTCCGGCTGGAAAGGCGTTCAATATCGGCCAGCAATGCCGGCTCGGACATGGCCGGGATATCCAGCGGCCGATTGAGTCGCAGCTTTTCAGGAACGGTGTCAAGCAAACTCTCGAACGAATCGACACCAATGGTCTTGAGCATGCGGCGACGGTCATCCCCGGTGTTGGAAACGTATGGCATAACTTACCTTCGCAGCGAGCAGAAACACGGTTTCGGCGCCCCCGCCGGTCCGCCTAGTGTTCTTCCACGAGCTTGGTGTAGACCCCCGGATCGAGAAGCTCTTCGATCTGATCGGTGTCGGGGATTTCCACCTTGATCATCCAGCCCTCACCGTACGGATCGCGGTTGATGGCCATTGGATCATTCTCGAGCACTTCGTTGATCTGAACGACTTTGCCCGTGACCGGCGAGTATAACTCCGACACCGCCTTGACGGCCTCGATGGTACCGAACGCACCCATCTGCGCCACGTCGATTCCAACCTCCGGCAGTTCCACGAAGACGATGTCACCGAGTTCGGACTGTGCCCAGTCGGTGATGCCGATTGTGGCGGTGTTCCCGTCAACCCTTACCCATTCGTGTTCCTTGGTGTATTTCAAGTCAGCAGGTACGTTCACTGGAAAACCTCCCTCCGCTTACTCGGAGTCTTTGTTGATCGTTACCGTTTCATGCCTTCCAGACGGTTCCCCTGCGGATTCTGCCTCGCCGGGGCGCCTGAGTGTGACGGCGGTCTTCTGGGGAACCTCGGGAGCCTCTTGTAGATTCCCATACTTTTCAAGAAAGGAAGTGTCGTAGACGCCGGCGGTAAAGTCGGGGTGCTCGAAGATTTTCCGGTGGAACGGGATAGTCGTCGGGACACCCTGAACGACGAACTCGGTCAGCGAGTGTTTCATCCGCTGAATCGCTTCACGGCGGCTGCGCGCCCGGACAATCAGCTTGGCCAGCATCGAATCGTAGTACGGTGGTATCACGTAACCGGCGTAAACGGCCTTGTCGACCCGAACCCCCGGCCCTCCCGGAACGTTTATCGCCTCGATCTTCCCCGGACTCGGCCGGAAATCCTTTTGGGTGTCCTCGGCGTTGATGCGGCACTCGATGGCCGCCCACCGGGGTCGCAGGTCCTCCTGGCGGTAGGTCAGCTTCTCGCCCAGCGCCACCAGGATCTGATCCTTGACAAGGTCGACCTCGTACGCTTCCTCCGTAATTGGATGCTCCACCTGGATGCGCGTGTTCATCTCCATGAAGTAAAAGTCGCCCTTACTGTCGACAAGGTACTCGATGGTCCCGACGCCGCGATAGTTGACGTTCCTGGCGCCCTGTAACGACGTCTGCCCCATGCAACGACGCAATTCGTCGGTTATCGCCGGGGACGGCGTCTCCTCGATCAGCTTCTGGTGACGGCGCTGAATGGAGCAGTCACGCTCGCCGAAGTGGAAGAAGTTGCCGTGCACGTCACCGATAACCTGTATTTCGACGTGATGTGGATTCACGATCACCTTTTCAAGGTACAGGTCGGGATTGGAGAAGGCGTTCGCCGCTTCCGTGGATGCGACGTGAAACCCGCGCTCGAGATCGGCAACGTCGTGGCAGATGCGCATGCCCTTGCCGCCGCCACCGGCTACCGCCTTCAACATCACCGGGTACCCGACCTCCAGGGCGATTTCCGTGGCACGCTTAAACGAGGCCACCACGCCGTCGGAACCGGGAATAACCGGCACCCCGGCTTCCCTCATGAGGTTCTTGGCCGCAGCCTTGTCCCCCATCTGGCGAATCTGCTGAGCGGTGGGTCCAATAAAGGTGATCCCGCATGATTCGCAGACGTCGGCGAAGTCGGCGTTTTCGGCCAGAAAGCCGTAGCCCGGATGGATGGCCCCGGCGTTGGTCACTTCAGCGGCCGCGATAATGCGCCTGAAATCCAGATAAGACTGCCTGGGTTGGGGCGGTCCGATGCACACGTCCTCGTCCGCAAAGCGCACGTGCAGGGCGTCACGATCCGCCTCGGAGTACACCGCGACGGTTTTCAAACCGAGTTCGCGGCAGGCACGAATTACCCGTAGCGCGATTTCGCCCCGGTTGGCAATCAGAACCTTATCGAACAATTTTCCGTCCTCAACAATCGTGAGCGCGACCCTGCCAGGCCGTGCTAAATTAGTTGCCTATGATAACCTATTCCCCCCGGGTTGACAATAGACAAGGTGGAAAAAGTAGACCGGCCATAAGTTAGCACACTATCACACCTTGCCGAAGGCGCCAAGTCGACCGGTGGCGCGGAGCAGCCCGCGAAGAACAACGGGTCGCTCGGCCTGCGTTCCCCTTGCCGGCAACCCTGACAAAACGACGGCCACCAGCACGTACGCGCTGGTGGCCCTGACTTTGCCGAAATCTTATCGATCAATACTTCGAAAAGCCCCCCGGCGCGTCGCCGGCGCTCTTGCCGGCCGATCCAGACTGTTCCTCCGTCCAGCGATCCGCGGCGCCGGTGATCCCCTTGAGCCTCAGATCCAGGTCGTCGGGATTGCTGGCATTGGCCATCGCATCCTCAAACGAGATCATCCCCTGCTTGTACAACATCATGATGGACTGGTCGAACGTCTGCGTGCCGTACTGAACCCCTCCCTGTTCGAGCAACTCGGGCAGGTCAATCGTCTTTTGCGCGTCGAGAAGGCAGTCCTTTATGGCACCGGAGTTAATCAGGACTTCGAGGGCCGGAACCCGCCCGTGCATGTCCGAGCGCGCCAGGAGGCGCTGGCAGATGATCGCCTTGAGCGTTCCGGCCAGCAGCAGCCTGATCTGCTGATGCTGATGAGGGGGAAAGAATGAGATGATACGCGTTACGGTCTCCACGACGTTAAGCGTGTGCAGGGTCGTCAACACGAGGTGGCCGGTGTCGGCCGCCGTCAGTGCAATTGACATCGTCTCCAGATCACGCACCTCACCGATCAGGATGACGTCGGGGTCCTGGCGAAAGGCGTGGCGCAGGGCGGATGCAAACGTTTCCGTGTCCCCGCCCACCTCTCGCTGCGATATGATGGACTTCTTGTCCCGATAGATATACTCGATCGGGTCCTCGATGGTCAGAATGTTGCAGGGGTGATCGGCGTTCATCTGCTCAATCATGGCCGCCAGGGTGGTCGACTTGCCCGAGCCGGTGGTACCGGTTACGATTATCAGACCGCGGTGTTCCAGGGCCAGTTTTTGCACGGTCGGCGGAAGATTCAACTCCTGGAACGACGGCACGGTGGTGTTGACGGCACGAATGGCGATACCGGCCGTCCCGCGCTGGCGAAACAGGTTAATACGGAAGCGGCCCAGTTTGGCCACCGAGAGAGCCAGGTCCATTTCGTTCTTGCGGTAGAACCGTTCGATCTGCTTTTCGTTAAGCACCTGGGTCATAATCTGGTCCATGGACTCGATGGTAACGGGATCGGTCGCGATTTGCTCGAGCCTGCCGTCCACTCGAATATGTGGCCGGATGCCGACACGGATATGCAGGTCCGATGCGTTCCGGTTGAGCATCTCAACCAGCATCTGCTTGAGTGTCATCCAATTCCCTTTCCAGAATGGCGCTCAGCCGGCCAGGTCGATCAGGAACAACACCTGACCGAATTCCACCGGCTTGCCGTTCTCACCGAGGATCTTCACCACCCGCCCGCTGACTTCCGACTCTATCTCGTTCATGAGCTTCATGGCTTCAACAATGCAAACCACCTGGCCGGACGTGATTTTTTCGTTCTGCGAGACGTAGGCATCCGATTCGGGCGAGGGTGCCGCATAGAACGTACCCACCATGGGCGACTTTATTTCAACCAGGCGGCCGGTGTCCTCGACCGTCTCCGGCGCCGGCGGCGCAGCCGCTCGGTCGACCGGAGCGACCTGAGATACGGCCGGAGCCACCGCCTGGGCCGTGTGCACGACGGCGGGCGCATCTCGATCGCCGTTTGAGCTGGCCGCGTTTCGCTGTGTAATCCGTATCCTGCGCCCCCAACTGGAAACTTCCAGCGACTCTATTTCCGACTCTTCGACAAGACGGATGAGCTTCCGGATGTATTTCTCACTCATAAACATTCCCCGCGGGTGATCCTTCCCTAATCGACCGTCTCCGTTACCGTCCGCAGCAAAGGCGGCCCCTCAACGAAGCAGAAAATTATACTCTTATCAGCTTATAGCTCCAACAATTTTTTTTCGGCCCGGTTCAGTATGGTGCAGCCGCCGCGCGTGACAATTACATCGTCCTCGATGCGCACCCCTCCCCAGCCGTCAATGTAGATGCCGGGTTCAATGGTTACTACGTTGTTAGCCTTCAGCTTATCATCCGAAAGCGGCGACACGCGGGGACCCAGATGGATAAAATAGCCGATACCGTGACCGGTCCCATGACCGAATTTCGTGCCGTACCCGGCTTTCTTGATGATATTCCGGCACACCGCATCGACCGCTCGCGCCGAAACCCCGGCCTTGACCTTCCTGATCCCGGCCAACTGCGCCCTGAGCACGATCCCGTAGATTTTCTTCTGTCGCGCCGTTGCCCGGCCGACCACCACCGTGCGGGTTATGTCCGAGACATACCCGTTGACCGTGGCGCCAAAGTCAAGAGTGACGAAATCTCCCCTGGCCAGCTTCTTGCTCGACGCCGTCCCGTGGGGCATGGCCGAACGGTGACCTGATGCTACAATGGTCTCGAAAGCGGGTCGTTCGGACCCGAGCATGGTCATCTGGTACTCGAGCTCGGCGGCCAGTTCTCGTTCGCGGATACCCGGGGCCATCAGCGCCAGAATGCGGTCAAAGGCAGTGTCCGAGATGGCCACGGCTTTGCGGATACTGTCCAGTTCCGCGGAGTTTTTCACCCAGCCAAGCCGGGCCAGGGGCCCGTCGGCCTTCACCAGCAACACGTCCGGCAGGGCCTGAGCAAGCTGTTCGCGGGCACCAACGGTCAGGTATTCGGCGCTGAAACCGTATCTCCTGTTCCGAACATTGAGATCGGGGAATTGCTTCAGGGCTGCAATGAGCGCTGTCTTCACCGTGTGCACTTTCGCCCCCCTGATCTGTTTTTTCGCCTGGATGGTGTACCGTGAGTCAGTGTAAAACTCCGCACCACGGCGGTTTACGATCAGCAGACCGGCCGTGCCGGTGAAGCCCGTGAGGTACCGAATGTGGTCGAGATGAGTGACGATTAACCCGTCCAGATTATCCGCCATGAGGTTTTTGCGCAGCTCGTTAAGTCGTTTGCTGGACATGGTCAGTGTTCCCTTTCTCCGGCCTTTTTCTCGGCCTCGCGGAGTTTCTCGTGCAAGCGGGGATTATCGCAGTCCTCATTGAGTCTGCGAAATACTTTGACGGCCAGGCGGGGGTAGCCTTGAGCCAGGTAGAGATCGCCCATGGTCTCGGTAAAAAAGAGCACTTCACGGGTGGCCCCTCCGGCGCCGGTCGCGGCCGTCTCCTCGCCGCGCCGCAGTGCGATGGTACGGGTTCGCTCCTTCTCGCGATGTTTCAGTGCACATTTCAGGCCGCGGCAACGGGGGTCAATCTCGATGACACGCTGGTACTTGGCCATGGCCGCGGGCACGTCGCCCCCGGCATAGTTGATGTCACCCAGGTACTTCAGGGCCATGATGTTATCGGGATCTTGCGACAACACATGGTAGAACTGCTCGGTAGCGGATTCAACCTGTCCCGCAAGGTAAAGCGCTGTCGCGTATATCAGCCGGCCCGAGGTAAGCCGGGGATTGTCCTGAAGGTGTCTACTGCAAATCTCGACGGCGTTCGAGTACCTGCCCTCGGCAAGATGTCTGGCGGCGTTTGCCGGCCAGTAGCCCTGTACCGCAAGTTCGTCGATCAACGATCCGTCCGCTTCGGTGTCTTTTGCAGTCATAAGCTCACAAGAAAGACAGATTGGCGCCAAAAAGCAAGCCGGGCAACCCGGACGGCGAGCCGGCGGCACCCAGACGGCATCACGATAACTTCCTTATGAGGGCGCTGGTCGACTGACCTCTGGTCAGACGCACGCGTTCGACCCGGCCGCCGGAGGATCGCACAAAGTCGGCCCCGACGATCTGGGCGAGTTTGTAGTCGGCTCCTTTGACCAGGACGTCGGGTCTGATCTGCCGAATCAGCTTCTCCGGTGTATTCTCCCCGAACACGACAACGTAATCCACGGCCGAGAGCGCCAGGAGGACGGCCGCCCGGTCGTTTTGTTTTTGCACGGGGCGTCCCGGCCCCTTCAACCTCCGGGCCGAGGCGTCCGAGTTCAGGCCGACGATAAGCACGTCCCCGTAAGATTTCGCTCCGGCCAGATACTCCACGTGGCCCCGGTGCAGGATGTCAAAGACGCCGTTGGTGAATACGATGGTTTTCTTGCGACGTCGCAGCCGGTTCACCTCGGCGGCGACGTCCCGGCGGCGAAGGAGACTGGAATTCTTCACTTGAAACCCGAATCGCTTCTCACAAAACGTGACCGGAATCGCTCCCGGCCGACGCTACGTTACCGTTCCTGATGTTTCGATTCAGCTCTTTCATGAGCTGATCAGCCGTAACCGTGGCCGTCCCCACTTCGGCTACCGTGCAACCGGCCCCGGCGTTGGCCACAATGGCCGCCTCAACCAGGTCCGCGCCGGCACAGACGGCCGAAACGAAGGTTGCGATCACGGTGTCTCCCGCCCCGGTGACGTCGTAGACGTGACGCGCGAAAGTGCGTATGTGAGTGGCCTCGTGGCCCACGCGGAACAGCGACATCCCCTCGCGGCCGCGAGTGATAAGTATGGCTTTTGCCTCCAGTTTTTCCAGGAGGCCCTGGCCGACCGCAATCAGATCCTCCATACTGTTTATCCGCCGCCCGTAGGCAAAACCGGCTTCATGGTGGTTCGGCGTGATAAGCGACACCTTCCGGTAGTCGTGGAAGCGCGTCTCCTTGGGATCAACGGCGAGGAAAACGTCCCTAGTCAGGCAGACGTCAATCACCTTCTCGAGCAGGGGCAGGGTGATCACACCTTTGCCGTAGTCGGACACGATAACGGCCGAGCACTCATCGACGGCGGAAAGGAACGCCTGCATGACCTGCTGCTCGACGGTCGGCCCGAGGCCGTGGCGTTTTTCACGGTCGGCGCGCACCACCTGCTGGCTGTGCGCAATGATGCGGGTCTTGATAGTGGTCGGCCTGGAGGGATCCGTAACCAAAAGGCTGTCGTCAATGCCCTTTTCCCGAAAGAGCGCGGTGAGCTTTCCGCTGGCGTCGTCGTCCCCGACGACGCCGATCAGGGCCGGCCGGTCGCCCAGGGCGCGGATATTGGCCGCCACGTTGGCCGCTCCACCCAGCAGAAGACGGGTTGAGTCTACCTCCACCACCGGCACCGGAGCTTCCGGCGAGATGCGGCCCACTTTCCCGTAAAGGTACTCGTCCAGCATCACATCGCCGAGAATAAGCACCCTGGAGCGGCCAATGCCGGCCGTTATCTCGTCAACACGATGTGGCTTCAGTGGCATCGACGCATCCCGACAGGTTTCTTCTTGTCAAACCCGATGCTTCGCTCGTTTTTTGTTGGGTTGACATGGACGGGCAATATATTACAATGGTTGTCCCTGTACAAGCAAGCAAAACCTGTCAGTTTGAAAGGATAGCTAAATGGTTCAGCCTCAACAGCAACTCAATATCGAGTTGGGAGAGAAGGAGGCCGAGGGGATTTACGCCAACCTGGCCATGATCACCCACTCGCCGACGGAGATAATCATCGATTTCGCCCGGGTTATGCCGCGCTCACCGAAAGCGCGGGTTCAGTCCAGGATAATCATGACGCCGATGCACGCCAAGCTCCTGCACAAGGCCCTGGCCGAGAACCTGAAGAAATTCGAGGCACAGTTCGGCGAGATCAAGCTGCACGGCGCTCCTCACGGCACCTCCAAACCGATTGGATTCGAATCCACGAGCGAAACGGGCGGTGACAAGTGACCCGGGGATACGTCAGTATCGTTCTGCACAGCCACCTGCCGTACGTGCTGTCACACGGGCGCTGGCCTCACGGCACCGACTGGTTGAGCGAAGCTGCGGCCGAGACGTACCTGCCGATGTTGCGGATTATCAACGAACTGGTCGGTGAAGGATGCCGGCCGAAACTGACGATCGGCCTCTCGCCCGTTCTCTGCGAACAGCTTGCCGACGCCTCTTTCAAGGAAGAACTCGTCAGTTACGTGAACCACAAGCTTGAAGCTGCCCGGCACGACCACGAGGAGTTTTCGCGCTACGACGAGACCGACATGCTCGCCAACGCCCGTCTGTGGGAACGGTTTTACGGGCTCACGCTGGAGCACTTTAACAACGTCAACCAGGATATCGTTGGGGAATTCCGGCGTTTGCAGGACGCCGGTCACGTGGAGATCATGACCTGCGGCGCTACCCACGGTTACTTCCCCCTGCTGTCGCGGGATGAATCCGTCCAGGCCCAGACCAAGGCGGCCGTGAAGAATTACCAGAAGCATTTCGGGTGCAAGCCGCCCGGTATGTGGCTGCCGGAGTGCGCCTACCGGCCACGGTACGAATGGAAACCACCGGTGCCCATCGGGGGCGATCAATCGGCCTATATGCGCAAGGGGGTCGATGAACTCCTGAGCGAAAACGGCCTGGACTTCTTTGTCGTGGACAACGCGTTGCTCAAGGGCGGGAAGTCCATCGGCGTGTACATAGACCGGTTCGAGGCGCTCAAGCTCCTGTGGGGGCAGTTCCAAAAGAGCTACCAGCCCCGGGCCGAGGAAGCGGACAAGTCGCCGCGCGAGGTCTACCTGGTATCATCGGCCCCGGAAGGCAAGAAACCGACGGCCGTGTTTGCGCGCGACCCGGACACCGGCCTCCTGGTCTGGTCCGGGGAATGGGGGTATCCCGGCGACGGTCACTACCTTGATTTCCACAAGAAACGGTTCCCCGGCGGTCTGCGCCACTGGGCGGTGACGTCGCCCAAATCCGACCTGGCGGACAAGACGGTGTACCATCACGAATCGGCGTTGGAGCGAGTCACGGAGAACGCCGCCCATTTTGCCGGCAAAGTGCGTGACATCCTTACCACCTACCATGACGAAACCAAGCGGGCAGGTATCCTTGTCGCCCCTTTCGACGCCGAGCTGTTCGGCCACTGGTGGTTTGAGGGGCCGTTGTTCCTCAAGGAGGTTATCAGGCACGTTTCCACCAGTAAGGAACTCGAACTGACGTTTCTCGGCGAACACCTGAAACGCAGCAAACCGGACAGGGTAGTGTCCCTCCCCGAAGGAAGCTGGGGACAGGGCAACCACCACTACATCTGGCTCAACGAACAGACCGAGTGGACCTGGAAGCACATCTACGAGTGCGAGGCCCAGATGTGCCGGCTGGCCCGGTTCTGGCTGGACAACCCGGATCGGCACGATCACGACCTCGAAGTGATCCTCAAGCAGCTCGCGCGTGAGGTGATGCTCCTGTCCGCGTCCGACTGGCAGTTCCTGATCTCGACCTGGGCGGCGCGAGATTACGCGGAGATGCGTGTATCAGAACACTACGAGGATTTCAAGCGACTGGTGTCGATGGCGGACCGCAAAATCAACAGGGAGGAGATATCGGACGGAGACTGGTTCTTCCTCGATGACTGCTGCCAGCGTGACCGCCTGTTTCCGGAAATTGAAATCGAGTGGTTCGCAAAGGTCGAGTTCCCGGCGTAGGGACCGGCGGCAGCTTACGTTTTAACTTGCACGGCGGCCGGCGGCTGGCTCATAATGCCGCATGGCCGTCGTCAGGGAAACAGTCAAGTGCCCGTACTGCTTTGAGCCGATCATGGCCAAAGCCACCAGGTGCAGACACTGCCACGCCGACCTGGTATCAACGACCAGGAAGAGGACTTTCGGAAAGCACAACACCTTTCGTACCGGTTTCCTGGCCGGTGTGCTCTTCACCATTATTATGGCGGTGCTGATCTACCTGCAGTTTAGCTCGTAGCTGAATCAGTGGTGGCTGGTCGGGCGGTCACACTTCCCGCAGGATCTCATCGACTTTCCCGAGCACGGCGTCAACCGTGATTTCCTTCATGCAGCGCATGAAGTCATCCCCCTTGTTGGGGCACCTGTTCTTGACGCAACTGATGCATGCAAGATTGTCACGGTAGATTAGTCTCTTGCGGTCTGAGATCGGCGAGGTCTCCTTTGGATCGTCAGCGCCCGACAGGACAACCAGGGGGCTTCCAACGGCCGCCGCCAGGTGCGCCGGTCCGGAATCATTGCCGATGAGCAGATCCGCGCGCGCAAACACCGCCGCCAGTTCCGTCAGCGACGTCTTCCCGGCAAGGTTAACCACCCGGCTGCGGTCGACAGCCTCCACAATGTCGTCGCCGGCTTTCCGGTCGTCGCTCGAACCGACCAGGACAACCTTGAGCCGGCTCCTGTTTAACAACTCGAGGATCAACTCCGTGTAGCGGTCAATCCCCCAGCGCCTGGATTCAGCCACGGCCCTGAAAGCGATAGCGACATAGTCGTCGTCGGGCGCTACGTCAAACCCGGCAAGTAGTCTCTCGCCGGCCTGAACGTCGGTTTCGGCCAGGAACAGGCGGGGCTGCACGTACTCCAGTTCAACCCCGGAGGCCCGCCGCAGGAGATTGAAATAAACGCGGGACCGGTGCTCGGAGTTCAGTGGAGCCGGCAGGGGCAACGGACGCGTCAACAGCAGCCGGCGGCCATCCGCTATGTAGCCGATGCGTTCGCGAATCCCCACCAGCTTGAACGCCGACGCCGCCCCGAACGACGGCGGAAGAATGAACCCGATGTCAAACTTCCCCGGGGCGATTATCTCCTTGATCTTGACCACGCCGATCAGCCCGTGAACGTGTCGGAGGGGAATGCTCAGCGTGCCGTCAACGGCCGGATTACCGGTGTACAGCTCAACGAGGTGCTCCGGCGCAAGTACTGTCACCGTCGAACCCGGGTACGCCTCGCGAGCCTCGTTGATCATGGGCATCGCCATGATGCAGTCACCCAGGTGGTTGGGTGCGCGGATCAGGATATTCCGAATCATCAGCTCGTAAACTTGCCTTCCAACTCAACCCTGTTGACGAGGTACTTCCTCAGTTCATCAAGGTACCTGTCTCTGCTCTCGAGGTAAAATATCTTACTTTCCAGGAAGGTCAACCGGGAAATCTGGCCGTCAGCCAATCGGGATCTGGCAATCTCCAGCTTATCGCTGGCCAGTTCGATCTGTTTGCGCATGATCTCCAGGCGGCGATAGCTGACGTCAAGCTGGTTGGCCAGGCTGGTAATATCGGCGCGCGCCTTCGTCCGTTCGCCGTCGTATTCCAACCGTGCCTGCTCGGCCTCGAACCGCGCAGCTTTGACCGCCGCACCGCCGGCCCCGCCGTCCCACAACGGCAGCTTGAACTCCAGGGTCACGCCCCAGCCGGCCGTGCTAATGTCATCATCGCTCGTCACCAAGCCCTGAGTCGACTGGTCATATCGTTCCGCCTCGACCCTCTGCCGACCGAAGGAGTAATCCGCTTTCAGGTCGCCCGTCAGGCCGTGACCGGCCGCGGCGTAATCGGCAGATCGCTTCGCCTTGGCAAAAACCAGCTCGGCCTTACGTATCGGCACCGACTGTTCCCAGGCCGCGATCAGCCGTTGCTGAACGGCACCGCCCAGGTGTCCGGATATGACGGGTTCCGACGGATTCAGAGCCTCGGTTACACCGGCGTCGAGCAGCGTGGCCAGTTCACGCTGACGATCTCTCGCCTGCATCTCGATCTCGAAACTCTCCAGTTCGGCATCCAGGCGGGCGGACGCGGAGACAAGGAAGTCATCCTCGGAGACGATTCCGTCTTGAAGTTTCATGGAGTCGATGTCGGCTTTCAAGCGGGCTGACTCCAGCTTGTCCGAATAAAGCTCCTCCCGTATGGAAAGCTGCAGAACGCCCATGTACGCCTCGATAACCTCCGTGGTCAGGGCCGCCTGTTCCTCGTGCCGGGCAAGGCGGGCAATCTCAAAGTCGTCTTTCTTGTTGTGCAGCTCGAACTTGGCCGCCGAAGGACGAAACAACTGCTGCTCCAGGGAGAACCTGAAAAACCCGCGGCTTGACAATTCGTCGACAAAGTAGCCGGAATCGGCGCTGTACCGGGTGTACGGATACCGGCTGTCGAGGCGCGCCAGGTTGGCGGTGGCAACGAACGTGCCCCCGACTACCGGTACGCTCTGCTTTAACTCGATGAAAGAGTTGAGCGTGAAATCGCGCGTCTTGTACAACCGCTTTTCCGGGTCCGCCCCGAACAGCCGATAGGACTCGTCATTCGTGTAGGCCGGCGCGTTCCCCTGGATGGAGATCTCCGGCAACAGGAAGTTGATGCGGCGGGCGTAGTAGTTCTGCTCGGCCACTTCCTCCCGGCCCCTGATAATTCCTCCCCGGGCGCTGCGGTCAACGGCCATGTCGATGGCTTCATCGAGCGTGATGTCACGGGGATAAGCGCACGTCGCCGCTGCGACCGCAAGCGCAAAACCAAAAAAAACCAGCCGGCGCCGGCAGATTGAGCTGTAAACAGATTGCAATGGCAGCATGGGAAAAACCTCGCACAGCAGGGTGGTTATTCATATCTCAGGGCGTCGATCACGTCGATCTTAGCCGCTTTGTGGGCGGGGAAAATGCCGAAGACCGTGCCGACCGTAGTCGACACGACTACCGCGAGGACAATAGAGAACACGGAGACGACGGTCGGCCAGCCCGCATAAAACGAGATGGCCCGTGAAATGATCAGACCGAGCGCCAGGCCGATGCTGCAGCCGATCAGGCAGATCGTCACCGCCTCGACCAAAAACTGGAACATGATGTCACCGCGCGTGGCGCCGACCGCGCGCCGAATGCCGATTTCCCGCGTGCGCTCCAGCACCGTCGCCAGCATGATGTTCATTATGCCGATGCCGCCGACCAGCAGCGACAGCCCGGCAATGGCCCCCATCACGATGTTGAATATCCGTTGCGTCTTCTGCGACTGCCGCAGCAACGACTCGGGCACCACGACCTCGTAATCTTCAACGCCCCCGTGGCGGCGCCGCAGGATGCGCTCGACGAGTTTTGTCACCGCCCTGACGTGGTTCAGGTCGGTCACCGTGATGGTCAACTGGTCGATCTCCGGCACGTTATACGCCGTCTCGGCGCTGCTTTCCACGCGTCCGTGGTGAAATACCATGTTCTCGGTCATCGGCTCCACCCGGTCGAACTTCTTCCGAGCGGTGTTAAAGGGAATGTAGACGTCTTCGTTGAAATTCTTGAGCCGTAATCCTTCCACCTTGCCGCGGCCGATGTACTTGTCGGCCATAATGCCGACGACGGAGAAATCCTGGTCGCCGATCCGCACCGTCTGGCCGATCGGATCCTCAAAGGCAAAGAGACTCCGCTTGGCCTTGGCCCCCAGAACGCAGACCTGAGCCGAGGCCGTGTTGTCGCTCTTGGCGATAAACCGGCCGTAGTCGACCTCGATGGACGAGGAGTAAATGAACTCCGGAATGGTCGCGACTACGCGGACGGCCGCCTCGCTGCTGCCGTGGCTGATGGTGCTGAGAGGTTCGAAGCGCTGCGGGACGACGTTCGATACCAGTTCGGTAAACCGTCCGATGTTCTCGCCGTCGGCCAGGGACAACCCCAGCGAACGCTGGAAACCCTCGGCGGAACCGGCCTCTTCCTCCGGAACGCGAGCGTTCACAATGATATTGTTGATGCCGAGGACTTCAATCTCCTCAAGCGCGGCCTTTTCAGCCCCCTCGCCGATGGAAAGCATGGCAATAACGGCGGCCACGCCGATAATGACGCCGAGCATCGTCAGAAACGTGCGCAGCTTGTGCGTGCCCAGCGATTCAATTGAAATCTGAACCGTCCGGCGGTACTCCATTACCGCGATCCCCGCCCGCCGGGCCGCTGCCCACCTTCCGGGCGCTGCGGAACCTCCCGCCCCTTGTTCATCTCCGGTTCGGTGGCACGATCACCGGGGAGGCCTTGCGTCTCGAGCGTGGGATCGACCAGGCAGATCGTTTCGCCGCCTTCCAGCCCGGCGAGGATCTCGATATCCATATCGTTGCGCCGCCCCACTTCGACCTCTCGCGGTTTGCGATTCTCCAGGTAGACCAGCGTCCGCCCCTCCTTCTCGAACACCGCCTCGAGCGGGACGGATACAACGTCGCCCAGGCGGCTGATAACAATGCGTCCGGAGGCCGACATGCCCGGCTTCAGGTCGTCGTCCTTGTCCAGTATGTCGATCTCAACGTCAAAAACGTTGATCTTGGAGCCGGGCTCTTTCCGGCGCGCCAGCGTCCCCTTCTTCCTGACCTGCCCGCGATACGTCATGCCGGGGAAGGCATCCAGGCTGACAATCACCGGCTGGCCGGAATCGACCTTGGCGGCGTCCACCTCGGACACGGTGGCCTTGACAATCATCTCGGAGAGATCGGGAAGGTTGACCAGCCCCTGCCCGGGCCAGGGGGAATCACCCTCCTGAAGCTTACTCATGGTGCTGCCCTTCCAGATTTCAAGATAGACGACCATGCCCGGTATCGGTGCCGTCATCGTCATCTGGGCCAGTTCGCGTTCGGCCTTGTTGACCTTCTCCTGGGCGCGCTGGACCTCAAGCTCGGCCTTCTGGACGTCCGAACGAATCTGATCCAGCTTGGCGTCGAAATTCAACTCGGCCAGCTCCAGCTCGAGTTTGGCTTCCTCGGCCGCGCGGGGGGCCTCGTGCTTTTTCTCGTCATAGTTGCGCCGGGCCTGTTCCAGGTTCAGGTTCAACTGTTTCTCCTGGATGGAGTACTCCTGATTGGCCCGGGCCAGGTTGGTCTCCGCGATTTTCAGCGACGATTCGTTGTCAGTCAGATCGGCCTGTTGCGAGGTAGCGTCAAACGTGATCACGGGGTCGCCGGCCTTCACTATCGAACCCTCCGGCGCCAGCCACGTAACCTGAAGGTTTCGGATGCGCGGCGTGCTCAGCACAAAGGCCTGCTTGGCGTCGATCTCGCCCGTCACACTGAGCGATATGAGAAACTCTCCGTTCTTTACAACGGCCGTGGCGATCTCCACCGACGTCGAGAAAATGGCGGTCACGCCGAGATACCCCCCGAGGATGACGACTACGATAACGACTGCATATATCAGCTTTTTCAAGATCAACCTTTCTGCCTATGTCCAGGGGTAATATACACGACCCTGCCCGTTGCAAGTGATCAAATCGGTCACGCCGAACCGATTGCGGTGAAATGTCTTCATTCAAATACTTTTACGCTCGCACGGCGACTTCGGTTTCAGGATCCCGGCAACTTCCACCGGCGGTGCGTCCACAGCCACTGGTCAGGGTATCGCCGTATCTGTTCCTCGAAGAACCGCGTATATTTTTCCGTTATCTGACGAACGGCTTGCTCCTCATCTTCCAAACGGGGCGGGTAGATGGCCTGCCCGGCGATTACGACGTGCCGGTCGTACCGCTCCCGGCGCAGCAGGTACGGGATAATCGGGCTGCCCGCTTTCAGCGAGAACAGGGCCGGTCCCCTGACCGTGGCCGCCGGGCGGCCGAAAAAATCCAGGACCACCGCCGCCGATGCCGCGTGCTGGTCCGGCACGATAGCCACAACCTGGTTCGCGCGGAGCGCCCGAAACACCTCCCTGGCCCCCGACGGCAATTGGATGACGCCCACGCCCCAGGTCTTGCGAAAGCTGAGCAGCAACTCGTCGAACTTACGATTGTGCTGCGTTGCCACCACAAAACTGACCGCCGACGCTACGGTCGCCAGCCATGCGCCCAGCAACTCCCAGTTACCGAAGTGCGCCGTCAGAAAAATCGCCCCTTTGCCCTCCGCCTGCACCTTCATAATCTGGTCAGCACCCGCACCAACCGTGATCCGCTTCACCTCGTCGCGCGTCATCACGGGAAACCGGGCCACCTCGACGGCCGTCCGCCCCGCGTTCTGGAAGACCCGCCGGGTGAGGGCGCGAAGCTCATCGTCGCTGTAATCACTTCCGAGCGCGCGCTTGAGATTGTCAAACGCGATCCGGCGACGTGACGAAATCAGTGCGTGGGCGATACTGCCCAGGGCGGCGCCGAAACGGTCCGCCGTACGCGGCGCCACGCTCTGAGCCAGCCGCGTCAGCGCGAGAGCGGCCAGGTACTCGATCCGGTCACTTACCGTCGCCACGGCTCGTCTTCGTCGTCTGTCCGTTCGGGATTCTCCGGATCGCCGTAATCGAAATCCGTCGAGTGCAGGCGTTCCTGTTCTTCCCACTGCTTGTAGTACTTCCGGCGTCTCCTGAACTGGAGAATTGCCCCGACGATAACCACCACCGCCAGAGCCAGCCAGAGCCATATTGTATCCATGAACAGCGTTACAATGTTAAATCGCTTTAACACAAATAAGCGAAATTCCGCCTCGAAGTCATCATAATTCGAACCCGTCGAGGCCATCAGCGCCTCGTCGACCGACCCGCCCGAAGCCAGCACGTCAAGCAGGAGATTGGCCGCCTCCGGGCCGTAACCCTCGAAAAGGTAGGTCACGGCCAGGTACGACTCGGCGTAGGCCACGTGTGCTTTGCCGGCGTTGAAGCGGTTCAGCCGGTCAACATCGCGCAGCGGGATTACCTGTCCGAACACCGCCGCCTTGCTCATGGCCAGGTTGTCCGACCAGCTCCACTCCCGCGACACCGTCATGGCCAGCCCTTCGTGGAGCCATCGCGGCGCCAACCCGAGGCCGACCCGGTGGTCCAGCGCAAGGTGCGCATACTCGTGGGCCAGCATCTCGCCCAGACCGCGATTGAGATTGAAGTGGTCCGGCGACTTGATGACAATCCGGCCCCTGTGCGGCACTGCCGCCGCCGCTCCCCAGTCCGGAAACCCGCCGCCGATCAGGGCCGTAAACCGGCCCAGGTCCTTCACAAGGTGCACCTCCGGTTTATAGTCGAGGGTATCCCGCAGAAGTGCCTCCAGCCGTGCACGCGCATCGTTAAGAACCGAATCCGCCGTTTCGATATAGTGCGGTGAGTCAAAGTAATAGATGAAATGATCCCGCTGGACCGGCTCAGACGACGGCTGCGCAGACGACGTCCCGCACGCAGCAAGCCACAGCATGAAAGCCGCAAGCCCGTATCGTAACGGTAGCTTGACCATTTCTCTAATATAGTAACTGACAGGGCAAAAGAAAGCGCGGCGGGTGGCTATTGCCGCGGCAGCAGCAAGAAGCATTTCCGATGGACAAATGCGTTGGGGATGTTTTTATTGTACCGGGGCGGCGTATTTACCCCGCGAGTTTACAGCATCCACCCCTGATGATTAGTGTCCGGTGAATGATACCGGGAGAATACGTCTGACATGGGCATTCTCGGCACAAGACGGCGACCACACGGCACAGCAGCCCTGGCGTTGCTACTCTTGCTGGCGTCTGCACCATTGGCGGGTGAGCGGCCGGGCCCGCGGCCTGTCGGCAAGAACGAACTGGTCGTCTCGCAGACGCTTCACAACCAGGGCAACATTCAGTTTACCTTCATGAACGACGGGAACTTCGCCTGGACCCCGAGGTGGGACCCCGCGGTGGATCCGGTCACCGGGGACCGTGTGATTTACTGCATCTACCCAAGAAACTCGGACAACGTATATATGCTTATGGCCAGCCTGGCCGTCGGCGGCGTGGTTGACGGCGACACCCTTGTCACCTGTGCAGAGTTCTGGCCCGACCTTACGCCCTACGGTGCCTTCGACTACCAGTCGATAGATGTCTCGCGCGCCCTGTACTCCGAAAAAGCCCATTCCATGTATGACATCATCTGCCAGTACTCCGATACCTGTACCGATCCCAACCTTGTCAGTCGTTGGCATGTTCCGCTGGAGCTCACCGTCAAACAGCGTTCCATGGCCTGGTCGGGCGGCAGGATCGGTGAGTTCATCCTGTTCGACTTTGAAGTGACGACCACCGGGACAAAGCGAATCGAGGATGTCTTCGTCGGCTTCCACTTTGCCACCGGCGTGGGTCACTGGACCTGGCCGACTTCGTCTGGCAATTTATGGGGGTTTCTGAAAAGCCGACCCTCGCCGGAGGGCTGCGACTACCGGGACATCGTAAACGTCGCCTACTTCATGGAGAATGACGGCTCCCCGGTTGACGGCAGGTTTGACTATCGATCCCCCCTTGCCGCCATGGGCCTGAGCATCCTGGGCATGCCGTCCAGAGAGTGCATAGTCAACTACAACTGGTTCACGAGCGTACCTGGCTACGAGATGGTCTGGCACCCGCGTCGCAAGCCGAGACCGGGGGAACGCCTGCGGGACTTCGGTAGCGGATCGGAGGCGTCCTGGTTCGGCATGGACCACGCGAACCAGTACTACCTCATGAGCCATCCGGAGTTCGACTATGATGCCATAACCACCGCCATCGACAAGTCGGACCAGGGCTGGATGCCGCCACCGCCATACGCCGAGGAGATCGCCGCCGGTGACTTTGGCTTCTGTCTTCTGTCCTTCGGCCCCTTCGACCTCGGCCCCGGTAACGTCCTGCCGTTCACTATTGCCGTTGTGGCGGGCGACAGCGTGCACCACGACCCCACCGCCTACGACCGCCTTTTCAACGCCCACTTCCCCTTTACGTTCTACGAACAGCTCGACTTCTCCAACCTCGCCGAGAACGCCAAATGGGCCCGGTGGGTCTACGATAACCCCGGCGTCGATACCGATGGCGACGGCGACTCCGGGCTCTTCCGCGTCTGTAACGGCGACACCACCTGGTACCAGGGCGACGGCGTCCCCGACTTCCGCGCCGATTTGCCGCCATCGGCACCCTTCGTCAAGATTCTGCCCTCCACCGGCAAACTCATTATCCGCTGGAACGGCTATTTCTCCGAGACCACCATCGACCCCTTTACCCGGGTGAAAGACTTCGAGGGCTACCGCGTCTACGCCGGCCTGGACACCCGCAAGTCCAGCATGACCCTGCTGTCTTCATGGGACCACCACAACTTCAACCGCTACACCCTCACCCAACTGGCCGACTCCAGTTGGAAGTGGATTTGTCATGAACTGCCCTTCACGCTCGACTCGCTTACAGCGCTTTACGATAATCCCGATCTCGACCCCCTGCACTGGACCCGCGCCAACCCCCTGAACCACCTGGACACGTTTTACTACTTCACGACTCAGGACTACAATGTCTCCGACCTGACCAACCGGCGCCAGATCCACAAGGCCTACCCCGAAATCACCGTTCCGCCGCCTGAGGACTCAGCCCTCTGGACCGAAGACGAGTTGACCTACGAGCACGGCCGCCCATTACCCAAATTCTACGAGTACGAGTACGTTTACGACCGCGTCCTGCCCACCATCCCGTACTTTGTCGCCGTCACAGCCTTTGATTTCGGTTTCGCCAAGGGCGGCATCCCGGCCAAGGAGAGCAGCCTGCTGAACAACCTCATCGAAGCCTACGCCCAGATGACCGCTGACCTGGTCGAGGAAGCACAGCTCGACGCCTACGTCTATCCCAACCCCTGGCGGGTCGACGAGGACTACCACGAGCGGGGTTTCGAGAACCGCGACAACCGGCAGATTCCCGGGCGGTCGCACCGCATTCACTTCGCCAACCTGCCCAACGTCTGCAAGATCTCTATCTACTCCCTCGATGGTGACCTCATCCGCGAGATTGACCACGATTTCCCCGCCGGCGGACCTGAAGCCATGCACGACGAGTGGGACTTTATCACCGACTACACCATGCGCGTCGTCTCCGGCCTGTACTACTACGTTATCGAATCGCAAGGTCGCACCCAAATCGGCACCTTCGCGATTATCTGGTGACGTCCGAACGTCGCCAGCCGTCTTCCCTCGACGTCATCGGCCGTTCTCCCTGGACATCACCGAAGCTTAGAACATTTCCGATGGACAAATGCCTTGGAGATGTCGTTATTGTACTGGGGCGGCGTTTTTACCCCGGGAATTTACAGCATCCACCCCCGATGATTAGTATCCGGTGAACAATACCGGGAGGGTACGTCTGTCATGGGCATTCTCAGCACGAGCCGGCGCCCATACGGGACAATGGCCCTGGTGTTGCTATGCCTGCTCTTGCATGCAGCCCTGGCCTCTGCTCTGGGCGACCCCGATGACCCGTACTTCAAAATTATCCCGCACAACCAGGGCAACATTCAGCTACCCATATCGAACACGGGGGAGTTCGGCTATAGGGGCCTGGAAGGTTATGTCATCGATCCGTTCACCGGCGAGAGAATTGAAGGCCCCATTTATCCTCGGGGAAGTGACATACATACGTTGGGGGGTATGCTCAGGATTGGGGCTATTATCGGCGGCGATACCATCGCGGCCGCTCCAGGATGGACCCACTTTCTCCCGGATGTTTACCCGGCCGGGGATTTCACCATGGCATCCATCAATGTCAATCGTGACATATACTCTGAGGATGCCCACTCAGAGCTTGACCTCTACTGCGAGTTCTTCGATACTCTCAGCGTGCCGACCTGGAACCCCACCCTGGGCATTAAGGTCTCACAGCGCTCCATGGCCTGGAGTGGCGACCGCGTGGACGATTTTGTGCTGCTGGACTGGGAGCTGGCCAATATCAGCGGCAAACGCCTGACACGGGTGTACGTCGGATTCTGGAGCGGCCATGTGCATCAACACACGTCGCGACTCTTTCAGTCGACACCCCTGGTTGGGTTTCTGCGCACGTACGCCCAGGAAGATGAATGCGGTTACTACTATGATGACGTGGACGTGGCCTACGGGATGGATAACGATGGTGACCCGGTGAATGGTGCGTGGGACTATCGCTCTGCGCTGAGTGCGGTGGGTATTACGATTCTTCGGATGCCGGGCGATTCGGCGAAGGTTAATTTCAACTGGTGGGCGGGTCTATGGGACGGGGAGGTGGTGCGCAACTTCTGGGGACCCAGACGAGGCGGGACTCCGGATAACCCCCTGCGCACCGTTGACCCGCTTTCTCACGAGGACGGTGACATGTACTACTACCTGAGTCTCAGGGAATTCGACTACGACCAGATTCTCAGCGCCCTTGACTTCAGGTACGCCGGCTGGCTGCCCCCGTCACCCTTAGCTCGCGAATACGCATCCGGGGCGCCCGGCTACTTTCTTCTCTCCTTCGGCCCCTTCGACGTGGGCATTAACCAGAAGACCAGCTTTACGATTGCCGTGGTGGGCGGTGAGAACGTCCACCACGACCCCACTGCCTACGAGCGGCTCTTCAGCCCCTCATACCCCTGGCCCTACCGCGAATATCTTAATTTCTCCGAACTGGCCGAGAACGCCAAATGGGCCCGGTGGGTCTACGACAACCCCGGTGTCGACACGGACGGCGACGGCGACTCCGGGCTCTTCCGCGTCTGTAACGGCGACACCACCTGGTACCAGGGCGACGGCGTCCCGGACTTCCGCGCCGACTTCCCGCCGCCGGCACCCATGGTCAAAATCCTCCCCTCCACCGGCCAACTGGTCATCCGCTGGAACGGCTACTTCTCGGAGACTACTGTTGACCCCTTCACCCGGGTAAAAGACTTCGAAGGCTACCGCGTCTATGCCGGTCTGGACACGCGCAAGTCCAGCATGACCCTATTGTCATCGTGGGACCACCGCAACTTCAACCGCTACACCCTCACCCAGGCACCCGACTCCAGTTGGAAGTGGTTCTGCCATGAATTGCCCTTCACGCTCGATTCGCTTGCCCTTCTCTACGACGACCCCGATTTCGACCCCCTGCGCTGGACCCGCGCCAACCCGCTGAACCACCTGGACACCTTCTACTGCTTCACGACACAGGACTACAACGTCTCCGACCTGACCAACCTGCGCCAGATCCACAAGGCCTACCCCGAGATCACCGTTCCGCCGCCCGAGGATTCCACCCTCTGGACCGAGGACGAGTTGACCTACGAGCACGGCCGTCCGTTACCGAAGTTTTACGAGTACGAGTACATCTATGACCGCCTCCTGCCCACCATCCCGTACTTTGTCGCCGTCACGGCCTTTGACTTTGGTTTTGCTAAGGGGGGCATCCCGGCCAAGGAGAGCAATCTTTTGAACAACCTCATCGAGGCCTACGCCCAGATGACGGCTGACCTGGTGGAGGAGACACAGCTTAACGCCTACGTCTACCCCAACCCCTGGCGGGTCGACGAGGACTACCACGAGCGGGGTTTCGAGAACCGCGACAACCGTCAGATTCCCGGCCGGTCGCACCGCATTCATTTCGCCAACCTGCCCAACGTCTGCAAGATTTCGATCTACTCGCTCGATGGTGACCTCATCCGCGAGATTGACCACAACTTCCCCGCCGGCGGACCCGAAGCCATGCACGACGAGTGGGACTTCATCACCGACTACACCATGCGGGTAGTGTCCGGCCTGTACTACTACGTCATCGAATCGCAAGGCCGCACCCAGATCGGCACCTTCGCGATTATATGGTGACGGTATAGAGCAACGGGGGATTGCCGATTACTGCTCGTCGGTCTTGAAGAGTTCGTCGTAAATCTGTCGGGCGCGGGCATTGTGAGGATTGAGCCGCAGCGATTCCTGGATTGAAGCTTTCGCATCTTCGGGGCGTCCAAGTTGATGGTAGGACGCCGCGAGCTTCATGTGAATGTTGCTGTTGAACGGAAAGCGCAGGCGGGCGCGTTCGAGAATAAGGGCGCCTTCCACAGTCCTGCCATCTATTTCGAGCGCGGTGGCGTAGTTGATGTGAGCATCGGCGTTGTTCGGGTCGAGAGCCAGGGCACGCTGGAAACAGCGCAGCGCCGGGACGTTCTTCCCCCTTTGGCTGTGAATGTACCCGAGGTTGAGCCAGGCGCGCGCATGCGTGGAATCAACACCCACGGCACCGCGGAAGTACGACTCCGCCTTTGCCATGTCGTTCTGTTCGGCGTACGATGTTCCCAGGACGAACATATCCTCAGCCCTGACCTGGTCCGGACGAAGGCCCAGCAGATTGTGATTGCTCTCCCAGGCAAGAAGGGCGAAGAAGAACAGGAACAGCACCAGGTTCTTGCCCTGCCTCCGACGCGCAAAAGCTGCCGCTCGGTGGACCGCGTACACGGCAAACAGCAGCAAAACCGGTATGAGCGGCTGGCGAAACCGTGCGCAGACGAAAAAGAGAAGCAGCGTAAGGAGATACGATCCCGTCAGGAGATACAGCAGGAGGTGCTGCCGCCAGCGTCCCAGCGAGAGCACGATTCCGATCACCGCCAGCGGCGCCAGAAGACCATACGGAAAGTAGACCACACCGGTGAACATCAGCGGCCTGATAAGGAGCGAGTAGTCCCGCACCAGGTACACGTTCTGGTTGTTGGGGATCTCGTAACCGTTGACAAAAAGGCGCAGCTTGTGCCACAGCAGACCGACAAAGCGCCCCGGCGAACGGCTGATCTCCTGCCAGGCCATGCCGTACCAGAAGTCGGCCACCTCGGATCGTTTCAGGGGTCGTTTTGCCACGGCCTCGGCCATGGCAATGGACTGGTCATAGCCCCCCTGCCAGGTAGGATCGACACCCGGCACCGTGGCCGACCAGCCGTTGGCTTCGCGGTTGTTGCCGACAAAGAGGTTGTACCCGCCCTGCCAGGAGATGAACACCAAGTCGCGGGAAACGGCGTAATTGCGAACCGTCACGGGAAGAATAACAATGAGGGCCGCGACGCCGATAGCGACGTAGCCGATGATCGCCTTCTTCAGGCCGATGACGGGTTTTATCACCAGCCATATCCAGACAATAAGCACCGGCCCCAGCAGAAGTATGTTGGGCCGGGCCAGGGCCGCCAGGCCGAGCAACGCGCCTGACAGCACGAAATTCAGAAGGCGGGGATTGGATTCGCTTCGATACAACTGCCATATCAGCAGGGTTGTCAGAATTGTCATTATCGAGGTGATAAGCAGCGAGGCGTCGTAATATATTAATGAAGGGTATAATGCCGCCAGGCCCGCCGCCCAATAGGCCACCGACCTGCCGAACAGCCGCAGCCCCAGGGCCAGGACCAGCAGGGGCAGGAATGACCCGAGCAGGATTTGCAGTAAACGCGACCAATAAAGAGAATAGCCGGTCATCCGGTATACGGCGGCAAAGAAGTACGGATAAAGCGGGGCGCGGAAGAACGGTTCGGGATCCATGCCGGTCTCGGAATTGATTTTCTCGGCCAACTCCAGGTGATAGCGTTCATCCATGATGGGGTTGGCGACGGTCGGCAGGGTCTGGACCTGATTAAGGTAGACCAGCCGGACGGTGAAGGAGACGATCAACAGCAACAGGGGAATGAACCAATCCTGATGCCGGCGCGTCCATGTCCGAACCTGCGACTCCATAACGGGCCAAGTAAAGATCTATCCGGAGGGACCGCAAGCACAATTGCCGACGGGGCGGCGGCGCGGTCGGACCCGGGTCATTATCGACCCCGCTGTTGACAAGGCCGTTTTTTCAGCCAATATTGCAGCCGGTCAATTTGCAGTCCCCTGAACATACGGAGATCGGTATGAACATTTTCGAGTACGCCATGAAAATGGAAAGCGACGGTCGGGAATTCTACCTCGAGCACGCCGAGAAGCAGGATATCCCGGCTCTCAGAAAGATTCTTCTCGAGCTTGCTGAGGACGAGCTCAAGCACTACAACATCTTCAAGGCGCTTCGTGACGGAAAACCGGCCGAGTACAGGGAAAGCGAGAAGACCCGGATCATTACTACGGTCAAGAACGTCTTTGAGTCTCTCAAGGCCGAAGACAGGGAGTTCAGTTTTCCACGGGAGGCCAAGAACGTCTGGGAACAGGCGCGCGAAATCGAAAGAAAATCGGAAACCTTCTACCGCGAAAAGGCCGACGGAGTCGACGACGGCACCCAGAAAGGCATCCTCACCAGCATCGCTGACGAAGAGCACGAACACTGGGTCACGATGGAGAACGTCATCAGGTTTCTTGACCGGCCGAACCACTGGCTCGAGGACGCCGAGTGGTCCAACCTCGAGGATTATTGATCCGGGCACCGGCCGCCGGGCCTTCGGGGTCCTATAGTCCGACAAGTTCCCGCAGCCGCGCAACTTCCTTCTCGGTCAGGTGGCGCCACTGGCCGGGGCGAAGGTTCTTCAAGGTTATGCCCGCGAAATCCACGCGGGTGAGTTCCTCGACCGCGTGTCCGACCTTGCGGCAGAGCTGCTTGACCTCCCGTTTCCTGCCCTCCGTCAGCACCAGCCGGATCCGCGTCAGTTTCCCGACGTACCCGAGAATACTGACCTGTTGCGCCCTGCCGATGTAGCCGTCCTCCAGCGGCAGGCCGTCGCACAGCCGCCCGGCGTCCTCGGTCTTGAATTGCCCCTGGACCCGGGCCTCGTACGTTTTCTTCACCTCGTACTTTGGGTGCGTCAGACGGAAAGCAAGCTCACCGTCGTTGGTCAAAAGGAGCACTCCCTGGACATCGTAATCGAGCCGCCCGACCGGGTAGACACGGTGCCGGAGGCCCTCCAGGCAATGCTTTACGGTCCGTCGTTTGAATGGATCGAACAACGTCGTCATCACCATCTTCGGTTTGTTCAGCGCCACGTAGACAGCCTGCGTGGCCAGAGTGACGACCGTGCCGTCAATCTTCACGACGTCCGTGGTTTCATCAACGATAACGCCGGGTTTCTGCACCGTCGCACCGTTCAGCGTCACGCGCCGGCCCGTTATCAGGGCTTCCGCGCCCCGGCGGGACGTAACGCCGCACATGGAGATGTACTTGTTGATACGAATCACGGCGCACTACCCCGATCGATGCGCCTGCCAGCGGATGATGTCGTGCTCAGGAAACGTTCTCAGGCCTGCCGGCCGCTGGCAGATCGGCATTGACGCTTGACTCCTCACCGGATTCTTCAGCGCTTTCCCGGACAGCTTCAGTCTCAGTCGAAGATTTCAGGACCAGTCGAGGGAGCGGTGTTCCGGCTGGGGATACGGAGTCCGGATCCCGGGAGGCTTCCAGCAGGCACTGACGTCGTTGAGGGTCGAAAGTGCCGTCGACTATGTTCAGCTTCTGCTCCCGCCCGTCAACGGGCGAAGCGTGCAGGAATTGCAGTTCGGTTTGCGACTGGTTCTGCTGAGCCGCAATCATTTCTTCTATTTCCGACATCTTCGGCAAGTCTTCCAGGCAGTTCAGGCCGAAGAATTTGAGGAACTCGTCGGTGGTCTGATATTGCAGCGGCCGGCCGACGGATTTGGCCCGCCCGGCCATGGTGACCAGGCCCTTTTCCAGCAGATTCTGAATGACACCGTCCGAGGCCACGCCCCGAATGTGCTCCACCTCCGAACGCGTCACCGGCTGGCGATAGGCAACGATAGCCGCCGTCTCCAGGGCCGCCCGGGTAAGCCGAAGTTTGCGCCGCCTCGTAAACAACTCTTCGACAAAGCCGACGTACTCGGGAAGGATATAGTGCTGGTAGCCTCCCGCGATTTCCCGGATACGAAAAGCTGATCCGGTCTGGGCGTACCGGCTGTTCAGTTTCGCCACCGCCGCGGCCACGCGAGAGGGGGTCGCACTTGCCAGTACCTGGTTGATCCTGCCGACCGGCAGCGGTTCCGGTGAGGCCAGTATCAAGGCTTCAATAGTCGAGTCGATGTGTGCATTTTCCATCATTGCATAGCCGCCTGCTCACTTGGTGTTGATACCTCTACCAGATCTATCCCCTGGAGGGGAGCGTCGAACGCCACTCCGCGATACACTCGCAATTCGGCGAACGGCACCGATTGAAATACGCGTATCCGCCGGGTGCGGGTCAATTCCAGTACGGCAATAAGCGTCACGACGGCAACCAACCTCCCGGGATTGTCCGCAAACAGCTCCGGGAACGTTGCCTGCTCCCGGCTTCCGAGCAGGTCCAGTACCGCCCGGATGCGATCCTCGATGGTGATGTCATCCAGATTGACCCGGTGCGCCGATTCCGAGCGACGGGCCGAAAGAACGTCCGTAAAGGCCACCAGAAGTTCATACAGCGTGGTGGCCGAGCTGACGTCGCGCTTGGTCTCGATCCTGTCCACCGGCAAAGCGGGCACGTACACCCGTTCCTCTTCAAGCGCTTTTTCCCGCAGTTCCTCGCCGGCCTCCTTATACTTGCGGTACTCAACCAGCGCCATGATAAGTTCCTCGCGCGGATCCTGTTCGTTGGCCTCGGCCTCGTCGCGAGGAAGCAGCAGCCGCGTCTTTATCCGAATCAGCGTCGCCGCCACGAGGATGAATTCGCCGACCAGCTCCAGGTTGAGGGTCTTCATCATCTCGATGTAGCGCAGGTACTGTTTCGTGATGCGGGCGATCGGAATATCGTAGATATCGACCTCTTCCCTTTTGATCAGGTACAGCAACAGGTCCAGCGGCCCGTTGAATACGTCGAGATCGACACGATAGTTGTCCGTCTGGTTGTCGATAATGTGGTCCGTCATTAAATCTATTCCCGATAATCCGTGTTCATCGCCGAGCGAACCTTCGCCAGCACCGTGCGCGCCCGGGCCTGCGCACGATCACGCCCGTCGGCCAGGACATCCCACACGAAGTCCGGTTTGGCGGCCAGTTCGGCGCGCCGGTCCCGGATGGGACGCAGCGCCTCGTTCAGGCTGTCAGCCAGCCGTTTCTTACAGTCCACGCAGCCAAGCTCGCCGGTCCGGCACTCAGGCGCAATCTCGTCAGCGGCCTTCGGCGTGTACACCCGGTGCAGCATGTACACCGGACACCCGTCCGGATTCCCCGGGTCCCCCTTCCGAATCTTGTTTGGATCGGTAAAGAACGTCCTGATCTTCCCGGCCGTCTGTTCCTCGGTAAAGTCGATCGGAATGTGGTTGTTCAGCGATTTGGACATCTTGCGATTGTCAGAGCCCAGTATCAGCGGGACCTCGGTAAAGAGGGCCGCCGGTTCCACCAGCGTCTCGCCGTACAGCGCGTTGAACCGCTTCGCCAGGTCATTGGCCAACCAAATGTGTTTTTCCTGGTCTTTGCCGACCGGCACTTTGTGCGCATTGTAGGCGCAGATATCCGCCGCCTGAAGAACCGGATAGCCGAGGAACCCGTATGAGTCCAGCTCGTCCTTCTTTTCCTGGTAGGTGGGCAACCGCACCAGCGCGGGAACAGAGATCAACATGGAGAAAATCAGGTGCAACTCGGCATGTTCCTTGACCTCGGACTGAATGAAGATGGCGCACTTGAGCGGATCGAGACCGGCCGCAAGGTAATCCACGGCCATCTGAAAGATCAGTTCCTTCAGACAGGACGGATCCTTGTACTCGGCGGTCAGAGAGTGCCAGTCGGCGATACAGCAGTACATCTCGTACCGATCCTGGAGCCTGACCCAGTTGCGAAGGGCTCCCTCCAGATTGCCGATGTGGACCGAACCGGTCGGCTGCATGCCCGAAAGAATTGTCTCTCGCTTAACCTGTTTGTTCATAAGCAGTTCCAGCGCCTTGAGGTTCGATATTATCCAAAAGCCGGCCACAAATCAACAAAAAAGCGTGGCCGTTTCCGCTTTTTTGCGTCGGTTCCGGTACCGTAAACGGGAGTATATGACGAACGCCGTTGCCCGTTGCCGTCATGATTGTACGATTCATCACGCATAGACATTGGCATGTTCAGACAAGGGGAGGCGATACGGACGGGGCGGTACCGAAGCGTCTCAGTCCATGAACAGGAACTGGCGCCATCGGTGGTTGGCGGCGCCGATGTACCGTTGAATAAACGTAATATTAGTCGGACGGCGGGGTTTCTTCAGCAGTTTCATGCGTGCTTCCGGCAACGTCCTATCACCCTTCTTATTGTTGCAGCGAACGCAGGCACAGACCATGTTTTCCCATATATCCCTGCCGCTGCGGGTCTTGGGGATGATATGGTCGACCGTCATGGCACCCTTGCTGGCGCCGCAATACTGGCAGCGGTGACCGTCGCGCGTGATGACGTTCTTCCGCGTCAGCATGATGTGTTTGTACGGCACGCGTCGATACTGCCAGAGGCGCACGATTGAAGGGAGAGCATAACTGCGCGAAACCGTGCGGATCTTCAGACCGTCGGCCGTCTCGATCATTTCCGCCTTGCCCTGAAACAGGAGAACGAATGCCCGCTTTGCCGAGCACACGGTCAGCGGCTCGTAATTCTGATTGAGCAACAGGACATTTCTGTTAATGAAAGAGCCGTTCACGCCAGCCACCGATCTGCAAATCTACCAATACCTGGCCGCCCCCGGCTGCCGCTCCGGCTGTCGGACACGAGCCCGACTCTGACGAGGACTCCCCCCAAGCACTAACCAAGGGCGCCCAAAAAATATCAGATGTCCCGTTAAATTAGGCCATTTTGCCGATCTGTCAACAGGATTCTGGTAAATCCGCACCGCACCGGCGCTAACCGGCCAACCGGCCTGAAGTAACGGCCCCGGCCGTCAGCAGGACAGCATAAAAAAAGCCGCCTTTTTGGGGCGGCTTTTCTATGTAAAAAAGCGAACCGGCCCTTGCCGGCCCGCCACCCACCTTACGCGAGGTCCTTGTCCGTTATACCGTACCGCTTCATTTTATCGAACAACGTGGTATAGTCGATCTTAAGGACCTTGGCGCACTTGCGTTTGTTGCCCCGCACTTCCTTGAGAACGCGAATGATGGTTCCCCGCTCGGCCTGTGCCTGGGCATGCGACCCTATCTCCTTGAGCCCCGCGCCCTCCCGAAGCTGAATTTCGTCGGTGCGACGAATACGAATGGCCAGATGTTCCGGCGAGATCTTCTTGCCTTCGGCAAGAATAACCGCCCGCTCGATCGTGTTCTCCAGCTCGCGGACGTTGCCCGGCCAGTGATACTTCTCCAGAAGGTTCAGGGCGTCACGCGTGAGCGACCGCGGCGGTTTCTTCATCTCGCGGCAGTATTTCTCGATGAAGTACTCGGCCAGGGCCGGGACGTCATCGAGGCGCTCTCTCAGGGCGGGAATGTGCAGCGGAAACACCGACAGACGGTAGTACAGGTCCTCCCGGAATTTCTTCTGCCGGATCAGTTCCTTGAGATCCATGTTGGTTGCCGCGATGACGCGCACGTCGACGTCGACCGTTTTCGTGCCGCCGAGGCGTTCGAAATTCTTCTGTTGGAGGATACGCAGCAGTTTGGCCTGCAGCGCGATATCCATGTCCCCGATTTCGTCAAGAAAGGCCGTGCCGGTGTTGGCAATCTCGAACTTGCCCATCTTGCGGGCATGCGCCCCCGTAAATGCCCCCTTCTCCGAACCGAACAGCTCATTCTCGAGCAACTCCCGGGGAATGGCCGCACAGTTTATGGCGATGTACGGTCCGTCCTTGCGGTTGGACAGGGAGTGAATCGCCCGCCCAAACAGCTCCTTGCCGGTCCCTGATTCCCCGTCGAGAAGCACCGAAGCATCGGAGACGGCCACTTTCTTCACCAGCTCGCACAACTCGACCAGCTTGTGGTTCTTGCCAATGATGTTGGCAAACCCCTGGTCGGCGAAAAGCTCCTGCCTCAGCAGTGTGTTCTCGGCCACCAGCCGCCGGTTCTCGAGGGCACGGCCGATCAGCACGCAAAGGTGTTCGGTGTCGAACGGCTTCGTAATGAAATCATACGCCCCCTTCTTCATGGCCGTCACGGCGTCCTCGATCGTGCCGTACGCCGTCATGAGGATGACCGACGTCTCCTCGTCGATCTCCTTGACGCCGGAGAGCACGTCCAGTCCGTCGATATCAGGCATCCTCAGATCCGTCAGCACCAGATCGTAGGACTTGTTCCGCACCAGGTCGAGGGCCTTCTTCCCGTGCTCGGCCGTATCGACGCGGTATCCCTCCTCCACCAGAGTCTGGCAGAGCATATTGCGCATGGAATCTTTGTCTTCGACGACCAGTATGCTGGGCACTTTTGCTCCCTGAAGATGGACGTTGCCTTCGGGCCTCACCTTGTGAGGATTCACCTTTTCTATCGGCAGGCAGCGCCGGCATTACAGGAAGGCGGCTGTGCAATTATCGGACAATAAGGTGCGGAACAGGAAGTTAGGTGAGTCAGCGACCCACCGGCATCCGTCCCGCCGCGCGCCCGCACACGTTGGCAGTAAGGAAGTAACTTGCCGACGGGTGCACGACGGCGTTGAACTGGTCGTAGTGAAACGTCAGCCGATAGTATCCGCTGCCGAGGCTCCGTACCAGCAGAGGCAGAACCACCCGTGAGCGGTCGTCGACGAGGTTGACGGCCGCCGTGCAACTGTCCTCGGTGACGTGGAAACTGATCGACGGACTCAGGTGGGCGAACGGATCCGGTCGGGCGACATAAACGGAATCAATCTGCTCGGAACGAATGAGGGTGAACAGCGTATCGGCCGCGACCAGTTGCGGATCGGTCCAGGCAATCTCGTAGTGCCCGCCGGACTCGGGCGTCGGCTGATTGTAAAGTCGAGCCTGCCTCCCGCCGCAGCCCGTCACCGTAGCCACCAGAACGATCAGAACTGCCGTTCTCATTTGCGATACCTGATCCTGCCCAAGTGGAGATAATCACCCACCTGCAGCTTTATCGTGTAGCGCCCGGAAGGGACCCGGGCGTCGGGTTGCCAGCGAAACGAGTGGAACCCTCGGTGCATGAGTGAATCCGCAATCGGGCTGTCCACGAAGCGGCCAACCGTATTCTCAATAGAGAGCGTGACCAGGGCCGAATCCTTCAGTAGCTCAAACCCGATGACACCTGAATCCGGATAGTGGTCGGTCACCAGCCGGCTCGACCGCTCCCAGTCCTTGTAGATCACGCGGAGAAGGCCGCCCTGCACCCCCGCGCAGTCGTGGGCGACGTACCGGTAGCTCCCGGTATCGACAAACCGGCCGGAGTCATCCATTTTGTCCCAGTAGACATTGAAATATCCCGGCGGCATGAGCGTGCTGAAAAGGTGTCTGACGGTATCGTTCCGGGCGCCGACGATTGTTACCGTCACGCGGCACCGCGCCTCGCGTTCCAGTTTCAGCCACACCCGAACATTTTCAGCGTCGACCGTATCGTACGGCCTGGTGGTCAGCTGACCCCAGCTCTGTGCGCACAGCGATGGCGCGAACAGGATCAGAACTGTCGTGATTGACAACACGACTACTGTCGATGACGGACCGCGCATATTTCAACAATTGTACAATCAGGCCGCCGTTTCAAGTTAAGAAATCCGGATCTTTTGCCGGCGACGGGATACGACCCGGCCTTACTGCCGTCCCCCGCCTGCGGAAGACTCACGGTTTGCAGTTGCGGCACGGCGAAAGACCGATCGCCAATCCCTCTTCGCGGGTGGCAAATACACGGTAGGTTCCGGGCGCGAGTTCCTGCACCGACCGGCAGCCCGGACGGTGCAGACGGAACGAACCCTGTCTGGCGATATACCGGTCTTCGGGAGCGTAGTCGATTCCCCACAGACCCGACCTCTCTTCCATCGCCCGGCGCTGTGCCTCGAGAAGCTGCCGTATCGCGGGACTGTCGAGCCGACTGTCCCCGAAAAGATACAGGTACCCGAGCCCTCTTTCCAGGATCACCCGGTTTACGAACAGCGTGTCCACGTAGAGGTAACCGAGCAACCGTCCGTAGCGGTCCCGCCGTTGCTCGGCGAACCGGATTACAGCCGTCTCTCCCACGGCCAGGGAATCCAGAAGTCGCGTGGCCTCGTCAAACAACGGGTCACCCTTCTCCGGCGTATCGATGGCCAGCAACCGGAGCCGGTCACCTCCGCGCAGTTCCACGGTATCACCGTCGAGCACTCTGGCCACCACGAACCTGTCCGACGGTCTGCGTTCCCGGCCGATCTCCTCGACCAGCCGGAAGGCTACAATCAGCAGGGCCAGCACGAGCACTACCGATATCGTCAGCAGCCGTTTGCGTTTGCTTGTGCGTTTAGACGACATTGCCCCCGAGTCTGACTTCGGACCACCCGGCGGCCGTGCGCTCCACCTCGACCAGGCACTCGACCTTGTCCCGGATGTCCTCGATATGGGTAATCAGCAACATTTGCGGAAACCGTGCTTTGAGATTTGCCAGGCTGTCGAAAATCAATTCGCGGCGCACCTCGTCCTGAGATCCGAACACCTCGTCCAGGATGACAAACGAACGTTCCAGCCCGGCTGACTCCGTCAGCGCCAGGGATATCGACAGGCGCAGGCACAGGTTGGCCAGATCCTTCTCACCGCCGGAGAAACGAGCCACGCCGTAATACTGCGTCGAATCCAGGATCCTGAGATTATACAGCCTGTCCAACTCCACCATGCTGTACCGTCCGGCCGTCATCTCCGAGAACAACTGACCGGACAGCTCGGCCAGGCGCGGCCTGATCCGCGCGATCACGTGGGTGCGAAAGTCGCCCAGCAGTTTCTGAAGCTTCTCGCCATAGAACTGATCCGACCGGTATGTTTCCAGTTCCTTCGCCGACCGCTCCAGTGCCGAGAGTTGATCGTCAAGCAACGCCAGCTCTCGTGTTGACAGTTCAAGCTCCTTGGTGAGGTTGACCAGCGATTCCCGTTCTTTGTCAAACGCCTGCTGAGCCCTTGCCAGGTCATCGGCGGACTGTTGGAAAACTGCCTCATCGTAGCCCAGACCCTCGAATTCTTCCGCCAGTCGTTTCATGGTGGCTTGCATCGAGGCGAGCTTCTCCCGCACTTGCTCAAGTTCACGCCGGGCCGGTTCGAGTCGTTGCAGGCTGCCAGTCAATTCATGGCATCGCCGGCGGGTGCGTTCGAGTTGATCCACTTTCGCGGAGACTCTCTCCAGCTCAACCGGATCGGAGGGAACCTCCCCCATCTCCTGCAACTGTGCCGATACCCGTCCCTGCCGCGCCTGCAGCGCTGCTATGCGTTGTCTCAGGTCGTGCTCGTCTTTCCGGGCGGCATCCAGTTGCGTTTGCAGCCGGATCTTCCGCCTGGCCTGCCGCTCGAGTTCGGAAAGGCGCTGTTTAAGTTTTTCGCCCCGCGACTGCTGGGCGGCCATCCGCTCGTCGAACGTCTCGAGCGCCGCCGCAAGACGGTCCTGTTCAGTCTCGAGGTGCTCTCGTATAGCCGGCAGGTCGTCGCCGAACGGCCGGTGACATCGATCGCAGACCGTCTCGGGACCGATCTGATTGATCGAGACAATCTGGTCCTTTACGCGGGACAGCTCGCGCCGGGTTGTCTCCGTCTCCCCTTTGACCGTGGCCCACGCCGAGCGCGCCTGCTCGAGCTCCGTCCCCGATGAAGCCAGGAGTTGCTCCACCTGGTCCGGAATATCAGCCAGCTCGCCGACCAGTTGAGCGCAAGCGCGGCCGGCCTGTTCCTGCTTGCTGTGCAGTTCCCCGCTCTCCTTCGTGAGCGCCTCGTCCTGTTCCTGCAAGTCGGCCCGGTGAGCGGCGCGAGTCTTCAGTTGCCTGAGCCTGTCAAGTTCGCCGCGGGCCGGTTCCAACTCGGTCAGCAAAGCCTGGAGTCCTTGCAGTTCGTCGGCTGCCTCGTTAAGTTGCGCGATCTCGGTTTCGAGCCTGTCGACCTGCCCGGCCAGGTGACCGGCTGTTTCCTTCTGGGCCGAAAGCCGGGTCGAGAGCTGGGAGCACGCCGACTTTTTTGATTCGTGCTCCCGGTAAATCGTCGCACGTTCAAGCAGCTCTTTCTGGGCCCCCGCCCGTGCTCCCGCCTGCGTATCGCGTTGTTTTTCAACAAGGTTTACGTGCTCCCGAAGCTCCTGCCGTCTGAGTTCGACACTCTCTCTCTGCGAGAGCTGCCGCTGTACGACGCCGGCTTTCTCGCCGCTGATCCGGATATCCGCCTTGACCCTGTCAATGGCGCTATCCAGCCGTTCGATGCCCAGCATCCCGGCCAGATGTTCACGCCGCTTGTGCGGCGCCAGATCCGACAGCGCATTGAGCTCCGCTTGTCGTGCCAGGAACGACGTCAGAAACCCTTTCAGATCCAGCCCCAGCAACGTCTCGACCCGCGCCGTTGTCTCGGTGCTCCCGACTGCTTCGGTCTTCGTGCCGCAGTACATTTGCGCCTCTGGCCGCTCAGTTTTTCCCACCAGGCGACGGATCACCCGGTAATGCTCCCCGTTGACTTCGAACTGAAGGTCAGCCTGACAGGTGTCTGAGGACGCAACATACGACGACTTGATCTCATCTTTGGTCGAGCGAGCCGCCTGATGACCGTACAAAGCCCACGCAATCGCCTCCACGATCGAGGATTTCCCTGCCCCGTTGGGCCCGATAATACCGATGACACAGTCCGGGAAATCCAGGCGGGCGCGCCGGATCACGCGAAAATTGGCAATATCCAGTGAGACGAGCCGCATCAACACATAAACCGATCATCCCCCGGGCCTGTCAAGTCGATTCTGGCTCCGGCCCGGCCGAGAGGCACTTTGCGGAAAAAATTTCCTTTTTTCTCTTGACAAGCCCGACGAAATCAGTACCTTGCTTTCGAGCGTGTGTAGAAGTTGTAGCCGAATCCGAGAGCCAAATTGCGATTCGCTATAACGCCAAGTACTTCTTTTGCAAGCTTCGAAATTGTTAACGAGACCTATCCGGTTTTAACCTGAAACCGTCAAGGATGTGGTCCGTTTTGTATTTCCGCGCTGTTTGCGGGAAAACTTTTCGGGCGCAGCCTTCGGGATCGGGTTGACAACTGAGAAGCTAAGTTCCTTAAAACCTTTCCCTTATTACTAACCGTAACCAAAGTCACTGAGTTCAGGCCTGAATGGGTTTGAGCTTGGTGGGGAACTTAGGAGGTTTACGAACTCTCGTCCTGAATCAATAGAGCTACGAAGCGTATGTTAACACAACGCCATGGAGTATCAAACTCCAACTCCTAGAATGAGGAACAACAAGTGGATTCGTTAGCTGAGGCAGTAAACTCACCTTTCCCTAGACAGCTTGGTGAGGATGTGTCGAAATGCCACATGCCTGCCGATATAATTGGCAGGTCCGGCAATCGACCGGCTTTGGCGAACGGGTTTATTGCTTTCCTTTTTTATGGAGGAAGTAACTAAATGTTAAAACGACTAACAATGACGGTATTCGTCCTTGGGCTTTTACTCGTCTTGTCTAGCGCTGCCTTTGCAGGCGGAGTTGGTCCCGAGCGGAAGGCTATTGTTGACAACACTGTCAACCTGAGCACCGGCGACAAGGAGCTCACTTCCCCGGCCCTTACGCCACCGGATGTGATCCATAAGGATCTGGCTGACCTTAAGCAGATGCCAACTCCGGTGAAGACCCCGCCGCAGGGAACCGCGCCCGACACCACGACCTGCGACTTCATCAGCTACTGGGACCCGGCCACGGCGTTCGACTTTAGCTGGGATGTGAATGACGGATCGGCGATTGCCATGCGCTTTGACATCCCGAACGAGTACTACGCCGAGGTCTACGGTTCCATGATGTGGATCTGGGACATCATCGACGGCGACGGCTTAGGTGTTCCCGATGTCGTGATCAGCGTGTACGACGATGCCGGCGGTATCCCGGGCAACCTGTTGTACCAGGAGTCCTGGAACACCGGCGCCATCACGTACGGAGTCAACCACGGGTACTACTACTTCCCGTTCGCGACTCCCGTGCAGATCACCGGCTCGAACTACCACATCGCGTGGTCGTGCTCTGGTGGAGACCCCACTGATGAGGTACTCTACGACTCGGATGACGGTGGCTACGTCGCGATGGGCGGTACGGCAACCGGCACGGGCAGAGGCTCGATCTACGACCCGGTGGACTTGGTGTGGTATTCCAACATAGCGAATTGGGGCGGCGCTGTTGACCCCAACTACGACATCTATGCCGACTACTGCATCTTCTACTCGGACTGCTTCTGGGCCGATGGCCTGGCTGGCGGTACCGGGTACGTGGGTCTCTGGATTAACCCGGATCCTGACTGGGCGAGCGGCCGTTTGCTCAACGGTTTTGCGGCGCGGTTCGTCTCCGAAGGTCCGGACACGGTCAAGACGGTCAGAGTCCAGCACCTGATCCCGGCCTGGTTCTTTGGCGACCTTGTAGGCTATGATGCCACGAGCACCAATACCTTCGAGGTCTCCATCTGGCCGGATGACGGCATGGGTAACATCGACATGGTAGCCGGCCCGCTGGCAACGGAAACGTATCCGGGCGGACTGGCCAACCTCTTCCCTGTTACCGGCAACATCGATATCGGCATCCCGTGGGAGAACCTCTATGTCGACTTCACATCCCACAACCTTGTGGTGATCGGCCCGTGGCATGCCAGTATCAAGATGACCAGCGACGATCAGTCGACCGGCTTCGTGCTGCTTGGTCTGAACTCAATCGCCAGCAACCCAGGCATGACCGGCGCATCCGTGAACTTCATGGACGTCCCGGGCGTGCTCCAGTGGGAGCGCACCGGGCTGAGCGTCGGCTGGCTGGACGAAGGTGGCGGTGAAGAGCAAGGAGCACTGGTCCGTGTCGAACTGTGTAGGGACGAATTCTACATTTGCGAGAATCAGGCCCTTAATATGACAGGAGCCCAGTACTTTTGGGCATTTGGCGAGACCGGCTGGGCCCAGAGAGTCAAGGGCGCACCGATCAATCGCGTTGAGAAAGTCGGCTTCTACTATTACGACATAGCCGGCGACGGTTTGGCCCAAGCCGTGGTCAACATTCACGCTGACGGCGGCGCGGCCGGACCCGGCGCTCTTATCGCGAGCTATCCGGTGCCGAGCCCTGTGTTCTACTCTGGGTGGACGGAAGTGGTAATCCCCGGGGGCATTCAGGTCCTCGGTGACTTCTATGTCGCTATTATGTATGACTTTTCAGCCGGCGGTAACGCATCGTGCATAACCGAAGACCGGACTGGCATACGGGTCAACGGCGGCGCGTGGTACCAATACGGAGGTACGTGGTACTCCATTTTCGAAGAGGATGGATACTACGACAACCTGATAGCAGAAGTCTACTTCTGCTCTGTCCCCGTCACCGAGTTCGTCTGTGTGCCCGGTGACGATTGGTCCACGGTTGCTCACGACTTCGCCCGTACCGGCCACTCCATGGACGCTATTGGCGACGCCTGGTGCGACCTGAACCTTAACTGGCAGTGGGAGCACCCGACCTTGGGTGTCATCACTTCCGGTCCGATCATCTGGGACGACTATGTAGTGCAGGCCTTCTCGTCCGCCGTGTCGGGTGGGTACTACATCTTCGACCTGGTTTCGGGCGCTCTTCTTGATCAGATTGACGTCAGTGCGTTCCCGAATGCCATCGGCGGCAACATCCGCTGCATCCCGACCATTGTCGATGTCTATATCGACGATGGCGGCACGCCGGTGCAGAAGCCGGTCCTGTTCGTGGCCGGCGGTACGGCTGCGGCCGTGTCGGCCTATGACATGACCACTGTCGGCGGTCCGATTGTGCAGGTGTGGGAGGCCACGCCGGCGAACACCGGCGGCGGTTTCGAGCTGATGAACTCCATCCGGTACGGTAACTTTATCGTTCTGGATGACGGTAGCCAGGAAGTGTTCTACTTCTCTGACGACGCAGGCTGGATCTACGCGGCGAACGCCGCCGACGGCCTGCCGTACGCGGGGTGGGCCGGCAATGGTTACAAGGTTCAGATGATCGGTAACACGCTGCGTTCCGGTGCCACCGACGGCAACAACCTCTACTTCTCTCTCTTCACAACCGGTGTCGAGGGTGACGTAGTGGCTCTGTACGCCTTCTCTGGTGATCTGGTCTGGAGCCTTGCGGCCGGCGACGGTCTGCAGGCAGACGACCTGTACGGTGTGGAGGAATACATCCCCGGCACCGAGACGTTCAACTCCGGCGTTTCGTACTATGATGGCGAACTGTACTGCAGTTCCAACTCGACGAGCGCCAACGTGAACAACGCCTACGAAGGTTGTTTCTATCGCCTGGCTTCCCTCGACGGTAGTGTCCTGAGCACGGACTTCTCGCAGCGCACCCTGACGACACATCCGATCGTCGATGCGGCTCGAGTATTCCTGCTCACCACCTATACGTGGGGAGCCGATTTCGGCGTGCTCGGCGGTTCGGTACTGGCTTACAGCCGGTTTACCGGCCAGCTTGACTACGCCACCACACCTCCGACGATAGCCGGAGCGGCGTGGGAGAACTGGATCCGGTTCGAAGGCGTCATGAGCTGCGAGCCGGACGGCCGTCCGGACATCCTCATGGGATTCTCCGGCGGCACCTCGGGTGACCTCGGTTACCTGTCCTTCTTCGACGCTGAAACCGGCGAAGAGCTGTTCAACCGTCGTATTGACCACGGTGCCGCCAACAACCAGGGCGCCTCGGGTGCCATGGGTGTTGACTCCTATGGTGAAGTTCACGTGGTCTTTGCCGACGCATGGGGCACTCTGTACGACCTGACAAAGGGTGCGGATCGTCCGCGTCTTGAGATTCTCAAGTGGACGGACGCTGTCGCCGTGCCGTTTGGCTCGCCGTACGACACCCTCATCACGTTTGAGGAAGTGTACACCAACAGCGGGTGCACGGAAGATCTCATCGTGACGCTGGTGGCCGATGAAGCCGCTAACACCACCACTCCTGGTGGCGCTCCCGGCTTCAGCACCGTCCGTGAGGGCTTTGCCGCCCTGACCGAAGGGATGGCCGACCAGATGACTCTGGGCAGCTCGCCCTTCAAGAAGCCGGCCTACCGCAGCGTACCGGCGATCGACTTCGAAACCTGGGTCGATCCTCGCGCTGACGCTGGACGCAGCACTGTCAACAGCGCTGCTCTCGGTGTGCCGATCTTCTTGATCGAATCGTCACCTGGTGACGTCTTCGAACCGGCAGGCGGTGGCTTCGTCACGGCTCCCGGTGATCTGGCCGACATTACGGTGCACGTCAACGGTCCGGAAGTGTCTCGCGGCCCGCATCCCTTCTTTGTCGAGTTCGCGGCGCACAACGATCCGGACTACTTCTTTAACGACAACACCCGTATGCCGCAGGTCACGCTTACGCTGGTCGGTGGCTGCTTGATGGATACCACCAGGCTGTACTTCGGCGTTGGTGCTGCCAACGAGCAGATCGTCGTCAACAGCGCCCGTATGGGTACCGGTGACTGGGGCGTGAACCTTTCAATTGACGGCTACGTTGCCGGCAACTACCAGGGCTTTTACGCCTACGGCGTGAGCCAGCGTCGTCTTGCGCTCAACTCGCAGGATTGGTGGACCGGCGGCGGTGAAGTCAACGGTTGGTGGTCCATACAGCCGGATCCGAACATTATCGACGAGTCGTGCAAACCGGCTCTGGTCCCCGACCAGCTGCTCGGCGAGATCTGGGACGCCGCGACGTCAGCCTATGTCGAGGTCCGCGGTGACGTCATCTACAAGGGCTACGTCGACTCCGTCCAGAACTTCGACGACGGTGCCGGTGGTTGGGATTGGGATCTCCTCAAAGAGGCCCCGTTTGACAACGACTCAACCATGGGTCTGCAGGCCGTCACCAAGACGTTCGGCGCAGTCGATATGCTCGTTCCCGAGTACGCTCTGCTTAACAACGTCCATGTAGAGATCATCCAGTTCCATGAGCGCAACGGCAACGCTGTGCCCGGTTGGAAGTTTGGCGGGTTCTTCGACCACGACTTCTACTCCGACTGGAACCCGGATGGCTTTGACACCACGTTCATCGATCGTGATGTCTCGGCTGCCTGGGTAACAGACGGTGCGAACCCGGCAGGCGCCCAGATGGGCTTCATCAAGCTGCCGTTCGGCCCCGGCTTCGAGCCGATAAAGAACGTCACGCCGTTGGAGCGCCAGCAGTGCGTTACCTCGGCGGATCGCATTTACTTCGACTCGCTGTTCTTCTACTGGAGTCAGCCTCCGGGTCAGACGTACGGTCACGACATGGACGGTGCGGACGATCAGGATGCGGCCTACTGCTACATTGAGCATGACTTCGAGGAGAACGGAACCCTCAAGTTCGCCATCGCTACCTTCACCGTTGACGGAATCGCTAATACTGCGGTCGCCGACGAGAAGGTTGCGGATCTGGCCATACTGGTGAACAAGTGGGTCGGCTTCGGTCGCGGCGACGTAAATGATGACGGCAAGGTCTGCCTGTCCGACATCATTTGCCTGGCCGAGTATGTCAACTTAATTGGCCCGGGTCCGTATCCGTTCAAGCACCTGGGTGACGTTGACGGCGACGGCGACATCGACGCCGCGGATGTTCAGTACATGGTTGATTACTACTTCAACTATGGTCCTGGTCCAATTGGCGACTGGACAATCGACGGTCTGAGCTAAACTGTCGACAACGACTGTTTAGACATACATGTTGAGAAGCGAGGGTCTGGGACCCTCGCTTCTTTTTTGTGTTCCCTGAACGCCCGGCGCGGTATAATACGGCATGGCCGACTCCGAGCACTCACCGGACATCAACTTCCTCGGACCGCTGCTGCACGATCTGTTCGTCATCGACGCCGTGTATCGTCACGGCCGCCGGATCGTCGTAACCATGAGCTACCGCTACGAGCGGCAGCGGACCAACAAGCTTTTCAGGGAACGGCTTCGCCTGTCCGGGTACAGTTTCACGCTGCATGAATCCGACGAGCACCTGACGCTGACGATTGATCCCCGGCGCCGGTTTCGGATCCCCGTGGTCAACCTCGTGCTCTTTGTCCTGACCCTGTTCTCGGTCTACTTCGTCCCCGTCTTCTTCAAGAGCCAGGCCGGCGCGGCCACCTGGTCGGAAGTCATGGACCGGACTCTTGGCGCCCTCGGCCGCGGCGCCGGGCTTGAATTCACCCTGGCCATGATCTCCATCCTGTTCGTTCACGAGATGGGTCACTTCGCGGCCAGTCGGCGGCGCGGGATCGTTACGTCGTGGCCCTACTTCATCCCGGCGCCGAACATCATCGGAACCTTCGGGGCTATCATTAAATCAAAGTCCCCGTTCTGGAACCGCCGGGACCTGATCGAGGTTGGCGCGGCCGGGCCCATTGCCGGGTGGGTGGTGGCTATAGCCTGGCTGATCTACGGCCTGTCACGGAGCGTTATCCTGCCCTCCGAACTCGTGCCGATCGACCAACTGGCCTTCTCTCTGGAGGGGGAATCTCTCCTGATGCGCTTTCTCGTGCCCATATTCGTCGGCAGTGCCCCCCCGGGCTCGTTTTACGTCTTCACGGAAGCTGCCTTCGCCGGGTGGGTGGGACTGCTGGTGACGGCCATGAACCTGCTGCCGGTGGGCCAGTTTGACGGCGGCCATATCGTCTACGGACTGACCATGAGAAGGCAGAAGGTGCTGGGGTGGATTGCGATGATCGGCCTGTTGGCCATGGGCTTTGGCTCTCCGGTCTGGTGGGTCTTTGCCGCCTTCGGATTTATCTTCGGCGTGGCTCACCCGCCGACAATGGATGACCGCCGTGCCACCAGCCCGACGGCACGGGCCATGGGTATCGCGGCTATGGTGATTCTGCTGATTTCCTTTACGCCCGTGCCGTTTCGGTAGGCGGCACACTCTCCGACGAGCTCGCCCCGGCCTCCCGGCCGTATAGTTCCTGGAAATTGACTCCGCCGCTCTGGATAAGGTTCAGAAAGACATTTACGAGTTCGGGGTCAAACTGGGTTCCGCGATTATCGATCAGTTCCCGGACGGCCACGTCCAGGGGCGCCCCGGAACGGTAAGGGCGGTCGGACATGATGGCGTCGAAGGTGTCAACGACGGCCAGCAGCCGGCCCTCGATGGGAATTTCCTCGCCTTTGAGTCCCTTGGGATACCCGTTGCCATCGTACCGCTCGTGGTGGGCGATAATGTACGGAATCGACGGTTTGAAGAGCCGAATCCCGCGAATAATGCGAAGGCCGAGCGAGGGATGGCGGATCATCCGCCGGCGCTCTTCGTCGTCCAGCCTGCTGGGTTTGTTCAGGATGCAGTCGGGGACGCCGATTTTGCCGATGTCATGGAGAGTGCAGCCCATGATGAGATCGCTGATGCGTGACTCATCCCATCCCAGTCGGTGGGCGACCAGTGCAGCCAGTTTTATGACGCGGTCGGTATGACCGGCCGTGTAGGCGTCGCGAGCTTCAATGGCGTTTGCCAGCGCCCGGATAGCCTGCAGGTATGACGTTTGGAGGTCCTGGTAAAGATGGGCGTTGGTTATGGCCGAGGCGGCGGAGTTGGCCAGTATTGTCAACACGTCCAGCTGACCCGGCGTCACGCTCTCGAACCGCGTCATGACAAGCAGGTTGATAACGCCGTGACAGCGGGAACCCAGGATGATTGGTTTGGATATAAAGATCCTGGTCACCTGCTCGCCGTCAACCGTCACCCGTTCACTGTTTATGATAGGCTTAACGCTCTTGGTCAACGTGAACGGTTCCAGTGTAGACTCGTCGAGCAGCCCCTGTATATCCGCGCCGTCGTCGGTTTCATGGATTTTTCGGGAAACTTTTCCGGTGGCCGGATCGACCGCGAGGATCGTCGCGGCGGTCGCGGAAAGCTCAGTGATGCATGACCTTAGAACCATCCGCAGGTATTCGTCGATGTCGCCGTTCGGCGCCGCGGTATTGGCCACCTTGAGAAACTCGACCTGGCCGCGCAGCCGCAGGTTGTCCCTGACCACCTTCTGATGTGCCAGGCCGCGCCGTACGGTCGCCCGGAGCAGCTCAAGTTTGAACGGCTTCACGAGGAAATCGTAGGCCCCCCGTTTGAGCACGGAGATGGCGGTCTGTACCGTCGGGTGGGCGGTGATCAGGATAACAATCGCGTCGTCGTGGTATTTGAGCGTGGTCTCCAGCACCTCGACACCGGAAGACCTCCCCATCACCAGGTCCGTCAGCACAAGATCGACCGGATGAGACCTGATATGCTCCAGCGCCCGGTGCGGGTCGCAGAAGGAAACGATCTCATCCTCACCGTTGGACAGCAACTCGACAATGATGTTGCAGATGTACTGCTCGTCATCGACGACGACAATTCGCGATTTCTCGGGTCCGACCATGGTTGTCCTCTCTGCATCGACGTGTCTGGTTTACTATCGGAAGAAGCGAGGAAATGAGCACGGCCGTCCAATGATCTGTTGAAATTTTGCGCTCGGAGAACGACTATGAATCAGGAGAGAACCGGTCCGCCCGGTAAGACGAACGGACGAGTGGTCCCGACTGGACGTTCGGTATCCCGGCGTCCCGGGCCAGGCGACCCAGAAGCTCGAACTCCTCGGGAGGAACGTACCGGACGACCGGGAGGTGGTCCGAAGATGGAGACAGGTATTGTCCGATGGTCAGAATGGTGACTGAGTGTTCGGCCAGGTCGACGAAGGCACTGGTCAACTCATCGCGTGTTTCCCCAAGGCCCACCATCAGTCCTGATTTTGTTACCGCCCCGAACTCGCGCCTGGCCCGCTGCAGCAGTTGCAACGAGCGACGGTAATCCGCCGCCGGCCTGACTTCAGGATACAAACGCTCGACGGTCTCAACGTTGTGGTTGAAAACATCCGGACGCGCGCTCATAACGATGTCCAGCCCCCGGGGTACTCCTTTGAAGTCCGGGGTGAGAACCTCTACCGTGCATTGCGGCAGCCGCCGCCGAAGTTCCTCGATGCACCCGGCAAACTGTCCTGCCCCGCCGTCCGGAAGATCGTCCCGGGTCACCGAGGTCACGACGACGTGGCGCAGGCCGAGGCGCCGGGCCGCCAGGGCCACCCGGGCCGGTTCGGTTGCATCCGGCTTAACCGGCGTGCCGCCGGGGACATCACAGAATCGGCAGTTGCGGGTGCAGATCGGACCGAGAATCAGGAACGTGGCCGTGCCGCGACCGAAACATTCGCCACGGTTCGGGCAGTTGGCCGCCTGGCAGACGGTGTTCAGGCCATACTCCTTCAACAGGGCGCTGACCTGACCGAACCGCGGTCCTCCGATCGCGCGCACCTTCAGCCAATCCGGCTTACGCCCTCTCGGCGGGCCGTCTTCGGTCGCTCTGTTGAACTGCTGTCCCACTGCTGCTCTTGCCTTCTGAACCTCAGATTGCTCGGCTTTGCTGTCAAGTATACCTGAAATCGCTCGATAATCAAGAGTAAGAGCCTGATTCGCAACCGGAGGAGCGCCATTGACTGTACTTCGACTGCCCGCTGCCCTCGGGCTTGCCCTGATCGTTTCGGTATCGTCCCCGATGGCCGAGGGGAAACGAACGGCCCGGCTGGAGAGAATCGGCGATGCCGCACCGGGAGAACTGCTGGAGGCGCCGACGCTTGCCGCCGCCGACACGTGCATTCTGGTCGGACACAGCGACATCGTCTGGCGCATCGACGCCTGGGTGACCGGACAGGAACTGTACAAGTCGCTCCTTGACCCTGCCTCCGGCTGCACCGACCCGTACCCCTTCATGGTCACCGCGGTGAACATGTCAATGATGTTCGACGCCGCCACTCCCCTGCGGGTTTCGGTCGACATCGAGGACGTCGACTACACCACCGTTCCCGGTTGTCCGATCCCCGGGGTGCTGCTGGCCATATCAGCCGATTACATGCTGGAGGTCCCGGCCGGAGGAGGTTACTTCGACATCTGGATTCCGCTGGATACGCCGATTATCGTTGACGGCCCGTTTTTCGCCGGCTTCTACATCGCCAATCCCATCGACCCGGCCGTAAACGCGGCCGTGGTAACCGATTCCCTGCCCATCGAGTGCACCACCTTTAACATCTGGGATGAGTCGATAGGCTGGATCGACCTCGTCGACAATGCTTATTACAACTTCCCCGGCCGCCTGGTGCTGGAAGCGTCCGGGATACCCGGCGGCACGGGCGGCACGGCCACCGCTCCACAGACTGCGGTGCTTTCACCCCGGGCGGGAGACGTGCTGTACGCCGACGTCGACCTGTGGTGTTTCGATACGTCAGGTTCCGATGCCGTTGACTACGCCTCGTTCGAATACTCCACCGGGGGGTCGTTCGTGGAAATCACCCGGGACTACGACGGTTACCGGCCGCTTCGCGACGGCCTGTCCGACCAGGCAAGCGGCTCCGGATTCAGCTACAAGTGGGATTTCTCGTCGCTGACCGAAGGAACGTACACGCTGCGTACCACCATCTATGATACGCTCGGGCGGAGCTCGTCGGTGCTAACCACCGTCTACCTGGAACCGACACCGCCTATCCCCGTAATCACCACACCGGACAACGGCGAGGACATCTGCCCGCCGCTGAGCGTCATCATGACCTGCGCCGACGACAACCTGTCCACCGTCGAGATGTACCGTTCCGAAGGCCGGACGGAATACTCGGCCGGGCTTACGCCCATGAGCCAGTTGATCGTCGGCGATGCCAACGGCAATCCTCTGGACGGCAACCTGGCCGTCAACGGCGAGTACGGCACGTATTACAGCGGTCCCGTCGCGGCCACGGTGGCGCTGCAGGCCTGGGCCGACCGCGGCGTGACCAGCCTGGTGAGTGGTTCCGAGACGATGGAGATGGTCGCCGAACAGTTGGCTGTCCTTTTCAGCACCCGGGCGAACACGGGAACGTATGACGAGGACCTTTACACGGGACTGGCGGCATATTCTGCCTCTCACGGCGACAACCTTGAACTGGATTTCCTCCGAAGCCCGGATTACCACTCGCTGCGAACCTGGGAGGAGGAGGAAGAACGCATCGTCATCCTCGGGCTGTCCGGCCAACCGGCGCTTTACCTTACGGTCGACGGTTTTCGCGGGCCGACCGAACCGGACAGCACCCACGTAGTCTCGGTTGCCAACCCGCTGACGGGGACGATCCAGCACCTGAGCTGGCGTGACGACACGGACTATCCTGAGATCGCCGTGAACGGCACCTGGCAACGAGTGGACGTCATGATCTCACTACTGGCCGGGTCGTGGACGGTCGAGCGCACGCTGGTCGGTATCGATTTCACCGGCGCCGACGGCTGGTCGCTCGTCCTGCAGCAGTCCGGGACGAACGAGGACAGCCTGTATTTTGTCCGCGCCGTGGGCAGAGATGCAACCAGCTACCGCGGAGCTTCAACTGTGCTCGTTCGCGCGAATTGCACGCAGGTGTACGTCAACGGCGACTACAACGATGACAGAGTCACCGATATCGTTGACTTGATTATCCTGGTTGATTTCATAGCACGAGGCGGACCTCCCCCCACAGGCGGAGCCGCCCGGGCCGACGCCAACTGTGACCACTACATCAACATCACGGACGTCGTCTACTATATCAACTTCCTCATGGAACGCGCGTCTCCGCCCTGCTACTGAGCAAAGCACGTGAAAAAGAGCCGCCCCGACGGGCGGCTCTTTCGTTCACTTGCGCGCGGCCGATGCCTTCACGGCCCGTCGCGCTATATCCGGTGACACACCGCAAATGTCGATCAGGCTGTCCACTGCCTCGTCCAGGTGGCCCAGCCACTCCCGTTCAGGGTACGTGGCCCGCAACTCGTCGGTCAGCTCGTCCGCAATCGCTGCGATGTACAGAGCATATTTCTGACGCTTACCGACCTTGAGAAACGGGATAACGTAACGCTTCGCCAGGTAACCGATCAGCGTCAGGCCGACCGTGCCCAGCAATCCGATCAAGGACATCGGGTTACCGATGAACGCTTCCAACACAACCCCCTTTGTTTACCATCGTTAGTGTTCGCCTTACCAGACAAGCTGCCAGCTGGTCGTGGCAGGCACGGTGAATCGCCGCCGCAGAATCGTCCCGTCCTGCCGGCTGATGGAGATCTCGTACCGCGTGTCCTCGCCGATCAGGGAATCGGAGGGGATGACATCCAGATAGAAATACCCGGCCGAGTCCGTCTGCGTGGAAACAGAGAACGGCGAGACCAGCAGGTTTCCCGATCGTGCTACGCCGCGCGGCAGAGACGCCGACACGGCGGCATAGTTTTCAGGTTGCCCCTGAACGTTGCTTACAAACCCGTACACCCGGCACAAATCCGGCGACGCAGGCGTCCCGGGATCGAAGCTGTACCCGTAAATCGTGTCCACGCCGTTCCCGGCAACGACCACCGTATCGTAGCCGGCAAAGCCGTAACCAGTCGCGGCGGCCACCACGAGGAAGCTGTCACTGTCGAGATTGAAGTCGACGCAACCGTCGTTGCCGGTGATCCCTGTGGCAACCAGGGCCGTCTGATCGAGGTTTCGTATTGCCAGCCGGACATGCGGAATCACCTGCTGAAGTGCCGAGTCGTAGGTTTGAAACCCAAAGGCGTACAAACCGGAACCGGAGCCGGCGGTGGATACTTCGGCATCCAGATATCCGCCAAACGTCCCGGCGGTCGTGTGGTTGGCCTGCGGCGTGTTCCATACCCACCGGGCGATTGAACTCGAGTCGGTCCCGCCGGAACCGCCCTGAAGGTTGTTGACCAGCCAGGTCCCGATATCGGAGCTGTCCACGTGGGCGGTGTCCCGATTGCGCCAGATCTCCCGGGCTATTTCCTCCACGGCGCCGGCCGCTACCTCCGATGCCCCGATGGCATCGCCGGAGATCACTCCCGACGTGATGGCGCCGGCTGTAAACGCCGCCGCAGTGATGGCACCCGAGGCCAGCTTTGGGCCGGTGATGGCACCGGTGGCTATCTTCTCGGCGGTTACCGCACCGGCACCGATCTCTGCAGCGTCAAGCGTCCCCGTCACGTCGTCAAGGTTGATGCCGATATTGTCGGTGGCAGTAAGCGATGAAACCCAATCGTCCTGATTCTGAAGCGTGTCCAGTGCCGCCAGGAGCGAGTCGATTATCAGGTGCAGGCTGTCAAGCGCCCTGCCGGAGCGCTCCGCCGCCAGCCCGGCTGAATCCAGCCCGCTCTCGAAGTTCGAGTTGATGATCTGGAAGTACCCGTGGACCGGCGTGATGAGGTCTGCACCCGTGTTGTCGTCGACAACCAATATGTAGGTGAACACCC